>NZ_JBEXOP010000013.1:0-177441 GCF_040611575.1 Streptomyces sp. NPDC006610
CCTTCGGTCTTGCGTTTCCGACTCTATCAGATCTTTTCGATCCGATTTCCTCGGTGCTTTCCAGGTTCCCGCTTCCGCGTTTCCCTTTCCGGCGGCTCCGACTTTATCAGAAGTTCTGAGCCGGAATTCCACCCCGCTCGGGCGGGGCACGAGGCACCCGGGTTCCCTGCGAGGCGAGCCGTAAACGTACTGGAGCGGAGCGCCCCGATGCAAATCGAGGGGCCCCGCTCCGTCGGACCTCAGACCTCCACGACCACCGGGAGGATCATGGGCCTGCGACGGTAGGTGTCGGAGACCCACTTGCCCAGGGTGCGGCGGATGAGCTGCTGCAGCTGGTGAGGTTCGACCACGCCGTCCTGGGCCGAGCGTTCCAGGGTCTCCGTGATCTTCGGCAGGACCACGTCGAAGGCGGAGTCCTCGATGCCGGAGCCGCGGGCCTGGACGTGCGGGCCGCCCGTGATCTTGCCGGTGGACGAGTCCACGACGACGAAGACCGAGATGATGCCCTCCTCGCCGAGGATCTTGCGGTCCTTGAGCGCCGGCTCGCCGACGTCACCGACCGAGAGGCCGTCGACGTACACATAGCCCGCCTGGACCTTGCCGGAGATCTTCGCCCTGCCCTCGACGAGGTCGACGGCGACTCCGTCCTCGGCGATCACGATGCGGTCGTGCGGGACGCCGGTGAGGGCTCCCAGCTCGGCGTTGGCCCGCAGGTGGCGCCACTCTCCGTGGACCGGCATCAGGTTGCGCGGCCGGCAGATGTTGTAGAAGTACAGCAGCTCGCCCGCCGAGGCGTGACCGGAGACGTGGACTTTGGCGTTGCCTTTGTGGATGACGTTGGCGCCCCAGCGGGTCAGGCCGTTGATCACGCGGTAGACCGCGTTCTCATTGCCGGGGATCAGGGACGACGCGAGGATCACGGTGTCGCCGGAGACGATACGGATCTGGTGATCCCGGTTGGCCATCCGCGACAGTGCCGCCATGGGCTCGCCCTGGGAGCCCGTGCAGACCAGGACCACCTCGTGGTCGGGCAGGTCGTCGAGGGTTCTGACGTCCACCACCAGGCCGGGCGGGACCCGGAGGTAGCCCAGGTCGCGGGCGATGCCCATGTTGCGGACCATGGAGCGGCCGACGAACGCCACGCGCCGGCCGTACTCGTGCGCCGCGTCCAGAATCTGCTGGATGCGGTGGACGTGACTGGCGAAGCTCGCCACGATGATCCGCTTGCGGGCGCTGCCGAAGACCTGGCGCAGGACGTTGGAGATGTCGCGCTCGTGCGGCGTGAAGCCGGGGACCTCGGCGTTCGTGGAGTCGGAGAGGAGAAGGTCGATGCCTTCCTCGCTCAGCCGTGCGAAGGCGTGGAGGTCCGTGAGGCGGTTGTCCAGCGGCAGCTGGTCCATCTTGAAGTCGCCGGTGTGGACGACCATGCCGGCGGGGGTGCGGATGGCGACCGCCAGCGCGTCCGGGATGGAGTGGTTGACGGCGACGAATTCGCAGTCGAAGGGGCCGATGCGCTCGCGGTGGCCCTCGGCGACCTCGAGCGTGTACGGGCGGATGCGGTGCTCCTGGAGCTTCGCCTCGATGAGCGCGAGGGTCAGCTTGGAGCCGATCAGCGGGATGTCCTGTTTCTCCTTGAGGAGGAAGGGGACACCCCCGATGTGGTCCTCGTGGCCGTGGGTGAGGACGATGCCCTCGATGTCGTCGAGGCGGTCCCGGATGGACGTGAAGTCCGGCAGGATCAGGTCGATTCCGGGCTGCTCCTCCTCCGGGAAGAGCACTCCGCAGTCGACGATCAGCAGGCGGCCGCCGTACTCGAAGACCGTCATGTTTCGGCCGATCTCGCCGAGGCCGCCGAGCGGGGTGACCCGCAGGCCGCCTGCGGGGAGCGGCGGGGGCGGGCCGAGTTCAGGATGCGGATGACTCAAAAGACTCTCCTCACCACGCGCGCCACGTACCGGTGGGCACGTGGCGCGCGTGACGTTCGTGCATGAGCAGTTGTCAGTGATGGATGCGGACACCGGTGGCCCGCGTATTCAGTTGTGAAGTGTTCACGCCCGGTCGGGCGAAAGTCCGATGTCAGAGCTGTACCCCGCCCGCAGCAAGATCGATCTTGAGTTGCTCGACCTCCTGGGGCGTCAGTTCGACCATGGGCAGGCGCAGCGGGCCGCCGGGCAGGCCCTGGAGGGCGAGCGCGGCCTTGGTGGTCATGACGCCCTGGGTGCGGAACATGCCGGTGTACACCGGGAGCAGCTTCTGGTGGATCTCGGTGGCCTTCTGGACGTCGCCCGTGGTGTACGCCTCGATCAGCTGGCGCAGCTCGGGGGTGACGACGTGGCCGACGACGGAGACGAAACCGATCGCGCCGACGGAGAGCAGCGGTAGGTTGAGCATGTCGTCGCCGGAGTACCAGGCGAGCCCCGACTGCGCGATGGCCCAGCTCGCGCGGCCCAGGTCGCCCTTGGCGTCCTTGTTGGCGACGATCCGCGGGTGCTCGGCCAGGCGGACCAGCGTCTCGGTGTTGATGGGCACGCCGCTGCGCCCGGGGATGTCGTACAGCATGACCGGCAGGCCGGTGGCGTCGGCGACGGCGGTGAAGTGCCGGTACAGACCCTCCTGCGGGGGCTTGTTGTAGTACGGCGTGACGACGAGCAGGCCGTGCGCGCCGGTGCGTTCGGCGGCGCGGGCGAGTTCGATGCTGTGGTGGGTGTCGTTGGTGCCGACGCCGGCGACGACGTGGGCCCGGTCGCCGACCGCCTCCAGGACCGCTCGTACGAGGTCCGATTTCTCCGCGTCGCTGGTGGTGGGCGACTCGCCGGTGGTTCCGTTGACGATCAGGCCGTCGTTGCCTGCGTCCACCAGGTGGGCGGCGAGCCGCTGCGCGCCGTCGAGGTCGAGTGCGCCGTCCGCCGTGAAGGGCGTGACCATGGCGGTGAGGACCCGCCCGAAGGGGGTCTGCGGAGTGGAGGTCGGAGCCATGGGTTACACGCTACTCGTTGCTCAGGGCCTGGTCTTCCCTCGGGGTGCGGGGAAAGTCCTGACATATGCGGAGCCCGGCACTGCCTGCTCGGGGGTTCAAGCAGTGCCGGGTCCGTTTGATCAGGCTAGATGAACTTCTACAAATGCCGCAATACGGACACTTCGTCGGCCCGGCGTGCGCTACGGCGCCACGCGGCCGTTGGCGTTGAAGGCGGCGTGGGTGAGCGGCATGAGCCCGGCCCACTCGGCCTCCATCCGTTCGCCGACCATCTCGATCTCGCGCTGCGGGAAGGACGGCACCTTGGCCAGCTCGTGCTGGGTGCGCAGACCGAGGAAGTGCATCAGCGAACGGGCGTTGCAGGTGGCGTACATCGACGAGTACAGGCCGACGGGAAGGACCGAGCGGGCGACCTCGCGGGCGACCCCGGCCGTGAGCATCTCCTGGTAGGCCGCGTAGGCCTGGCGGTAGGAGTCCTCCATCGTGCGGGTGACCAGCTCGTGCTGCTCCTCGCTGCCCTCGACGAAGACGTACTTGCCGGGGCGGCCCTGCTGGACGAGCTTGCGGGAGGGGTCCGGCACGTAGAAAACCGGCTGGAGCTCCCGGTAGCGGCCCGACTCCTCGTTGTAGGACCAGCCGACGCGGTGCCGCATGAACTCGCGGAACACGAAGATCGGGGCGCTGATGAGGAAGGTCATCGAGTTGTGCTCGAAGGGGCTGCCGTGCCGGTCCCGCATCAGGTAATTGATCAGGCCCTTGGAACGTTCCGGGTCCTTCTTCAGCTCGTCCAGGGACTGCTCTCCGACGGTGGAGACCCGGGCCGCGAACAGTACGTCGGTGTCGGACGCGGCGTGCTTGACCAGCTCGACGGAGACGTCGCTGCGGAGCTCGATCTTGAACTCGTCGGGGGTGGGGGTCACGGTTCGGAGGGTCCTTCCCATCTCGTCGGTCGGACGTCACTCTACGTCCCCGCCCTCGCGCGACCCGACCACCCCTGCGGTTGGGCGAGCGTGCGACGCAGTCGCCCCCGCCCGGAGCTGACGCGCCCAGCGGCGGGCCCGGCGTGCCCGGGCGTCCATTGAGCGGTGAGCGGGGCGAACCCGGACGGACCCCCGAGGGTGGTGAGCCGGGGCGGGGCTCGGTAGCCTCACCGGGCACAGCCCATGCGTGGATTGAGTGAGGACCCGCCGTGCCCCTGCCTTTCCTGACGGCCGACCGAGCCTTCGACGCGGCGGACGACGTCGCGCTGCCGTTCGACGACCGTGACCGCTGGCGGCGGCCCTACCGCCCGGGTCCCTGGCGGGTGGGCGCCGCCGCGATCTGTCTGCTGCTCGCCTCCTACGTGCTGTTCGCCGCAGTGATCATCGCGCTGACCGGGACCGTGTCGTCCGCCGGTGTGGTGTTCGGGATCGCGCTCCTGGCCATCGTGTGCGCCCTGCGGCTGCTGCGGATGGGCGTGTGGGTGAGCGCGGCCGGGCTGCGTCAGGTGCGTTTCCTGAGCACGCGCACGGCGCCGTGGCAGCGGGTCGGCTCGGTGCGCACGGTGCAGCAGCCGGTGCGCTGGCTGGGGCTGCCCCGCGCGGTGCAGGGGCAGGCGCTGATCCACGTACGGGGGCAGGACACCACCATGCTGCTGACCACTCATAACGCGGATTTCCTGGCGCGGCCCGGGGCGTTCGACCGGGCGGCGGACTCGGTGGAGGCGTGGGCCGAGGAGTACCGGCGGCAGGGCTGAGCCGGTCGACGGCGACACGAGAGGGGCCGGTCCGTGGACCGGCCCCTCTCGTGCGTCACGCGTCGGCGGGCTCCCTGCCGTCGTGCAGGGCGATCGCCCGCTGCATCGCCTTGCGGGCGCGCGGGGTGTCGCGGGCGTCGTGGTAGGCGACGGCGAGCCGGAACCAGGTGCGCCAGTCGTCCGGGGCCGCCTCCGTCTCGGCCTTGCGGCGGGCGAAGACCTCGTCTGCCGACTCGCGGTCGATCCGGCCGCTGGGCAGGCGCTTCAGCTCGTCGACGGGCAGGCCGCCCTCCGCCTCCAGCTCCGCGGCGAGACGGTTGGCCCTGCGGACGAACTGGGTGTTCTTCCACAGGAACCACAGGCCGATCGCCGGCAGGATCAGCACCGAGACGCCGAGGGCGACCGTCAGCGGGGTGCCGGCCTCGATGAGCAGGATGCCTCGGCTGCCGACCAGGAGGAAATAGAAGACCAGGACGGCGGCCGTGAGGGCGTAGGTGAGCTTGGCGCGCATGACGGTGTCAGCCCAGGTCCAGGAAGTGTTCCAGGCCGAAGGTCAGGCCCGGGGTCGTCACCACGCGGCGCGCGCCCAGCAGGATGCCCGGCATGAAGCTGCTGTGGTGCAGCGAGTCGTGCCGGACGGTCAGGGTCTCGCCCTCGCCGCCCAGCAGGACCTCTTGGTGCGCGAGGAGCCCGCGCAGGCGCACCGCGTGCACCGGGACCCCGTCGACGTTCGCGCCGCGCGCTCCGTCCAGGGCCGTCACCGTGGCGTCCGGCGCCGGCGCCGTGCCGGCCTCGCGGCGGGCGGCGGCGATGAGCTGGGCGGTGCGGGTGGCGGTGCCGCTGGGGGCGTCGACCTTGTTCGGGTGGTGCAGTTCGACGACCTCGACGGACTCGAAGTAGGGCGCGGCGAGCTGCGCGAACCGCATGGTGAGCACGGCCCCGATGGAGAAGTTGGGCGCGATGAGCACGCCCGTCTCCGGGGACTGGGCCAGCCAGCCCTCCAGCTGCGCGAGGCGCTCGTCGGTCCACCCCGTGGTGCCGACGACGGCGTGGATGCCGTGCCGTACGCAGAAGTCGAGGTTGCCCATGACCGAGGCCGGGGTGGTCAGCTCGACGGCGACCTGGGCGCCGTTCTCGGCGAGGGTCTCCAGCTTGTCGCCCCGGCCGAGGGCGGCGACCAGCTCCATGTCGTCGGCGGCCTCGACCGCCCGTACCGCCTCGGAGCCGATGCGGCCCTGGGCGCCGAGGACCGCCACGCGCAGCTTGCTCATGTTCGTTGCTTCCTTACCGGGTGGGTTGGACCGACGGCGTCACGGTCATGCGACGGCGTCGTGCAGCCGGGCGGCCTGCTTGTCCTTGAGGGGGCCGATGACCGACAGGGAGGGCCGGTGTCCCAGGATGTCGCGGGCGACCGCGCGGACGTCGTCCGGGGTGACCGAGGCTATCCGGGCCAGCATGTCGTCGACGGACATCTGCTCGCCCCAGCACAGCTCGCTCTTGCCGATACGGTTCATCAGCGCGCCGGTGTCCTCCAGGCCGAGGACGGTGGAGCCGCGGAGCTGGCCGATGGCGCGGCCGATCTCGTCGTCGGACAGTCCGTGCTCGGCGACGTGGTCGAGTTCGTCGCGGCAGATCCGGAGCACGTCGTGGACCTGCGACGGCCGGCAGCCGGCGTAGACGCCGAACAGCCCGCAGTCGGCGAAGCCGGAGGTGTACGAGTACACGCTGTACGCCAGCCCGCGCTTCTCCCGGACCTCCTGGAAGAGCCGGGAGGACATGCCGCCGCCGAGGGCGGTGTTGAGCACGCCGAGGGCCCAGCGGCGCTCGTCGGTGCGGGCGAGGCCGGGCATGCCGAGGACGACGTGGGCCTGCTCGGTCTTGCGGCCGACCAGTTCCACCCGGCCGGCGGTGCGCAGGGCGCGCCGGCCGCCGCGCGGGGCGACGGGCACGGCGCTCGGGTCGGTGAGGGCGCCGGCCTTCTCGAAGGCTGCGCGGACCTGCCGTACGACCTTGTTGTGGTCGATGTTGCCGGCGCAGGCGACGACCAGGTGGGTGGGGTCGTAGTGCTTCTTGTAGAAGCGGCGGATGCGGTCGGCGGTGAGGGCGTTGACCGTGTCGACGGTGCCGAGGACCGGGCGGCCGAGCGGGTTGTCGCCGAACATGGTGTGCGCGAACAGGTCGTGCACGCAGTCGCCGGGGTCGTCCTCCGTCATGGCGATCTCTTCGAGGATGGCGCCGCGCTCGACGTCGACGTCGTCCTCGCGGATCAGCGAGCCGGTCAGCATGTCGCAGACCACGTCTATGGCGAGCGGCAGGTCGGCGTCGAGCACGCGCGCGTAGTAGCACGTGTACTCCTTGGCCGTGAAGGCGTTCATCTCGCCGCCGACCGCGTCGATGGCGGAGGAGATGTCCAGGGCGGAGCGGCGGTCGGTGCCCTTGAAGAGGAGGTGTTCCAGGTAGTGCGTGGCGCCGTTGAGCGACGGCGTCTCGTCGCGGGAGCCGACGTGCGCCCAGATGCCGAAGGTGGCGGAGCGCACGGAGGGCAGGGTCTCGGTGACGACGCGCAGGCCGCCCGGGAGGGTTGTCTTGCGGACGGTGCCGATGCCGTTCGTCCCCTTGATGAGGGTTTGGGTACGGGCGACGGCCCGCGCCTCCGAGGAGGGGCGGGCCGTCGCCGTGGAGCTGCGGGACGTCACTGGTCGGCGTCGTCCTTCTGGTCGTCGGCGGCGTCTTCGCCCTCGATCACGGGGATGAGGGAGAGCTTGCCGCGGGAGTCGATCTCGGCGATCTCGACCTGGACCTTGGCGCCCACGCCGAGGACGTCCTCGACGTTCTCCACGCGCTTGCCGCCGGCCAGCTTGCGGATCTGCGAGATGTGCAGCAGGCCGTCCTTGCCGGGGAGCAGGGAGACGAACGCGCCGAACGTCGTCGTCTTCACGACCGTACCGAGATAGCGCTCGCCGACCTCGGGCATCGTCGGGTTGGCGATGCCGTTGATCGTGGCGCGGGCGGCCTCGGCGGAGGGGCCGTCGGCGGCGCCGATGTAGATCGTGCCGTCGTCCTCGATGGTGATCTCGGCGCCGGTGTCCTCCTGGATCTGGTTGATCATCTTGCCCTTGGGGCCGATGACCTCGCCGATCTTGTCGACCGGGATCTTGACGGTGATGATCCGCGGTGCGTTGGGGGACATCTCGTCCGGGGTGTCGATCGCTTCCATCATCACGTCGAGGATGTGGAGGCGGGCGTCGCGGGCCTGCTTGAGGGCCGCGGCCAGGACGGAGGCGGGGATGCCGTCCAGCTTGGTGTCGAGCTGGAGGGCGGTCACGAAGTCCTTGGTGCCGGCGACCTTGAAGTCCATGTCGCCGAAGGCGTCCTCGGCACCGAGGATGTCGGTGAGGGTGACGTAGTGCGTCTCGCCCTCGATCTCCTGGGAGATCAGGCCCATGGCGATGCCGGCGACGGGGGCCTTCAGCGGCACACCGGCGTTCAGCAGCGACATGGTGGAGGCGCAGACCGAGCCCATGGACGTCGAGCCGTTGGAGCTGAGCGCCTCGGACACCTGGCGGATCGCGTAGGGGAACTCCTCGCGCGTCGGCAGGACCGGGATCAGGGCGCGCTCGGCGAGGGCGCCGTGGCCGATCTCGCGGCGCTTCGGGGAGCCGACGCGGCCGGTCTCGCCGGTGGAGTACGGCGGGAAGTTGTAGTTGTGCATGTAGCGCTTGCGGGTCACCGGGGAGAGGGTGTCCAGCTGCTGCTCCATGCGGAGCATGTTGAGGGTGGTGACGCCCAGGATCTGGGTCTCGCCACGCTCGAACACGGCGGATCCGTGAACCCGCGGGATGGCCTCGACCTCGGCGGCCAGGGTGCGGATGTCCGTCAGCCCGCGGCCGTCGATGCGCTTCTTCTCCTTGATCACGCGCTCGCGGACCAGCTGCTTGGTGAGCGAGCGGTACGCGGCGGAGATCTCCTTCTCGCGGCCCTCGAACTCCGGCAGGAGCTTCTCGGCGGCGAGGGTCTTGACGCGGTCCAGCTCGGCCTCGCGCTCCTGCTTGCCGGCGATGGTGAGCGCCTGGGCCAGCTCGGGCTTGACGGCGGCGGTGAGCGCCTCGAGCACGTCGTCCTGGTAGTCCAGGAAGATCGGGAACTCGGCGGTCGGCTTGGCGGCCTTGGCGGCGAGGTCCGACTGGGCCTTGCAGAGGACCTTGATGTAGGGCTTCGCGGCCTCGAGACCGGCGGCGACGACCTCCTCGGTGGGGGCCTCGGCGCCGCCCTCGACGAGCTTGATGGTCTTCTCGGTGGCCTCGGCCTCGACCATCATGATCGCGACGTCGCCGTCCTCCAGGACGCGGCCCGCGACCACCATGTCGAAGACGGCGTCCTCCAGCTCGGTGTGCGTCGGGAACGCCACCCACTGGCCGCGGATCAGCGCGACGCGGACGCCGCCGATCGGGCCGGAGAAGGGCAGGCCGGCCAGCTGAGTGGACGCGGAGGCGGCGTTGATCGCCACGACGTCGTACAGGTGGTCGGGGTTGAGCGCCATGATCGTCGCGACGACCTGGATCTCGTTGCGCAGGCCCTTCTTGAAGGACGGGCGCAGCGGGCGGTCGATGAGGCGGCAGGTGAGGATGGCGTCCTCGGAGGGCCGGCCCTCGCGGCGGAAGAAGCTGCCGGGGATCTTGCCGGCGGCGTACATCCGCTCCTCGACGTCCACCGTCAGGGGGAAGAAGTCGAGCTGGTCCTTGGGGTTCTTGGAGGCGGTGGTGGCCGACAGCACCATGGTGTCGTCGTCCAGGTAGGCCACGGCGGAGCCTGCGGCCTGCTTGGCCAGGCGGCCCGTCTCGAAGCGGATGGTGCGGGTGCCGAACGCGCCGTTGTCGATGACGGCCTCGGCGTAGTGGGTCTCGTTCTCCACTAGTGTTTTCTCCTCGTCTTCGTCCCTCCGTGCCCGTGTGGCCGGGGGACGGTTGCGGAGAAGCGCTCCGTCTGGTGCGGGCCGGTCTTCGATCGAAGCACCCGGGGCTCGCTTCCCCCCGGGGGCCACTACCGAGGACCGGCGGCGGCGAGGTGCGCTTCTCCTCATTCGGTGTACGTGATGTAGGCGTACCCCCGTGGGGCGGGCCTCATCACGTTGTGTCGTGCGTTGTGGTCGTGCGTCGTGCTCTGTACTGGGTCGTGCTCTGTACTGGGTCGTGCGTCGTGCTGGGTCGTGCGTTGTGCTACCACACTACAAAGGGGCGGTGACAGTGCGCACGTACAGCAAAGGGAGCGGTCCCCGATCGTTGGGAACCGCTCCCTTCGCGGCGTCTTACTTGGCGCCCGCCGCACCGCGGCGGATGCCGAGGCGGTCGACCAGCGCACGGAAGCGCTGGATGTCCTTCTTGGCGAGGTACTGCAGCAGCCGGCGGCGCTGGCCGACCAGGATCAGCAGACCACGACGGGAGTGGTGGTCGTGCTTGTGGGTCTTGAGGTGCTCCGTCAGGTCGGAGATCCGACGGGACAGCAGGGCCACCTGGACCTCGGGGGAGCCGGTGTCGCCCTCCTTGGTACCGAACTCGGAGATGATCTGCTTCTTCACTGCGGCGTCGAGCGACACGCGTACTCCTCATGGTCTGAGACGGGCCACCGAGTGCCCCCGGTCTGCATCGCGGGGGAGCTTCCGTTACTCGGGAGGCGGGGATCCGCTGGGCGCGGCCTCCAGAGCGGCGCTCCGGGGGTGCGTACACAAACGGCCGTCACTCAGGGTACCAGCAGGTGGCGGACGTCCCGACCGCGGCCCGGTAACCGCTCGATGGAGCCGCACGCGGCCACTAGGGTGAGCCCCGTTCATCGCGTCCATGGGAGCGCTCGTGGTGTCCGAGGCTGCTCGAGCCGTTCGTCGTGGGCACGCACGGAGCGCAACGTCGGGAAGGGGTCGCTGCGGCATGGCGGAGACGGAAGCGGAGATGAAGGCGCGCAAGGAGCGGGAGCGGGACGAGCTCTACGCGCTCGACATCTCGGGTGTCGAATGGCACTGCGCGCCGGGCACGGAGGAGCACGAGGAGCGGGTGGAGATCGCCTACCTGCCCGGCGGCGCCGTGGCCATGCGCTCGTCGCTCGACCCCGGCACCGTGCTGCGGTACACGGAGGCGGAGTGGCGCGCCTTCGTGCTGGGCGCGCGGGACGGCGAGTTCGACCTGGAGCCGGCGCCGCACAACGGAGGGCTGGAGGCCCAGTAGCCGACGGGGGCGGGACCCCCGGTGGTCGGCAGGGGAGCGGGAGCCCCGCGTGGTCGGCGGTTGTTGGCACCCCGGCGGCCGAGGGGCCCCGTCCGGCTGGATGCGGCGCCGGCGGCTACTTCTTCCGCGGGACGTCGCTCTCGATGCCGAGGGCGAGCCAGGTCCACGCCTTGCCGTCCTCCTCGGACGGCCCGTCCGCGGCCTTCGCGCCGAAGAAGATCCGTCCGTTCTGGACGACGGCGTCGGCCAGGGTCACCGAGGTGAGGTTCCACGCCTCGGAGGGCAGGTCGAAGTAGAGGTACGGGGTCTCCGCCCCGGTCTTCGGATCCAGGGCGACCAGGCCCATGGGCGTGATGTGGTCGCTGCTCTCGCGCAGGGCGAGGAGGCGATCGCCGCTCATGCGCAGCGGGCGGAGCAGGGAGTTGCGGCCGGATTCGAACTTCTTGACGGTCCTGCCGGTCGCCAGGTCGAAGCCGACGACCCAGTTGGCGTTGTTGACGAGGTCGCCCTGCTCCTTGCTGGTGAGGAACACCTGGCCGGCGCCGGCGACGATGGTGGGGCAGTCGTCGGCGGCCACGTGGTCGACCTCGTCGGCGCACTCGGCGACGTACGCGCCGTTCTCCAGGCGGACGGTGGCGCGGCGCTTGCCGTCACCGTCCAGGGAGAGGATCTCGGTGATGCCGACGTCGCCGGCGGCGGTGGCGAGGGCGACCGGGTCGGTGGAGACGATCCGGACGTCGCGGACGCCCTTGGCGGGTTCGTACGTCCACCGGGTCGCGCCGGTCTCCGGGTCGAGGGCGCGGATCTTGTACGTCAGCGCCTCGGACGAACCGAGCGGCGCGTCGGGGTCCGGGCAGGAGTACCGCACGAGCAGGGCGGGGCCGCCGCCCGCGCCGTCCGACCCGCACGCGCCCGCGTCCTCGCCCTCCACGCGCCAGCGCCGCTTGCCGGTGTCCATGCTGTACGCGTCCGTGCCGCCGCCCCAGGTCACCGCGACGGTGCCGGAGATCAGCGTGACGCCGGGATCCCGCTGGACGGCGGCGTTGGCGGGAGCGTCGTCGCTCTGGCCGGCGACGGGTATTTCCGCCTGCCACACCTTGGTGCCGTCGTCGAGGTCGACGAAGGCGACGCGGTTGCAGTGCGCGTCCTCGCTCCGGCTCTCGCGGAACAGCACGGCCGTGCGGTTCTCGCCGGTGACGTGCCGGGTCTTGCCGCAGATCGGTCCGTCGAGGGGGAGTTTCCACGCCTCTTCGCCGGGTGCGGCGTCGGTGCCGATCCCGATGCCGACGAGGGTGCGGTTGATGCCCTTGGCGAGGATCTTGTCGGTGGCCCACAGGCCCGGCATCTCGTACCGCTCGCCGGGGCTCATGTCGTCGACGGAGAACCGTACGGCCATGGCGCCCCGGTCGCTGGCCGGCCGCCGCTCGACCGTTTCCCTGACGTCCAGCCTGCCCTGCTTCGCGGTCGGCGTGGCGTCCTCGGCCGCGGTGCGCTCGCCGTCCTCGTCGGGGGCGAGCAGGAGGGCGCCGCCGACGCCGAGCGCCGCGACGAGGGCGACCGCGACGAGGCCGCCGAACAGTCGCTTCGTTCGGCGCTTCTTCTGCCGGGTCTCGGCGGTGAGGGCGGACTGGGTGTAGACGGAGGGGGGTGGGCCGAAGCTCACGCGAAAGGGTCCTTTTCTCCGGGCCGTTGGGGGCGTTGTGGTGCGCCGGCGCATCGGTGCGCTGGTGCGTTGGTGGCGTCGCGGGGGCGGGTGCGTTGGTGGCGTCGCGGGGGGGGGCGGGTGCCGGGGCGGGCGCCGTCGGGCAGGCAAAACGCGCCCCCACTATGCCTGTTGGGCCGGAGGAAGGTGACCGGGGGGTCAGCTCCGGTGGGCGGCGGTCCGGTTGCCGGTCGTGGAGCGCGCCGAGGCGTGGACGTCGAACAAGGCGAGGACCAGGGGAGCGGGGGTCAGCAGGACGAAGCCCTCGGCGTTTCCAGGAAGCGGCCCCGGAAGGGCGGCGGTCAATGGGCGGTGTGCTCGCGTCCGCCGCCTGCCGCCTGCCGTCCGCCGAGTACGAACCCTTGCCCACGCTCGCCGACGGGGTGACCCTGTGGTGCGCGCACGCGATCGGCAGTACGTGCTGACCCGGCCCACGGATGCGGAGGCCGGGCTGCCCGGGGTGGCACGGCGGCCGGCTTGACCGAAGAGGAACGCGCCCGGCGGGTCCCTCGCCTCGTTGATTAGGCTGGGCGGGGGGTTGCGTGTTCCAGGGTGACCCGGGGAACAACCCACTGACTCCCACTGACTCGTACGACGGCAATACGGTCGCCCCAGCACGGCATGAGGGTGCTCGACCACACCAGGAGGAACTGTGAGCAGCGATCGGGACGGGATCCGCGGGGGCTGGGCGACGCCCGGCGACGACCAGCCCGACGCGGAGTCCGCCGTCGAGGCGACGGGCGAGTTCACCATCGACTATGCGCCGCCTGCCTGGTACACGCAGAACGCGGCGGGGAGTTCGGGGGCCGGCGGGTCGTCGGGTTCGTCCGGGGCATCGAGTCCGTCGGGGGCGGGGCCTTCGTCGGGTCCGGCCGACGCGTCGGGTTCGGCGGATGCGCCGGATCCGGCCAATGTGCCGGGTTCTGACGGGGACTACGGCTCTGATGCCGGTTCCGGTGACTCCGGCGGGGCATCCGCCGGCCGGTCCGGTTCCACTGGTTCCTCCGGTTCGTCCGCGGCTTCCCCGCCGCTGGCGCCTCCGGAGTTTCTGCCGGGGCTGACGCCGCCGCCCCATTCGATGCAAGGGGCGGCGGGGACGGCAGGGACGGCTCCTCGGATCGCGCCCGGCGCTCCCTTCACGCCTCCGCCGCCGGCGCCCGCTCCGGGCGCTCCGTTCACTCCACCTGCCCCCGCGCCGGCGCCGGGGGCCCCTTTCACTCCGCCGGTTCCGGCTGCCGGGGCGCCGTACACGCCGCCGGCGCCGCCCACCGGGGCGCCCATCGCCGTGCCGAAGTTGCCGGTGGGGAGCGGCTTCGAGCCCCAGCGGCAGGAGCCGACGTCCCCTGCGGCTGTGCCGAGCATTCCGGTGCAGGGGTTCGGGGCGCCTCCGGTTGCCGAGGAGACGGCGGTGGAGGAGACCGACGCGGACCCTTCGAAGGGGGCCGAGACGGAGGTCGAGGCCGACACCGGGAACGGTGATCTGGAGAGCGGCGCCACGATGCGGTTCTCGGCCGTCGCGCTGAAGCGGGAGATCGCCGAGCGGGCGGCTGGCGGCACCGCCGGCGGTGAGGTGCGCGAGGACTCGTACGACGACGCCGAAGAAGAGGACGAGGACGGCGGCGAGGATGCCGTCGTGGCCTCCGAGGACGACGAGCCGTCTTCCGACGCCGACTTGGAGAGCGGGGAGCCGGAGGAGGACGCCGAGCCCACCGACGCCGAGCCCGCCGCCGGTCAGCCCGCCGCCGGTGAGGCGTCCGAGGACGAGCCCGGGAGCGACGAGCCCGCCGACGCCGTTCCCGCCGACGCCACGCCGCAGGACGATGTGCCCGAGGACAGCGTCCCCGAGGACGCCGAGCCCCAGGACGCGCTTCCCGCGGTCACTCCCCCGCCGGCTCCGCAGGCCGGGGTGCCCCCGCTTCCGCCGTCGTACCAGCCCGCGGCTCCCGCGCCGGCGGCCCAGTGGCCCGTGCAGCCACACGCCCGGCCCGACGCCGGTGCAGCGAACCCGCCGCACCAACAGCAGCCGCAGCAACCGCCCTTCCAACCGCAGCCGCCACAGCCCGCGCCGACCGCCTGGACCCCGCAGCCCCCGGCGCCCGCCCCGGCTTCCCCTCAGCCCCAGCCCCAGCAGCCCGGTTACGGCTTCCCCCACCCCGGCGCACCGGCCCCCGCCCAGCAGGCGCCGCATGCCACCCCCAACCCCCCTGCGCCCCAGCCCGGTTACGGCTTCCCGCAGCACAGCGCAGCGGCCCCCACCCCGCCGCAGGCGCAGCCCGCCCAGCCGGAAGCCACCACCGCACCGCCGCAGATTCCCGACAACGCCCTCGGCCCCCAGCCCGGTTACGGCTTCCCCAACCAGGGCGCCCCCGCGCAGCCCGGCGCCTACGGCTTCCCGCAGTCCCCCGCCCCCACGACGCAGGCCCAGCCGCAACCCCCGACACAGCCGCAGCCGCAGCCGCAGCCGGACCAGCACCCCCAGCCGCAGCCCCAGGCGCAACCCCCCATCGACCCCCGTCTGGGCACCGCCTGGCCCCAGCCCATGCAGCACGACCAGCGGCAGCCCACCAACCCCGGTGCCGCGCCGCTCGGTTACACCGCCGCCGTCGAGCTGTCTTCCGACCGGCTGCTCAACAACAAGAAGCAGAAGGCGAAGAGCGGTCGCCCCACCGCCTCCTCCTCCCGGTTCAAGATCGGCGGGAAGAAGGAGGAGGCCGAGCGGCAGCGGAAGCTGGAGCTGATCCGCACGCCCGTGCTGTCCTGCTACCGCATCGCCGTCATCAGCCTCAAGGGCGGCGTCGGCAAGACCACGACGACCACCGCCCTCGGTTCCACCCTCGCCAGCGAGCGGCAGGACAAGATCCTCGCGATCGACGCCAACCCGGACGCCGGCACGCTCGGCCGCCGGGTGCGCCGCGAGACCGGGGCCACCATCCGCGACCTGGTCCAGGCGATCCCGTACCTCAACTCGTACATGGACATCCGGCGGTTCACCTCCCAGGCCCCGTCCGGCCTGGAGATCATCGCCAACGACGTCGACCCGGCCGTGTCCACGACGTTCAACGACGAGGACTACCGGCGCGCGATCGACGTGCTGGGCAAGCAGTACCCGATCATCCTCACCGACTCGGGCACCGGCCTGCTCTACAGCGCCATGCGCGGCGTGCTCGATCTCGCCGACCAGCTCATCATCATCTCGACGCCCTCGGTGGACGGCGCCAGCAGCGCCAGCACCACGCTGGACTGGCTCTCCGCGCACGGGTACGCCGACCTGGTCTCCCGCTCCCTCACCGTGATCTCCGGGGTGCGGGAAACCGGCAAGATGATCAAGGTGGAGGACATAGTCGCGCACTTCGAGACGCGCTGCCGGGGCGTGATCGTCGTCCCCTTCGACGAGCATCTCGCCGCCGGCGCCGAGGTCGACCTCGACATGATGCGGCCCAAGGTGCGGGAGGCGTACTTCAACCTCGCGGCCATGGTCGCCGAGGACTTCGTACGGCATCAGCAGATGCACGGGCTGTGGACCAGCGACGGCAACCCGCCGCCGGTCGCCGCGCCGCCGCTCCCGGGCCAGCCGCTCCCCGGCCAGTCCCCGGCCCCCGGCCGGCAGCACTACCCGCCCCAGCAGCAGCCCTACGCCCCCCAGCAGCCCGGCCCCTACCCCCCGCAGCAGCCCGGCCAGCCCTACGCCCAGCCCCAGCCGCCGTACTCGCAGCAGCCCGGCCAGCAGCCCTACTCCCAGGGCGGTTACGCCTACCCGCAGCAGCCCCAACAGACCCAGCCGCCTCAGCAGCCCCCACACCCCCACCAGCCGGGACAGCAGCCCTCGCCCCCGGAGCAGTAACCAGCAGCCATCGCCGAGCCGCCCGCACAGGACGGCACAGCACAGCACGGCGTGCTGCACAGCAACGCCACGGCACGCAGAAGGCGGCCGGCGCCCCCAAGGGGTGCCGGCCGCCTTCCTCGTTCGTACCGCCCACGCGCCTACGGCGACGGCTGCTCCGCCGCCCCGATCAGCTCACGGCACTGCTTCACGTCCTCGGCCATCTGCTCCAGGAGTTCCTCCAGCGACGCGAACTTCGCCTGCCCGCGCACGAACGCGAGGAAGTCGACGGCCACATGGAGCCCGTACAGCTCCAGCCCTTCGCGGTCGATGGCGTACGCCTCCACCGTGCGCTCGGTGCCGTCGAACTGCGGGTTGGTGCCCACGGAGATCGCGGCCGGCATCGCCTCGCCCTGGGCGTGCAGCCAGCCGGCGTAGACGCCGTCGGCCGGGACCGCGGTGTGCGGGAGGGTGTCCACGTTGGCGGTGGGGAAGCCCAGTTCGCGACCGCGCTGGGCGCCGCGGACGACCACGCCCTCGACGCGGTGCGGGCGGCCCAGGATCTCGGCGGCGCCGGCCACGTCGCCCTCGGCCACCAGGCGGCGGGTCAGCGTGGAGGAGAACGGCTCGCCGCCCCCCGCCTCGCCCGACACGTACAGGTCGACGACGTCGACGTCGAAGTCGTAGACCTCGCCCTGCTCGGCCAGGAAGGCGACGTTGCCCGCGGCCTTGTGACCGAAGCGGAAGTTGGGGCCCTCGACGACCGCCTTGGCGTGCAGCTTGTCGACGAGGACCTTGACCACGAAATCGGCCGGCGACAGCTTCGAGAACTCCGCCGTGAACGGCAGGATCAGGACCGCGTCCACGCCCAGCCCGGCCATCAGCTCGCAGCGGCGGTGGTGCGGGGCCAGCAGCGGCGGGTGGCTGCCGGGGCGGACCACTTCGCTGGGGTGCGGGTCGAAGGTCACGACGACCGCGGGTACGCCCAGCTCGCGGGCGCGTTCGACCGCGTGCCGGATGATCAGCTGGTGCCCTCGGTGGACGCCGTCGTAGGAGCCGATGGTGACGACGCTGCGTCCCCAGTCCTCGGGGATGTCCTCCAAGCCACGCCAGCGCTGCACTGTGACCGCTCCTCCGAACCCAAGCCGGTACTTGCCCGTCTGCCTCTTACGCAGGTCTAAGAGTGCCATGCCGGGACGGTGCGGCCCGCATCGGCATGGTCGCTGTGACCCGGTGCACGCGACCCGGCCGTCGTGGGCGGAGTTTCACCGGGGGCGTCGCGGGCGTCGGGAGCGCCGAAGCGGGGCAGTACGTCGGACAGCGCGGCCCGTAGTGCGGGCGGGCCTGTGTCCTTGAGGGCGGTGACCAGGGCGAATGCCGCCGTGCGGGCCGCAGGGCCCTGCGCCGGGCGGCTGTCGGCCCAGCGGGCGACGCAGGCGGCGGTCTCCGGGCGCTGCGTCACGCACTCCGCGATCAGGGCGGCGACCCTGTGGGCGAGCGGGGGCATGGCGGCGTCGGCGAGGGCGAGCAGCGCGGCCTGCGGGTCGGGGCGGGCCAGCCGGGTGCGGAAGGCGTCGAGGACGGGTTCGGGGTGCGTGGCCAGGGCGGCGGCCGCTGCTTCGGGCGGGAGGCCGGGGTCGCAGGCCACGAGGCGTTCCAGCGCGCGCGGGAGGTGACGGGCGCGGGTGTGGGGATCGTGGAGGAGGATGCCGAGGGCGCCGCCGTGCAGGCCGGTCTCGGCGGGGCGGGCGAGCACGGCGAAGGCGGCGTGCTGGAGCAGGTCGCGGTCGGTCTCGGTGCGGGCGTGCGCCGCGGCGCGCAGGCCGTACGTCACCGCTGCCGCCCGCCGCGCGGGGCGCTCGTCGTGCGCCCACCGGTCCACGGCCCGGCACAGGGCGGCGGGCTCCTCCTGGGCGAGGACGGCGAGCAGTTCGTCGGCGCGCCGGTGCCCGCTGTCGGCGAGGGCCTCGGTGAGGGCGTCGGGGGCCCGGTGCCGGTGGGTGTGCAGCAGTGCCTGCGCGGCCGTCGCCACGGTCGCGTCGGGCGCCGAGGGCAGCGGGCGGTCGTCGTCGAACCAGCGGGTGAG
The DNA here is from genome assembly GCF_040611575.1 of Streptomyces sp. NPDC006610. NCBI lineage: Bacteria > Bacillati > Actinomycetota > Actinomycetes > Kitasatosporales > Streptomycetaceae > Streptomyces > Streptomyces sp. NPDC006610. Next base: position 18,533 of record NZ_JBEXOP010000013.1, read on the forward strand.
CAGCGGCTGTACGGCGGCGGGGTCGGCGACGAGCAGACGTGCGGCCGCGTCCAGGTACCGGCCCTCGGCATGTCCTCGGTGCCGGGCCGCGGGGGCGCGGTATGCCCCGGCGCACGTCGGGGAGTCGGCGAGCCCTCGGTGCGGTGCGTCCGCGGGCATCCGGAGTGGTGCGTCCGCCAGGAGGCGGTGCGGCGGGTCGGCCGGGAGCAGGCGGCGCAGCAGGTCGACGCGCTCGGCGCGGGGCAGGGGCAGGCCGGTCCAGAAGTCGGGGGCGAAGTCCTGTGCATGGGCGACCCGTTGGCGCAGTCTGCCGGCCAGGGCGTCGGCGAGCAGGCGCAGGACTCCGACGTACGGTGTGGCGTCCGGTACCCGGCGCAGGACCTCGGCGAGCAGGCGGGCGGCCCACCAGGAGTCCGGGTCCGCCTCCAGGGCCCCGAGCAACTCCAGAAGGCGGGAGGCGAGTTGGTGGGTGCCGTGCTGCCGGGCGACGAGGAGCAGGGCCTGGACGACGGGGCCGATGCGGTGGTGCGGGACGGGGAGCGGGTGCGGGACGCCGCCGTGGACGAGGGTGCGCAGGGCCTCGTCCAGGTCGAGGTGGGTACCGTGGAGCCAGTCGGCGAGTTCCTCGTGGGCGAAGCGGTAGCCGCCGCCCGCGGGGACGAGGAGGCCCTCGGCGAGCACGGCGGAGGCCCAGCCGGTGCCGCCGCCGAGGGTCGCGGGTGCGGGGCCCCAGGGGAACAGCGTCTCGAACGTCTCGCGGTCGAGTTCGCCGTGGCCGGGGCCCAGGCTGCGCCGCGCGGCCTGGTGGACCTGTCCGGCGACCTTGGCCGCGAGCCGTCGTACGGCGGTGCCGCGCAGGCCGTTGCCGGCGGCGAGCCGGACGGCGACGCGCAGGCAGAGCAGGTCGAGGTGGGCCGCGAAGACCTCGTGCCGGTCGAGGCGGGCGGCGCCCGCGGGGGCGTCGGGGAGGGCGGCGCGGACCTCGGCGAGGAGGCGGAGGGCGAGGGGGTGGCGGGCGTCGGAGGCGGTGAGGGCGTCCTCCGGGAGGCCGAGGCGGGCGCGCGCCTCTCGGGCCTCGCCGGGGTTCAGGTCGCCGAGGCGGAGGCAGGGCGGCAGTCCGCCGGCCCCGCCGTCGGGGCGGCGTGCGGTGTGCAGCGTCCCCGCCGGGAAGTGCGCGCCCGCGACCTCCCAGTACTCCTCCCGGCACGCCACCACCAGCCGCGCGCCCGTTTCCGTCAGCCAGGCGGCCGTGCCCGCGGTCCACTCCGCGAGCCGGTGGGCGAGGAGCGGGGGCATCTCCTCGGGCGAGTCGAGCAGGAGCAGCAGGGGCCGGCCGGCCTCGTGGGCGAGCGTCGCGAGACGTTCAGGGCCGGTGTCGCCGAGGTCGTCGGGGCAGGCGGATGCGGAGGCGGCGACGATGCGGGCCGCGCGGGTGAGCGCCCGGCGGGCGGCGTCGGCGAGCGAGGCGTCGGCGTCCGCGAGGTCGGCGCCGCGCAGCCAGAGCGTGGGGGCGGGCCGGTCGCCGCGGGCGCGGCGGTCGGCGAGGGCCGCGAGTTCGGTCGTACGGCCGCTGCCGGGTGGGCCGACGAGGCCGAGCACGGCGGCCGGGCCGGCCGTGAACGCGGTTAGTTCGCGTGCGACGTCCGCGCGCTCGACGGGCTCCGTTCCCCCGGCGGGCGGGCCGTCCTGCCCGACCGAGGTGGCGGTCAGTTCGAGGACGCCCGCGAGGTTGAGGTCGGCGCCGTAGGCGGGCACCGTCGCGGCGTTGCGGGCGAGCAGTTCGGCGAGGGGGCCGGCGCCCGGGGCGCGGCGCAGCGGCACGGCGAACCCGGTGTCGCGGTCGCCGCAGCGCAGGCCGGTGGCCAGGACGGCGACGACCGCGCCGGTCGCGGCGTCGACGACGGGTCCTCCGGCCGCGCCGCCGCCCCTGCGCAGGGCGTCCCGGCCGGCCGTGCCGATCGCCAGCTCCAGGACGCCGTCGAGGGCGTGGCTGCGGCCGCCCGCCGTGTAGGTCGCGCCGGTCGTGCCGAGCACGCGGGCCTCGCGCCAGCCGTCGGCGGCGATGCGCACGTAGGCGCCGGCCGTGATCGCCTCCCGCGCGGTGAGCGCAGCCGGGTCCGCGTCGAGGCCCTCGGTGCGCACGATCGCCAGGTCCAGCTCGGGCAGGAGGGTGACGGCGTCGGCGGCGGCGACCCGGCAGTGCCGTCCGGTGGCGGTGTGCAGGACGATCCGGTCGAGGCCCTCGACGGTCTCGTGGCTGGTCAGGACCGTGCCGTGGTGGTCGGCGACGATGCCGGCGCCGCGTGGGCGGCCGGCCTCGTCGTGGACGCGGACCAGGGCATGGTCGCCGCGCCCTCCGCGTCCCGCCATGATCGAACCTCCCCGCCGTGCCTTACGGGCGTCCCCGTGCCCTGGCTCCGACCGTAGGGCGGGGATGATCGGGCGGAAAGATCACTCGGCCAACGCGCCCCCCTGCGCTCCCCCGGTTCACTCCGAGCGCCCGTCCGGACGGGTGAATGCGGGGCGGCCGTTGGACAGCTCCTAGGGGTGGGGGAACCGAGGGGGACCGTGGAGCGGCGGGAGTGACTCACCCCGTGACCGCCGCTCCACGGGCGGACGGACCGGTAGCGCTCCCGGGGGCGTCCACCGGAAGAGGCGGCGCCCGCTCTGCGGAGGCGTCCGGACACGGCCCGGCAGGGCGGCGGGCCGCCGCCGACAGCGCCGCCTCCCGGGTCCGGACCCGGCGGCCCGGACCCCACCGGCAACCCACCGACGACGGCGACGCGCCCCCGCTGGGCTGCGGGGCTGCGCGGCTCCGGACGTCCCCCGGCGGTCAACCGAATACGGCCACGCTCTTCGCCTTGCCCCGCTGCTCCTCCACCAGCGCGAGGAAGCGGCCCTCGGGATCGAAGACGGCCACCGGGCCCGCGCCCGCGTACTCCTCGGGAATGTCGAGCCGGACGCCGTTGCCGAGCAGCCGGGCGCGCCGGGCGTCGATGTCCCAGCGCGGGAAGGCGGCGGCCGCCGCGTCGGCGATCGGCATGACGGTCAGCTCCTGCTGGAGCTGGTCCAGGGTGCGGGCCGCGTCGAGCCGGTACGGTCCGACGCGCGTGCGGCGCAACGCCGTGAGGTGTCCGCCGACGCCCAGGTCGGCGCCCAGGTCGCGGGCGAGGGCGCGGATGTAGGTGCCGGAGGAGCAGACCACGGAGACGACCAGGTCGAGCACGGGGATGCCGTCCTCGGCGACGGCGTCCCGGACGTCGTACACCCCGAAGGAGGAGACGGTGACGGGCCGGGCGGGGATGTCGAAGTCCTCGCCGTCGCGGGCGCGCTTGTAGGAGCGCACGCCGTTGATCTTGATGGCGCTGACCTTGGACGGCACCTGCATGATGGTGCCGGTGAGCTTGGCGATGCCCGCGTCGATGGCGTCGCGGGTGACCTTCGAGGCGTCCGCCGACCCGGTGATCTCGCCCTCGGCGTCGTCGGTGACGGTGGTCTGGCCGAGGCGGATGGTGCCCAGGTACTCCTTCTCGGTCAGCGCGAGGTGGCCGAGGAGTTTGGTGGCCTTCTCGACGCCGAGGACGAGGACGCCCGTCGCCATCGGGTCGAGGGTGCCCGCGTGGCCGACGCGGCGGGTCCTGGCGATCCCGCGCATCTTGGCGACCACGTCGTGCGAAGTGAAGCCCGACGGCTTGTCGACGATGACAAGGCCGTCGGGCGTGGTGGTGTCGCGGCTCATTCGGCGATGTCGTCCTCGTCGTCGCCCGGCTTCTTGTACGGGTCGGGCTCACCGGCGTACTTGGCCTGGGAGGCCGCCTCGCGCACCTTCTCGTCGGAGGCGCGGGCCTTGTCGAGGAGGTCCTCGATGGTCCGGGCGGTGTCGGGGAGGGCGTCGGCGACGAAGGTGAGCGTCGGCGTGAACTTCACCCCGGCGGCCTTGCCGACCTCGGAGCGCAGGACGCCCTTGGCGCTCTCCAGTCCGGCGGCGGCGGCGGCCCGCTCCTCCTCGTCCCCGTACACGGTGTAGAAGACGGTCGCCTCCCGCAGGTCACCGGTGACCCGGGTGTCCGTGATGGTGACGTGCGAGCCGAGCCGCGGGTCCTTGATCCCGCGCTGCAGCTTCTGGGCCACCACCTCTCGGATGAGGTCCGCCAGCCTCTTGGCACGCGCGTTGTCGGCCACTGGTCCGTCTCCCGTTCTTTCTCTTCGTTCGTGGTTCAGTCGTCGTCGCCGTGGAAGCGCCGTCGCACGGACAGCAGTTCCACTTCGGGGCGCGCGGCGACCAGCCGTTCGCACCGGTCCAGTACGTCGGTGAGATGCCCCGCGTCGGCGGACACCATCGCGAGGCCGATGCCGGCCCTGCGGTGGAGGTCCAGATGGTCCACCTCCGCCGCGCTCACGGAGTACTTCCGCTGCAGCTCGGCGACGATCGGGCGGACGACGGAGCGCTTCTCCTTCAGCGACCGTACGTCGCCGAGGAGGAGGTCGAAGGACAGCGTCCCCACATACATGTGTGCAGCCGGTTCACCCGCCGGTACGGGATCGATGGCCCCGCCATCCGCGTGGCAGGGACATCAGAACCGTACAACGAACGGCCGGGGCCGATCGACGGAAATTACTCTCCGTCGACCGGCCCCGGACCGGACCGCCTCGGAAACCGTGCCCGTTACGAGCGCGGCTTCTCGCGCATCTCGTACGTCGCGATGACGTCGTCGACCTTGATGTCGTTGAAGTTTCCGAGGTTGATACCGCCCTCGAAGCCTTCGCGGATCTCGGTGACGTCGTCCTTGAAGCGACGCAGACCCTCGATGTTGAGGTTCTCCGCGACGACCTTGCCGTCGCGGATGAGGCGCGCCTTGGTGTTGCGTCGCACCTCGCCGGAGCGGATGAGGACACCCGCGATGTTGCCCAGCTTGGAGGAGCGGAAGACCTCGCGGATCTCCGCCGTGCCCAGCTCGACCTCTTCGTACTCCGGCTTGAGCATGCCCTTGAGGGCCGCCTCGATCTCCTCGATCGCCTGGTAGATGACCGAGTAGTAGCGGACGTCCACGCCCTCGCGCTCGGCCATCTGCGCCGCGCGGCCGGCCGCGCGGACGTTGAAGCCGATGACGATGGCGTCGGAGCCCATCGCCAGGTCGATGTCGGACTCCGTGACCGCACCGACGCCGCGGTGCAGGACGCGGATGTCGACCTCTTCGCCGACGTCCAGCTGGAGCAGCGAGGACTCGAGGGCCTCGACGGATCCGGAGGCGTCACCCTTGATGATCAGGTTCAGCTGCTGGACCTCGCCGGCCTTGAGGACCTTGTCCAGGTCCTCGAGCGAGACGCGGCGCGTGCGCTTGGCGAAGGCCGCGTTGCGCTCGCGGGCCGCGCGCTTCTCGGCGATCTGGCGGGCGGTGCGGTCCTCCTCGACGACGAGGAAGTTGTCGCCCGCGCCCGGGACGTTGGTCAGGCCCAGGACCTGGACCGGCGTCGACGGGCCGGCCTCGGCGACGTTGTTGCCGTTGTCGTCGAGCATGGCGCGCACGCGGCCGTAGGCGTCGCCCACCACCATCGTGTCGCCGACCCGCAGGGTGCCGCGCTGCACGAGGACCGTCGCCACGGCGCCGCGGCCGCGGTCGAGACGGGACTCGATGGAGATGCCCTGCGCGTCCTGGTTCGGGTTGGCCCGCAGGTCGAGCGAGGCGTCGGCCGTGAGGATCACGGCCTCCAGCAGCGAGTCGATGTGCAGACCCTGCTTGGCGGAGATGTCGACGAACATGGTGTCGCCGCCGTACTCCTCGGCCACCAGGCCGTACTCGGTCAGCTGACCGCGCACCTTGGTCGGGTCGGCGCCCTCGACGTCGATCTTGTTGACCGCGACGACGATCGGGACGTCGGCCGCCTTGGCGTGGTTGAGCGCCTCGACCGTCTGCGGCATGACGCCGTCGTTGGCCGCGACGACCAGGATCGCGATGTCGGTCGACTTCGCACCGCGGGCACGCATGGCGGTGAACGCCTCGTGACCCGGGGTGTCGATGAAGGTGATCTTGCGCTCTTCGTCGTTGACCTCGGTCGACACCTGGTAGGCGCCGATGTGCTGGGTGATGCCGCCGGCCTCGCCCGCGATGACGTTCGTCTTGCGGATGGCGTCGAGGAGGCGGGTCTTGCCGTGGTCGACGTGACCCATGACGGTGACGACCGGCGGACGGACCACCAGGTCGTCCTCGTCGCCCTCGTCCTCGCCGAACTCGATGTCGAACGACTCGAGCAGCTCGCGGTCCTCCTCCTCGGGGCTGACGATCTGAACCGTGTAGTTCATCTCGCCCGCGAGGAGTTCCAGCGTCTCGTCGGAGACGGACTGGGTGGCCGTGACCATCTCGCCGAGGTTCATCATGACGGCGACGAGCGACGCCGGGTTGGCGTTGATCTTCTCCGCGAAGTCGGTGAGCGAGGCACCGCGCGACAGGCGAATGGTCTCGCCGTTGCCGCGAGGCAGCATCACGCCGCCGACCGACGGGGCCTGCATGGCCTCGTACTCCTGGCGCCTCTGCCGCTTCGACTTGCGGCCACGACGGGCGGGACCGCCGGGACGGCCGAAGGCGCCCTGCGTGCCACCGCGGCCACCGGGACCGCCGGGACGGCCGCCGAAGCCGGGACGGCCACCGCCGCCCGCTCCGGGAGCACCCGGACGGCCGGCGAAGCCGCCGCCACCGCCGCCGCCGGGACCGGCCGGACGGCCGGCGAAGCCGCCACCGCCGCCACCGGGACGGCCGGCGAAGCCGCCGCCGCCGGGACGACCGCCGCCGGCACCGCCGGGACGACCGCCGCCACCGGGTCCGCGGCCGCCGGGGCCGCCGCCGGGACGCGGGCCGGCAGCGGGACGCTGCGGCATCATGCCCGGGTTCGGACGGGGACCGGCGGGACCGCCGCCGGGACGGGGACCGCCCTGCGGACGCGGCATCGAGCCCGGGGTCGGGCGGGGGCCGCCCGGAGCCTGGGGACGAGGACCGCCGCCCTGGGCGCCGGGCGCCTGGGGACGGGGACCGGCGCCGGGAGCGCCGGGGCCGCCGGGACGCGCGCCCTGCGGACGCGGCGCCTGCGGACGGGCCATGCCGGTGGAGCCGCCGGAGGTGAAGGGGTTGTTGCCCGGACGCGGACCGGCCGGACGGGCGCCCGGACGCGGCGCGCCGCCGCCGGGACGCTGACCCTGGCCTGCCGGACGGCCGCCGTCGCGCTGGCCCTGGGAGGGACCGGCGGGACGGGCGCCGGGCTTGGGGGCGCCGGGACCCGGACGGGCGCCCGCGGGGCGCTGGCCCTGGGCGGCCGAGGCCGCGGGCGCCGCCGGAGCGGACGGCGGGGCCGTGAACTCCGGGGTGGTGGGCGCCGCCGGGGCGGGACGCGGGGCGGGCTTCGGACCCGGCGTCGGACGCGGACCGGGAGCGGCCGGCGCGGGCGCCGACGGGGCCGCGGGCTGCTGGGCCGCGGCCGGCTTGGGGGGGGCCGGCGGCTTGGGAGCAGCCGGACGGGCCGCCTGCGCCGGGGACGGCGCGGGGGCGGGCTTGGGGGCGGCCTTGCGCGGGGCGGGCTTCGCGGCGGACTTGCCGCTGCCACCGCCCTGGAAGGCATCTGTCAACTTGCGCACTACGGGCGCCTCGATCGTCGAAGACGCCGATCGGACGAATTCACCGAGTTCCTGGAGCTTGGCCATGACGACCTTGCTCTCCACACCGAACTCCTTGGCGAGTTCGTATACCCGGACCTTAGCCACTTCGCTCCTTTGAGGTCCGGGTTGCGGCCGGACCGTCGCTAGTTCATGGGCGTACTCATCGCGTACTCATCGAGTGCTCATCGCAATCTCGACCTGCTTTCGACTCGCGAGGTACCAGGGCCGCGCGGGCGCTCCCGTGCGGCACGTCTTACGGTGTTGCCTGCTCGGCAACTGTTGTCTGCTCGACGTATCGGCGCAACGCCTTTGTGTCGAGCGCTCCCGGGGCGCGCAGTGCCCTCGTGAACGCCCGACGGCGTACCGCCTGGTCGAGACAGACCAGGGCGGGGTGTACGTACGCACCCCGGCCGGGCAGCGTACCGCGAGGATCGGGGACGCATGCGTCCTCGATCGCCACGGTGCGCAGCAGCTCCGTCTTGGCCGCGCGCTCCCGGCACCCCACACAGGTGCGTTCAGGGCATGATCGGGCGTGCGTCCGGCCAGACACTCTTCAGTCTACCTCCCCGTAGCGACCTCACCCCTTTGGGGCAGGGATCGAACGGTTGTTGTCGTGATCTCAGCGACCTGCGGCTTGGATCTATTCCCGCGGGCGTCCCGGAGGCGCCCCCGGGGAATGCCCCGGGGAACTCCGAGGCGGCTTCGAGGGGACCCCGAGCCGCCGTCGAGCGGCTACTCGGACGGGCGGTCGGACGGCTGCTCGGTGTCCGGGCGGATGTCGATCCGCCAGCCGGTCAGCCGGGCGGCGAGGCGGGCGTTCTGGCCCTCCTTGCCGATCGCCAGCGACAGCTGGTAGTCCGGCACCGTCACGCGCGCGGAGCGGGCCGCCATGTCGACGACCTCGACCTTGGACACCCGCGCGGGCGACAGGGCGTTCGCCACCATCTCCGCCGGGTCGTCCGACCAGTCGACGATGTCGATCTTCTCGCCGCTCAGCTCGCCCATGACATTGCGCACCCGGCCGCCCATGGGGCCGATGCAGGCGCCCTTGGCGTTCAACCCCGACCGGGTGGACCGGACGGCGATCTTGGTGCGGTGGCCGGCCTCGCGGGCGATGGCGGCGATCTCGACGGAACCGTCGGCGATCTCCGGCACCTCCAGGGCGAACAGCTTCTTCACCAGATTGGGGTGGGTGCGCGACAGGGTGACCGAGGGGCCGCGTACGCCCTTCGCCACCCGGACGACGTACGACCGCAGCCGCATGCCGTGCGGGTAGGTCTCGCCGGGCACCTGCTCCTGCACCGGCAGGATGGCCTCCAGCTTGCCGATGTCCACCAGCACGTTCTTCGGGTCGCGGCCCTGCTGCACCACGCCGGTGACGATGTCGCCCTCGCGGCCGGCGTACTCGCCGAGCGTGGCGTCGTCCTCGGCGTCGCGCAGCCGCTGGAGGATGACCTGCTTGGCGGTGGTCGCGGCGATCCGGCCGAAACCGGACGGGGTGTCGTCGAACTCGCGGGGCTCCTGGCCCTCCTCGAGGTCCTCGGGGTCCTCCTTCGCCCACACGGTTACGTGACCGGTCTGCCGGTCGAGCTCCACGCGCGCGTGCCGGCGGCTTCCCTCGGTGCGGTGGTAGGCGATGAGGAGGGCCGCCTCGATCGCTTCGACCAGCAGGTCGAAGGAGATCTCCTTCTCCCGTACCAGGCCCCGCAGGGCGCTCATGTCGATGTCCACGGCTACGCCTCCTCTTCCTTCTTGTCCTTGCGGCCGAACTCGACCTGGACGCGCGCCTTGGCGATGTCCCCGTGGGCGAGTCTGCGCGCCGTGGGCTTGCGCCCCTTGACCCCGGGTACCTCGACATCGACGCCTTCGTCGTCGACGCCGAGAATTCTGGCCACCAGTTCCTCGCCCTCGGCGAGCTGGAACTTCACCAGCCGGCCGGTGGCGCGCACATAGTGCCGCCGCTCGGTGAGGGGGCGCTCCGCGCCCGGGGTTGTGACCTCGAGGGTGTACTCGCCCTCGCCCATCGCGTCCGTCTCGTCGAGCTTCGCCGAGAGCGCACGGCTCACATCGGCGATCTGGTCCAGGTCCGCCCCGGTGTCCGAGTCGACGACGACGCGCAGCACCCGCTTGCGTCCGACCGAGTCCACCGCGATCTCCTCGAGGTCCAGCCCCTGGGAGGTGACGAGGGGTTCCAGCAGTTCTCGCAGCCTCTCGCGCTGGGTGGTGCTCATCCGGGTGACTCCTCGGCCGCGTGTGCTGTTGTGGGATGGTCGCGTGTCTGGTCAAAGGGTATCCGGTCGCGGAGGGTGTTGCCGTCCACCCGCGTGTCCGCCGGCCGCCGTACGCCCTGCCGTTTGCCGGGTCGGACCGGTGCCGATGAGCGGTTTCGCACGGATGCGCGGGTACCGTGATCACGGGCGTGCCGCCCGGTCCCTTCGTACGAGTCTTCGAGGACGTCAGCCGTGCCGTTTCCCCTGTCGCCGCGCATGCCCCCGGGGCCGCGCAGAAGGAGCCTGCTCGCCTCGGCGGCGGGCGTCGCACTCGTCGCGGGCTGTTCGGGTCCGCCCGGGGAGGCGGGGGACGAGCGCTCCGCTCTGTCGGCCGCCGAGCGGGCACGCGCGCGTGCGGCACGGGACAGCGCGGAGCTGGCCGCGCGGTACGACGCGGTGATCGCCGCCCATCCGGCGCTCGCGGGGCGGCTGGTACCGCTGCGGGACGAGGTCGTGGAGCACGCACGGGCGTTCGGGGGCGGGAGCGGCGGCCGTGCGTCCGCGACTCCCTCGGCCTCGGCGTCGGGTTCCCCCGCCCCCGCCGTCCCCGTTCCGGCGGACGAGAAGGGCGCCCTGGCGGAACTCGCCCGGGCGGAGCGGGAACTCGCGGACCGGCGGGCCGGGATGCTGACGGACCTGCCCGGCGAGTCGGCGCGGCTGCTGGCCTCTGTGGCGGCGTCCGGGGCGGTGCACGCGTACCTGCTGACGGAGGGCGAGGGATGAGGGCGGCCGGGGACCGGGAGCCGGCCATGGGCGGGCGCGTGGCGGCCTGCGGCGGGGAACGGCGCGCGGCGGGGCGGGCGGCGTACGACGCCCACCGCGTACGGCGGGACACGCCGGCGCGCGGGTTCCGGTGCACCGGGGGCGAGCCGGTGGCGGCCGGGTACGCGCCGGCGGGCGGGTGCCGGGGCCCCGCGGGGGAGCCGGTCGCCGCCACGGCCGGGTACGGGTTGACGGAAGGTGAGCGATGAGCAAGGCGAAGGACCGGGAGCTGGCGGCCCTGCAGGCGGCGCTGGCCGCCGAGCACGCGGCCGTGTACGGCTACGGGGTGGTCGGCGGGCGGATCGGCGAGGAACGGCGCACGGAGGCGCGGGCGGCGTACGACGCCCACCGCGCGCGGCGGGACGCGCTGGCGCGCGAGGTCCGGGACCTGGGCGGCGAGCCGGTCGCCGCGGCGGCCGGATACGCGCTGCCGTTCCCGGTGGCGGACGGCCCGGCGGCGGTCCGGCTGGCGGCGGAGGTGGAGGACCGGGTCGCCGGGGTGTACTCCGACCTGGTGCGTGCGGCGGACGGGAAGCGGCGGGCCGCCGCGGCGGCGTCGTTGCGGGAGGCGGCGGTGCGGGCGGTGCGGTGGCGCGGCGAGAGCGTAGCCTTCCCTGGGCTCGCCGAGCGGGGAGCCGGGTCGTCGTCGGACACGGGCGCGGCCGGGGCTTCGCCGAGGGCATCGGCGTCAAGCCGCTCCTAGGAAGGGAACGACTCGCGTATGGCTTTCGAACCGCCGCGGCGTCTGGTGAGGGCGCTCGGTGAGACGGCACCGGACGGTGACGGCTGGTTGGAGAGGCTGCCGGAGGCGGTCGAACAGGCCGTCGTTCTACGCGAGTTGACCGTGGAGCGGGTGCAGGTGCCCGGCGGCCGGAGCAGCCTCGTGCTGCTGGTGCGGCGGGCGGACGGCACGCCCGCGGTGCTGAAGCTGGCGCCGGCCCGGTTCCGGCCGGAGAGCGAACGGGCGGCGCTGGCCCACTGGGGCGGTCTCGGCGCCGTACAACTGCTCGATCCGGAGGCGTCGGACGGGGCGTTGCTGCTGGAGCGGCTGCATCCGGACGTGTCGGTGCGGTCGTTGCCGGAGGCGAAGGCGCTGCTGGAGGCGGCGGGCACGCTGCGCCGGCTGTGGGTGGAGCCGCCGGGGACGCACGTGTTCGAGACGGTGGCCGAGCGGACGGGCCGGCAGGCGGAGGCGATGCGGGCGAGCGCGGCGGCGGACGACCAGGCCGCGCCGCTGGTCGACGCGGCGCTCACGGCCCGGGCCGAGCTGCTGGCCGAGGCGCCGGAGCGGCGGCTGCTGCACGGCACGTTCCGGCAGAGCAAGGTGCTCGCCGGGGACCGGACGCCGTGGCTGGCCGTGGGGCCCGACCCGGTGGTCGGCGAGTGCGCCTTCGATCTGGCCCGGCTGGTCCGCGACCGGGTGGAGGACCTGATCGCCTCTCCGTCGGGTCCGGCGACGACCCGTCGCCGGATCAAGCGGCTCGCGGAGTCGCTGGACGTCGACCAGGACCGGCTGCGCGGCTGGACGCTGTTCCGGGCGGTGGAGTCGGGGGTGCGGGCGCGGCGCGTGGGCCGGCCGCGGGACGCGGAGCTGCTGCTGGAGTTCGCGGGCTGGCTCTGAACGGGACGCTGCCGGGCGGCCGGGACGCCTGCCGGGCGGGGCGACGACGTAAGGGACGCCCGCCCTGGCGGACGCCCCTTACTGACGCTGCCGGTCAGGCGGTGAGGCGGGCGATGGCCTCCTCGACGGGAAGCTCCTCGCGCTCGCCGGTGCGGCGGTCCTTCAGCTCCACGACGCCCTCACCGGCGCGCCGACCGGCGACGAGGATCTTCGGTACGCCGATCAGCTCCGCGTCGGTGAACTTGACGCCCGGCGAGACGCCGGCCCGGTCGTCCACCAGGACGCGGGCGCCGGCCGCGGCGAGCCTCCCGGCGACGTCGAGGGCGAGCTCCGTCTGGAGGGCCTTGCCGGCGGCGACCACGTGCACGTCGGCCGGGGCGACTTCCGCGGGCCAGCACAGGCCCTTGTCGTCGGCGGTCTGCTCGGCGAGCGCGGCGACGGCGCGGGAGACGCCGATGCCGTAGGAGCCCATGGTGACGCGGACGGGCTTGCCGTTCTGGCCGAGGACGTCGAGCTTGAGGGCGTCGGCGTACTTGCGGCCGAGCTGGAAGATGTGGCCGATCTCGATGGCGCGGTCCAGCTTGAGGCCGGTGCCGCACCTGGGGCAGGGATCGCCCTCCCGGACGACCACGACGTCCACGTACTCGTCGACCTCGAAGTCACGGCCCGCGACGACGTTCTTCGCGTGCGTGTGCTCCTTGTTGGCGCCGGTGATCCAGGAGGTCCCGGGCGCCACGCGGGGGTCGGCGATGTACTTCACCTTGGCCAGGCCCTGCGGGCCGACGTAGCCGCGGACCAGGTCGGGGCGGACGGCGAAGTCGGCCTCGGTGACCATCTCGACGGTGGCCGGCGCGAAGTGGGCCTCGACCTTGTCCAGGTCGACCTCGCGGTCGCCGGGGACGCCGACGGCGACGATCTCGCCGTCGACCTTGACGAGGAGGTTCTTCAGGGTCGCGGAGGCCGGGACGCCGAGGGAGGCGGCGAGGGTCTCGATGGTGGGGGTGTCCGGCGTGGGGATGTCCTCGGCGGCGGGCACGGCCGAGCCGTCGACGGGCTTCAGCTCGAAGGAGATGGCCTCGGTGTTGGCAGCGAAGTCGCAGTTCGGGCAGTCCGCGAAGGTGTCCTCGCCGGCCTCGGCGGGAGCGAGGAACTCCTCCGACTTGGAGCCGCCCATGGCGCCGGCGGTGGCGGCGCAGATGCGGTAGTCGAGGCCGAGGCGCTCGAAGACCTTCTGGTAGGCCTGGCGGTGCAGCGCGTAGGACTGGGCGAGGCCCTCGTCCTCGGTGTCGAAGGAGTACGAGTCCTTCATCAGGAACTCGCGGCCGCGCAGGATGCCGGCGCGGGGGCGGGCCTCGTCGCGGAACTTGTTCTGGATCTGATAGAGGATCACCGGCAGGTCCTTGTAGGAGGACGCCTGGTCCTTCACGATCAGCGTGAAGATCTCCTCGTGGGTGGGGCCGAGCAGGTAGTCGCCGCCCTTGCGGTCCTTGAGGCGGAACAGCTCGGGGCCGTACTCGTCCCAGCGGCCGGTGGCGTCGTAGGGCTCACGCGGGAGCAGCGCGGGCAGCAGCACCTCCTGGGCGCCGATCGCGTCCATCTCCTCGCGGACGATCCGCTCCACGTTGGCGAGGACCCGCTTGCCGAGCGGCAGCCAGGTCCAGACGCCGGCGGCGGTACGGCGTACGTAGCCGGCGCGGACCAGCAGCTTGTGGCTGAGGACCTCGGCGTCGGCCGGGTCGTCGCGCAGCGTCTTCGCCATCAACTGGGACATGCGCTGGACCGGTGCGTTCGCCATCGTTCTCGTACTCCTGCCGGATGGGGGTCCCCCGCTCGGGCGGGGCCCGGCGCGGGGGAGGGTGATGGCAAGGAGGTTAACCGGGGGGTGCGGGGCGGCGGAAATCGGTTATCGGCGGCGCAGCGGGAGCGGCGCGCCCATGACGGCGTACGGCTTGGGGGCGCTGGGGAACAGGACGCGGCGGGCCAGATCCTGGTAGCCGAGGGAGTGGTAGAGGCCGCGGGCCGGGCTGTCGGTGTCGATCGCGGAGAGGATCGAGCGGGGTTCGTCGGCGGTGTCGGTGATGGTGGTGATCAGGGCGCGGCCGACGCCGCGGTTCTGGAAGCGCGGGTGGACGTGCAGCTCGGTGATCACGAAGGAGTCGTCGAGCCAGGCCTCGTGCCCCTGGGCGCGCAGATACGGTTCCACGACGGTGGACCACCAGTGGGCGCGGTCGTTGGGCATCCCGTAGACGAACCCGACGAGGTCGCCGCCGGCACTCGCGCCGAAGGCCCGGGCGCCCGGGTACGTCATGTGGCGCAGCACGATCTGGCGCCGTACGGCCACTTCCTCGGCGCCCAGCCCGAAGGCGACGGCTTGCACCTCGAGGGCCTCGTCCACGTGGGCGGGGAGGTCCAGAGGGCCGATCACGGGGTCCATGCCGGGGAGCCTACAGGGGCGTCGGTCCCGCCCTCAGAAGAGAACGCTCATGAACGCTCCGACCTCCTGGAACCCGACCCTGCGGTAGGTGCGCCGGGCCGCGGTGTTGTAGTCGTTCACGTAGAGGCTGGCGACGGGGGCGAAGTCGGCGAGGGCGTAGCGCAGGACGGCGGCCATGCCGGGGGCGGCGAGGCCGCGGCCGCGGTACTCGGGGGCCACCCAGACGCCCTGGATCTGGCAGGCGCGGTCGGTGGCGGCGCCTATCTCGGCCTTGAAGACGACCTTGCCGTGCTGGTCCAGGCGGGCGAAGGAGCGGCCGGAGCCGACGAGTTCGGCGACGCGGGCCTGGTAGAGCAGGCCGCCGTCGCCGGCGAGGGGGGAGACGCCGACCTCCTCGGTGAACATCGCCACGCAGGCAGGCATGATCGTTTCCATCTCGTCCTTGCGGACGCGGCGGACGTAGGGGTCGGGGGCGACGCCCTCGGGCATCCGGTCGGTGATCATGAGGGGCTGGTGGCCGCGGACGTCGCGGGCGGGGCCCCAGTGCGGTTCCAGCAGGCGCCAGAGGAGGGCGGTGGGCTCGGCGGGGCCGACGATGGAGGAGCAGCGGCGGCCGGCGCGACGGGCGCGGTCGGCGAAGGCGCGCACCGCGCGGGGGGTGGCGCAGAGGGGGACGAGGTTGGCGCCCGCGTAACAGAGGGACGTGAGCGTGCCGTCCTCGTACCATCCCCACATTTCGCCGCCGAGCCGCCACGGGTCGAGGCCGGCGACCCGGACCCGTGAGGTCACGAAGGCGTTGGCGACCGGGTCGCGGTCGAGGACGGCGAGCGCGGCCTCCAGGTCGCTCGGTTCGAGGACCCGGGAGGAGGTCTGGGTCAACACGGGCGGGGCCTCCCGGTGGGAACGTCTGGTCTCCGCACTGTACCTGGCGGTGTGGTGGCGGTCCCCTGGTGCGCGGGCCTGCGGCCGGGCGCGGTGGGGCGCCGCCGTGTTCCGGTGCCCGTCCTTCCGGGGGCTACGCCCCGGACCCGCGACGGCCTGAACGGCCTCGTCCTCGAACGCCGGACGGCCTGGACATGGGCACCCGGCGTTCGCGACGGCGCCGTCCGGCACGCTCGAAGGGGCACCATCCTCGGGGTGCCCCCCCCCCCGGGACGGCGCCCCTTCGGCCGGTTTCTCGGCCGCCCCGTGTCAGTCCGCCACCGACACCGACGGCTCGCCGGACGGGACGCCCGCCGCCTCCATCTGCTCGGCCAGCTTCATCGCTTCCTCGATCAGGGTTTCCACGATCTTGGACTCGGGGACCGTCTTGATGACCTCGCCCTTGACGAAGATCTGGCCCTTGCCGTTGCCGGAGGCGACGCCGAGGTCGGCCTCGCGGGCCTCGCCGGGGCCGTTGACGACGCAGCCCATGACGGCGACGCGGAGGGGGACCTCCATGCCGGTCAGGCCCGCGGTGACCTCCTCGGCCAGCTTGTAGACGTCGACCTGGGCGCGGCCGCAGGACGGGCAGGAGACGATCTCCAGGCCGCGCTCCTTGAGGTTCAGGGACTCCAGGATCTGGATGCCGACCTTGACCTCCTCGGCGGGCGGCGCGGAGAGGGAGACGCGGATGGTGTCGCCGATGCCCTGGGAGAGCAGGGCGCCGAAGGCGACGGCGGACTTGATCGTGCCCTGGAAGGCCGGGCCCGCCTCGGTGACGCCGAGGTGGAGGGGGTAGTCGCACTGGGCGGCGAGCTGCCGGTACGCCTCGATCATCACGACCGGGTCGTTGTGCTTGACGGAGATCTTGATGTCCCGGAAGTCGTGCTCCTCGAAGAGGGACGCCTCCCACAGGGCCGACTCGACCAGCGCCTCGGGCGTCGCCTTGCCGTACTTCTGGAGCAGCCGCCGGTCCAGGGAACCCGCGTTGACGCCGATGCGGATCGGCGTGCCGTGGTCCTTGGCGGCCTTGGCGATCTCCTTGACCTTGTCGTCGAACTGCTTGATGTTGCCCGGGTTGACCCGCACCGCCGCGCAGCCGGCCTCGATCGCGGCGAAGACGTACTTCGGCTGGAAGTGGATGTCGGCGATGACCGGGATCTGGGACTTGCGGGCGATGGTCGCGAGGGCGTCGGCGTCGTCCTGCGTCGGGCAGGCGACGCGCACGATCTGGCAGCCGGAGGCGGTCAGCTCGGCGATCTGCTGGAGCGTGGCGCCGATGTCGGACGTGCGCGTGGTCGTCATCGACTGGACCGAAACCGGCGCGTCCCCGCCGACCGCCACGGACCCGACCTGGATCTGCCGGCTCTTGCGGCGCTCGGCGAGCTTGGTCGGAACGGACGGCATGCCGAGAGAAATCGCAGTCATCTGCTGTGCAACCCCAAGTCGTGGATCAAGGTCCGGTCCCGTCAGCGGCGGGCTCCAGGCTTCGAGATTACGGTACGCGCCCGGGCGCGAGGACATGACGTCGGTGAAGCCGCTCGAAGGAAGCGGCCCGGCACATCACCGTGCCGGGCCGCGGGTAACGCCCGTGTGGCTAGGAGATTCTCACCGGGTTGACCACGTCGGCGATCAGCACCAGGACGGTGAAGCAGATGAAGATCCCCGCGACCACGTAGGCCACCGGCATCAGCTTCGCCACGTCGAACGGGCCCGGGTCCGGCCGGCGCAGCACCTTCGCGACGTTGCGCCGCAGCGACTCCCACAGCGCGCCCGCGATGTGCCCGCCGTCCAGCGGCAGCAGCGGGAGCATGTTGAACAGGAACAGGGAGAGGTTGAAGCCGGCGACCAGCATCAGGGCCATGGCCAGCTGCTGGGTGGGCGGTATGTCCAGGGTGAAGATCTCGCCGCCCACGCGGGCCGCGCCGACGACGCCCATCGGGGAGTCCGGTTCGCGCTCGGCGCCGCCGAAGGCCGCGTCCCACAGGGCGGGGATCTTGCCGGGCAGCGCGGCGAGGGAGTCGACGGCGTCGCCGATGCGGTCGCCCATCCAGGTGAGGGAGTCGTCGAAGTCCTGGCGGACGACGCCGGTGGCGGCGCTGAAGCCGAGGAAGCCGGCGGTGACGTACTCGCCCTCGACGACCTGACCGCTGGAGTCCTTCTTGGCGACCTGGTTGGTGGCGATCGTCGCCTCCAGGGGCACCTCACGGCCGTCGCGCTCGACGACGATCGGCACGGTCTCGCCGGGGTGGGCGCGGATCAGGTCGGAGAGCTGGTTCCAGGTCTCGGTGCGGACGCCGTCGAAGGCGACGATCCGGTCGCCGGCCTGGAGTCCGGCCGCGGCGGCCGGGGAGGGCTCGTCGGACCCGCGGCACTTGTCGCGGTTCTCGCTCTGCGCGATGACGCACTGGGAGACCGAGCTGACGGTGGTGGTCTGCTGGGAGATGCCGAAGCCCATGAGCACGATCAGGAACAGCGCCACCGCGAGGACGAGATTCATGAAGGGGCCCGCGAACATCACCACGACCCGTTTCCAGGGCTTGCGCGTGTAGAACAGGCGGGTCTCGTCGCCGGGGCGCAGCTCCTCGAAGGCCGCCGAGCGGGCGTCCTCGATCATGCCGCGCCAGGGCGAGGTGGAGCGGGCCTCCAGCTTGCCGTCGGGGCCGGGCGGGAACATGCCGATCATGCGGATGTAGCCGCCCATGGGGATGGCCTTGACCCCGTACTCGGTCTCGCCCTTCGTGCGGGACCAGATGGTCGGGCCGAAACCGACCATGTACTGCGGCACGCGGATGCCGAACATCTTGGCCGTGGACAGATGCCCCAGCTCGTGCCAGGCGATCGAGATCAGCAGGCCGACCGCGAACACGACTATGCCGAGGATCATCATCAGGGTCGTCATGCACGCGCCTCCGCGCTCGCCGTCGGGACTGTGAGTTCCCGGGCCCGTGCCCGCGCCCAGGTCTCCGCTTCGAGGACGTCCGGCACGGTGAGCGAAGTTCCCGTCCGCGGGACGCCGTGTTCCTCGACGACCCGGGTGACGGTCTCCATGATCCCGTTGAACGGCAGTGCGCCGGCGCGGAAGGCCTCGACGCACTCCTCGTTGGCCGCATTGAACACCGCCGGGGCGGTGCCCGCGAGCTCGCCGACGTGCCGGGCGAGGTTCACGGAGGGGAAGGCGTCGTTGTCCAGGGGGAAGAACTCCCAGGTCGACGCCGTGCTCCAGTCGAACGCGGGGGCCGCGTCGGGCACCCGTTCGGGCCAGCCGAGACCGATGGCGATCGGCCCGCGCATGTCCGGGGGGGTCGCCTGGGCCAGGGTGGACCCGTCCATGAACTCGACCATCGAATGGACGTACGACTGCGGGTGTACGACCACCTCGATGCGGTCGAAGGGAATGTCGTAGAGCAGGTGCGCCTCGATGACCTCCAGGCCCTTGTTGACCAGGGTCGCGGAGTTGATCGTGATCACCGGTCCCATGGCCCAGGTGGGGTGGGCGAGGGCGTCCTCGACGGTGACGTGGGCCAGCTCCGCCTTCGTACGGCCGCGGAAGGGGCCGCCGGACGCGGTGACGACCAGCTTGCGGACGTCGGCGCGGGTGCCGGCGGCGAGGGCCTGGAAGAGGGCGGCGTGCTCGGAGTCGACCGGGATGATCTGGCCCGGCTTGGCGAGCGCCTTGACCAGCGGGCCGCCGACGATGAGCGACTCCTTGTTGGCGAGCGCGAGGGTACGGCCCGCCTCCAGGGCGGCGAGGGTCGGGGCGAGGCCGATGGAGCCGGTGATGCCGTTGAGGACGGTGTGGCAGTCGGAGGCGGCGACCTCGGTGGCCGCGTCGGGACCGCCGAGGATCTCGGGCAGCGGCTCCCCGGCGCCGTACCGCGCGGCGAGGGCCTCGCGCAGCTGCGGTACGGCGTCCTCGCGGGCGACCGCGACCGTCCGCACCCGCAGCCGGTGCGCCTGCTCGGCGAGAAGGGCGACCTGGCCGCCGCCTGCGGACAGGGCGGTGACCCGGAAGCGGTCGGGGTTGCGCAGCACGAGGTCGATGGCCTGGGTCCCGATCGACCCGGTGGAGCCGAGGATCACCACGTCCTTCGGGCCGTCGCCCGCGACGGGGTCGTACACCAGGTGCGGGTCGGCGAGGGGGGCTGGACTGTCGCTCATGGACCCATTGTGGCCGCACCGCGCGCCCGGGAGGACAGCGGCGTCGTTGTGGCGAAGGGGGATCGCCGCAGCCCGCCGTCGGGCCGGGCCGAATGCGCTCGCGTCGGTCACCGGCCGGCCCACGCGGTGGCCGATGCCGCCCGGCAGTCCGCAGCCCGCGTCACTCGATGCGGCGGTGCACGTTCTCCCGTTCGCTCTCCCCCGGCGTCGCGTCCGCGATCCACGGCCCCTCCCCCGACGGGTCGACGATGCCGTGTTCCAGCCACTCGTACGCGCCCGCCAGGACGTCCTTGACGACCTTGCGGTCCAGGTCGTCCGTGTTGGCCCACAGGCGGGTGAAGAGGGCGTCGACGCGCAGGCGGGACTGGTGGCAGAAGGCGTCGGCCAGTCGGTATGCCTCGCGGCCGTGGTCGCCGCGGGAGCGGAGCAGTTCGGCGCGGACGCAGGCGGCGCTCATCGCGAAGAGTTCCGCGCCGATGTCCACGATCCGGCCGAGGAAGCCCTGCTTGGTCTCCATCCGGCCCTGCCAGCGGGACATGGCGTAGAAGGTGGAGCGGGCGAGTTTGCGGGCGTGCCGTTCGACGAAGCGGAGGTGGCCGGAGAGGTCGACGCCCTGGTGTCGGAACTGCGCGTAGGACGTGGGCAGTTGGCCCGGTCCGGCGATGAGTTTCGGCAGCCACTTGGCATAGAAGACGCCCGCGCCCGCGCCGGCCCGCGCCTTGTCCTGGAGGGACTTGTCGGGGTCGATCAGGTCGCCCGCCACCGACAGGTGGGCGTCGACCGCCTCGCGGGCGATGAGCAGGTGCATGATCTCGGTCGAGCCCTCGAAGATGCGGTTGATCCGCAGGTCGCGCAGCATCTGCTCGGCGGGCACGGACCGTTCGCCGCGGGCGGCGAGCGACTCGGCGGTCTCGAAGCCCCGGCCGCCGCGGATCTGGACGAGTTCGTCGGCCATCAGCCAGGCCATCTCGGAGCCGTAGAGCTTGGCGAGGGCGGCCTCGATGCGGATGTCGTTGCGGTCCTCGTCGGCCATCTGGGAGGACAGGTCGAGGACCGCCTCCAGGGCGAAGGTGGTGGCGGCGATGAAGCTGATCTTCGAGCCGACCGCCTCGTGCAGGGCGACGGGCTTGCCCCACTGCTCGCGGACGGCCGACCACTCGCGGGCGATCTTCAGGCACCACTTCCCGGCGCCCACGCACATCGCGGGCAAGGAGAGCCGCCCGGTGTTGAGGGTGGTCAGGGCGATCCTGAGACCGGCGCCCTCGGGGCCGATGCGGTTGGCGGCGGGGACGCGCACCCGGTGGAAGCGGGTGACGCCGTTCTCGATGCCGCGCAGGCCCATGAAGGCGTTGCGGTTCTCGACGGTGATGCCCTCGGAGCCGGCCTCGACGACGAAGGCGGTGATGCCGCCCCGGTGCCCCTCGGACTTCGGGACGCGGGCCATGACGACGAGGAGGTCGGCGACGACGCCGTTGGTGGTCCAGAGCTTCACCCCGTCGAGGACGTAGTCGTCGCCGTCGGGGACGGCGGTCGTGGCGAGGCGGGCCGGGTCGGAGCCGACGTCGGGCTCGGTCAGCAGGAAGGCGGAGATGTCGTGGCGGGCGCAGCGGGGCAGGAAGGCGTCCTTCTGCTCCTGCGTGCCGAACATCTTCAGCGGCTGCGGCACGCCGATCGACTGGTGGGCCGACAGCAGCGCGCCGACCGCCGGGCTGGCGGAGCCGACCAGGGCGAGGGCCTTGTTGTAGTAGACCTGCGTCAGGCCCAGGCCGCCGTAGCGGGTGTCGATCTTCATGCCGAGGGCGCCGATCTCCCGGAGTCCGGCGATGACCTCGTCGGGGATGCGGGCTTCGCGTTCGATGCGGGCCGAGTCGATGCTCGTCCCGCAGAAGTCGCGCAGCCGGGCGAGGAACTCCTCGCCGCGCCGGGCGTCCTCGTCGGCCGGGAGCGGGTGGGGGTGGATGAGGTCGAGGCGGAAGCGGCCGAGGAACAGCTCCTTGGCGAAGCTGGGCTTGCGCCAGGTCTGTTCACGGGCCGCCTCCGCCACTTGGCGGGCCTCACGTTCGGTGACGGTGGGACGGGGGGCAGCTGCGGGCTCTGCGGACATGAGGGTCACCTCGCCGCGAATCGGGATCGGGGTCCATGCGGTTGCCGACGGGTGCTACTCGATCGTTCGTACCCGATCCGGGGCAAAGCCACCACCCTTCGCGCGGCCGTTCGGCCGATGCCGGCGGAGTGCGCAGGGCGCCGCCGAGGCCGACGCCGCCGTACGGCGGGGTTGACGCTGTCGCACGTCGACCCCCGCCGGGGCGGTGGCAGCGCGTCGACGGTCCGGGCCCGCTTGGACATACGGGGCCTGCGGTGTTGCATGGGGTCCTGCCGGGGACGGGCGGTTCGCGTACGCCCCTTCGGCCGCCGCCGGACGGGGTCGTCGGGAGGGCCGGAAGGCGGACGGCGGACGGTTCCGGCACCGCCCGGCACGAGGTTCCCGGCAGAAAGTGTCGAAGCGCTTCGACGGCCTATGGACACCCACCCCCGCTGGAGCTACTGTCGAACCACCCTCACCCGCCGTTGTTCGCAATGCGCACTGTCGAAGCGCTTCACAAAGCTTGGAGAGCTGGATGGTCACCCTCGCCGAGGTCGCCCAGCACGCCGGAGTGTCGGCGAGCACGGTGAGCTATGTCCTCAGCGGCAAGCGGTCCATCTCCGCGACCACCCGGCAGCGGGTCGAGCAGTCCATCCGGGAGCTGGGCTACCACCCGAACGCCGGCGCCCGGGCCCTGGCGAGCAGCCGGTCGAACATCATCGCGCTGATGATCCCGCTGCGCACGGACATGTACGTGCCGGTGATGATGGAGATCGCCATCGCCGTGGCCACCACCGCCCGCACGCACGGGTACGACGTCCTGCTGCTCACCGGCGAGGAGGGTCCCGACGCGGTGCGCCGGGTCACCGGCAGCGGCCTCGCGGACGCGATGATCCTGATGGACGTCGAGCTGGAGGACGAGCGGCTGCCGCTGCTGCGCGGCACCGACCAGCCCTCCGTGCTGATCGGTCTGCCGACCGACACCAGCGGCTTGACCTGCGTCGACCTGGACTTCGCGGCCACCGGCGCGCTGTGCGTGGAGCATCTGGCGGACCTCGGTCACCGTGACGTCGCCGTCATCGGCGAGGCGCCCGCGGTGTACGAGCGGCACACCGGCTTCGCCGAGCGGACCCTGCACGGCGTCCGCGCCCGCGCCCGCGAGCTGGGTCTGCGGGTGCTGCACCGGCCCTGCGAGGGCGGGTACGACGCGATGGCGGCAACGCTCGCCCGGGTCTTCGACGAACGTCCGGCGACCACGGGTTTCGTCGTGCAGAACGAGTCGGCGGTCGAACCGCTGCTCGCGCTGCTGCGCCAGCAGGGCCGGGCCGTCCCCGAGGACGTGTCGGTCGTCGCGATCTGCCCGGACCAGGTGGCGACCCAGGCCTCGGTGCGGCTGACGTCGGTCGCCATCCCGGCGCAGGAGATGGGCCGGATCGCCGTGGCCCGCCTGATGGCCAAGCTGGACGGCCGGGGCGCGGACGACGTGGTCCTGATCGCCCCCGAGTTGACGGTCCGGGCCAGCACGGGACCGGCGCCCGCCGGGTCCTGACGCCCCGCTCCCCCGTGCCCCACGCCGGGGCACGCCCCTGTCTCCACTCCTCACAGGAGCACCCCACGTGAATCAGCCTGCCGAAACCCAGTCTGCCGGAAGCCAGTCGGCCGAGAACAAGTCGGCCGGGATCCAGTCGGCCGGGGACCAGCCGGTCGCGGACCGCTCGGCCGGGAACGGGTCCGCCGACCGGCCCGCCGGCCTCCCGGCCCACGGCCCCTCCGACGTCCAGCCCAAGGTCAGCCTCGCGCAGTCCTCCCCCACCGTCGGCACGTTCCGTGAGCGGGACGGCGGGCTGGAGTGGAGCGGCCGCCAGGAGACCGTGCGGATCGAGCCGTGGGGTCCGGACGCGGTCCGGGTCCGGGCGCGGCTCGGCGGTCCGGTCCTGGACGCGCTGCCCGGGGCGCTGCTGGACGAGGCCCCGGCGACCGCGAGCACGGTCAAGGTCGGCGACGGGGAGGCGCGGCTGATCGTCGGCGCGCTGACCGTGCACGTCGACGCCGAGGGGATGATCCGGTTCCTGCGCACGGCCGACGGGGAGGAACTGCTCTCCGAGGAGCGCGCCCACTTCTGGTGGCCGGGCCCGCGCCTCTACACCGCCGTGGGCAACGGACACCACCGCCTGGAGCAGCGGTTCGCCGCCTACGAGGGCGAGAAGCTGTACGGGCTGGGCCAGCACCAGCACGGCCGGCTCGACCAGAAGGGCCTGGTGGTGGACCTGGTCCAGCGCAACGCCGAGGTCGGCATCCCGGTGCTCACCTCCAGCCGCGGCTACACGCTGCTGTGGAACAACCCGGCGATCGGCCGGGTGGAGCTGGCCCACAACGGCACCCGCTGGGTCGCCGACTCGGCCCGCCAGATCGACTACTGGATCACCGCGGGCGCCCCGGCCGACGCCCAGCGCCGCTACAGCGCGGTCACCGGCCGCACCCCGATGCTGCCCCAGTGGGCGGCCGGGTTCTGGCAGTGCAAGCTGCGCTACCGCACCCAGGAGGAACTCCTCGCGGTGGCGCGGGAGTACAAGCGGCGGGGCCTGCCCATCGACGCGATCGTGTGCGACTTCTTCCACTGGACGCATCTGGGCGAGTGGAAGTTCGACCCGAAGGAGTGGCCCGACCCGGCCGCGATGGTCCGTGAGCTGGACGAACTCGGCATCAAACTGGTCGTGTCGGTGTGGCCGTCGGTCTCCCCGCTGTCGGAGAACCACTCCCTGATGGAGCAGCGCGGCTACTTCATCGGCACCCAGTACGGCCCGATGGCGCACGCCGACTGGCCGGACAAGGAGGTCGCCTCCACCGTCCAGGTCGCCTTCTACGACGCCACCAACCCGGAGGCCCGCGCCTTCGTGTGGTCGCGCGTCCGGGACAACTACCTGCTCCCGTACGGCATCACCGCGTTCTGGCTGGACGCCTGCGAGCCGGAGCTGAAGCCGGGCTTCGCCGAGAACCTGCGCTACTGGGCGGGCCCCGGCCTGGAGGTCGGCAACCTCTACCCGGCCGAGAACTCCCGCACCTTCCACGAGGGCCTGACCGCCGCCGGCGAGACCGAGGTCATCACCCTCAACCGCTCGGCGTGGGCGGGCAGTCAGCGCTACGGCGCCGCGCTGTGGTCCGGCGACATCGGCACCGACTTCCCGACCCTGCGCCGCCAGATCGCGGCCGGCCTCAACACGGCCCTGTCCGGCATCCCCTGGTGGAACACGGACATCGGCGGCTTCCACGGCGGCGACCCGGACGACCCGGCGTACCGGGAGGTGATGGTGCGCTGGTTCCAGTTCGGCACGTTCTCCCCGCTGATGCGCCTGCACGGCTTCCGCGACCCCGGCATGCCGCTCGGCCCGGACATGACCGGCGGCCCCAACGAGGTGTGGTCGTACGGCGAGGAGGCGGGCGCGATCCTGGAGCGGTACCTGCGGCTGCGCGAGCGCCTGAAGCCGTACGTGCTGCGGGCGATGCGGGAGGCGCACGAGGAGGGGCTGCCGGTGATGCGGCCGCTGTTCCTGGAGTTCCCGGACGACCAGGGGGCCTGGTCGGTCGACGACGCCTACCTCTTCGGCCGGGACCTGCTGGTGGCGCCGGTGCTCACGGCGGGCGCGACGGCCCGCACGGCGTACCTCCCGGCGGGGGCGCGTTGGACGGACGCGTGGACGGGGCGGTCGTACGAGGGGGGTGCGGCGGTGACGGTGGACGCGCCGCTGGACCGGATCCCGCTGTTCCTGCGGGACGGGGCGAGCCTGCCGGTGCGGGAGCCGTAGGCCGCGGGTGAGTCGGGGCCCGCGCACCGCCCTTCGACGAGCATCGCGCGCGGGCCCCGCGGTCCTCGTCGAAGGACCGCGGGGCCCGCGCGGCGGTTCACTCGCGGCGCCAGAGGGCGGGGACGTTGGGCGGCTCCCAGCCCGGCATCGAGGTGTGGGCCTGGAGGCAGCGGTAGCCGACCGCGGCGTACGCGACCCGGTCGCCGGCGGTGTAGGCGCGGCCCGGCGCCCAGCTGCCCGACGGGTCGGGGGACGGGTCGGTGGGGTCGCCGAGCACGTCCAGCACGAAGTCGAAGACGCCCGCCCGGGCGCCCCCGCCCGCGTCGCGGACGTTCATGAGCAGCTCCGGGTCGAACAGCGCGTCCGTGCTGTTGCGCGGCTCGCCGGGGAAGTAGAGCTGCGTGGTGAGCACGGGCTCGCCGGGCGCCTGCGCCTTGACGTGGATGTGCCGGGTGCGGCCGGGGTACAGGCCGGGGACGATCGTGTGCAGCACGAAAGCGCCGGCGCCGTTGGTGAACTGGTGCCCGCGGAAGGCGTGTCCGGCCATGTCGTAGGCGCCCGCGTTGTCGGCCTGCCAGAAGTCGAGCAGGACTCCGGGCAGCGGGGCGCAGTCGCGGCCGAGGACGTGGCCGGTGACGGTGAGCCGGGCGCCGGGGACGCCCGGCGTGACGAGGCTGGTGCGTAACGGGGAGTTGGGTTTGAAGTAGGGGCCCTCCATCTGGTCGGGCGTGGGGTCGTCGCCGTCGTCGCAGAAGGGCGTCGGTGTGAGGGTGCGCGATCCGGCGTCGCGGGCGAGCGCCGCCGTGCCGGTGGCGAGCAGCGGGACGGCGGCGCCCGCGGCGACGGCCGCACGGAGCAGGTTCTTGCGGCTGATGCCGGACGCTCCGGTCTCGTCGGGCGGGGGCGGGGAGGGGGTCATGGCGGCTCCTCGGTGGGGGTCGCCGGTCACCGTATGCGCGGCGGCCCCCACCGGGGCAGCTGTCGTTCCGCCCCCTTGCCCGGGGTTATGGAACCGTGCGGGAGCGGCTAACTCCCGGAGACCGTCAGGTTGTTGGTGGTGAAGTTCAGTCCGCCCGACGACGAGGTGATCTCGTAGCCGAACTGAACGTCGCCGATGGTCTCGTTGCCCATCCAGCCCTTGGTGTCCTTGATCCACTTCAGGATCGGGAGGATGTCGACGGTGCCGGAGTTGGAGTCGGAGGTCCGCAGGAACGAGAAGACCTCGTTGTGGCCGTTGCTGCCCTTGTAGACGTTCCAGGTGTGGCCGCCGAGGCTGACGGTGCCCTGCGAGCTGCCCAGCGGGCCGACGGCTCCGTGGTGGTTGACCCAGAGCATGATCTCGTAGTCGTAGTCGGTGTCCCAGATGTCGTACGACGTGTTGTACGCGCCGGACGACGGGACGGTGACGTTGTAGCTGCTGGTGAGCGAGCCGATCGAGGTGATCGGCTTGTTGATCACCTTCTTGGAGTTGGGGTACGACTTGATGCCGCCGGTGTTGGGGTGGTTCGCCCACACGCCCCAGTTGGTGCCGGAGTTGGCCCACACGCACTGGCTGCCGGCGCCGGAGCCCCAGATGTTGTTGTAGAGCGTGTAGCCGTTCAGGGTGGTGTTGCCCCACTGGTCGCAGGAGTTCCATACGGCCGCGTGGGCGGGGGCGGAGGCGAGGCCGACGGTCGCGCCGAGCGCGAGCGCCGGGGCCAGCAGGGCCTTGGCGACCCTGCCGAGGGTGGTCGTTGCCATGGTGTCCCTTCCATGGGTGGGGGGAATTGCTGGGGAATTGCGGGGAGTCACCGCGCCCCCAGGGTGAGGACGCGGTCTTCTCCGGCGACGAGGTCGAGCGGCTCGGAACCGGAGGAAGTCCACAGGTCGATGCGGCAGGTGCGGTGCGGTCGCAGCACGGCCCGCACGCCGTCGGGCGACCACGTCAGGTCGATCCGTGCGCCGAACCGGGTCCGCACGCCCCGCAGTTCGCCCGCCGCGAGCGTGGGCGGGAGCGCGGGCAGCAGGACCAGCCGGGCGGGCGTCGACTGGACGAGCGCCTCGATGAGCACGGCGGGCAGGGCGTGCGCGGCGTCGGCGTTGTAGACGTCGCGCTTCGGGTAGTGCGCGCTCATCAGGGAGGCGTGGAAGTAGTCGCCGGTCAGCACCCGGCCGAGCGCGTGCGCGACCCGTTCGCCGTCCCGCAGCCGGGCGGCGACCAGGGCGTGGTGCAGGTGGCCGTGGGCGGAGTCGTTCTCGCAGCCGCGCAGTTCGAGGGCGCGGTGGGCGGCGCGGGCGAGGTCCGGGGTGTCGTAGGGGTTGATCTCGTCGAGCGGCCAGACGCCGTAGAGGTGGCTGAGGTGGCGGTGGTCGTAGGTGTCCTCCAGGTCGGGGCGGGCCCATTCGGCGAGGGCGCCGTCCTCGTTGACCCGGTGGGGCGGGACGCGGTCGGCGAGGGCGCGCCAGCGGTCGGCGTGCGGGGTGCCGGGGTGGTAGTCGGCGGCGGTGCGCAGGGCGTGGCGGGCGGCGGAGAGGTCCATCGCCGCGTCGACGGCGCCCCAGCTCGCGTTGGCGGGCCGGTTCTCCGGCGAGTACGACGGCACGACGACGACCCTGCCGTCGGCGTCGGTGCGGCTGAGGAAGTCCTCGTAGAACAGGGCGGCCTCGGCGAGCGCGGCGGCGGTGCGCGGGTCGCGCTCGCCGCGGATCTCGTCGTGGTCGACGAGGGGCGCCAGCAGCCAGTCGGCGCCGGCGGTCCACAGGTGCAGCGGGTACTCGCGGCTGAAGTGGTAGGTGTGCCCGGACTCGCCGTCGGTGTGCGAGGGCGCGACGACGCCGCGGGCGCCGAAGATCGCGCGGGCGTTGTCCCGCCAGTCGGGCAGCTGGCCGTGGATCAGGGCGGCGTGCGCCTCGGTCACCTCGGGGAGGGCGGCGCAGGCCGCGGAGGCGGTCTGGAGGTTGAGGTTGGCGTTGGTGGTGAACGCGCCCGACCAGGCGGTGTCCCAGTCGCCGGTCCACAGTCCGGGAAGCCGGGGCGGCAGCATCCCGGAGGCGGACAGGAGGTGGTAGCGCCCGGCGGCGAAGAGGCGTTCCAGGAGCGCCGGGCTGTCCGGCCGCCCGAGCAGGTCCGAGCCGGGCAGCGCCCGTTCCGCGGGGTCGGCGGCGAGGTCGAGGGTGACGCGCGCGTAGGCGGTGCGGTGGCGGCCGAGATGCCGGGCGAGCAGGACGTCGTACGGCGTGGCGTCCCGGGGTGCGTCGCCCGGTGTCCCGTCGTCGCCGAGGTCGTCGTACGGCGTCCCGTGGAGCAGGTCGGCCAGGGCGCGGGCCTCGGCGACGACGTCGGCCTCGCCGGTGTGCCGGCGCACCCGGGTGAGCAGCAGCACGGAACGGGCGCCCCGGATGCGGACGCCGGGGGGCGCGAGGGTGGTGGCGCCGCCGGTGACGGCGAGCAGGGTGACGCCGGTGTAGCCGAGGTCGCTGCCGGGGTAGCGGGCGCGCAGGCTCAGCAGGGCGCCCTCGGAGGTCAGGGCGGCTCCGTGGCCGAGGCCCAGGGCGGCGGGGGCGCCGGGGAGGCGGGCGTCCTGGCGGACGTCGAGGGTGAGGTGCCGGGCGGCGACCCGCTGGACGATCACGTCGTCGGCGCGGGAGACGAAGACGCGGCTGCTCCAGTCGCCGCGTTCGGCGACCGCCTCGCCGGTGGTGAAGTCGACGGCGCGGCGGTAGCGGTGGCCGGCGTGGTCCGGGGCGCGGTCCAGGCGGAGCTGGAAGGCCGGGTGGAAGGGCCGTACCCATTGCAGCGGCCGGCCGTCGGTGAAGCCCTCGGCGGCGGCGCGGTCGCCGGCCAGCAGCCGGTCCTGGACGGCGGCGAGTTCGGCGGCGAGCCGGGGCGGGGTGCGGTTCTCGTCCTGGCCCGGACGGACGAGCGTGTGATGCGTGACGACGACCCGGTCGACGTTCGGATCACCGAACACCAGGGCGCCGTGGCGGCCGTTGCCGCTGAGGAAGGCGTCCTCCCAGCGGGCGGCCGGGGCGGGCTCCCAGGTGCCGTGCACGGGTGGGGTCGTCGTCGGGTCCGTCATGGGCGCAGCACCGCCACGCCGTAGCGGTCCAGGCGGACCTCGCCGCTCACCGTCGTGTCCGTGAGCAGGTCCCGGTGGCTGCCCGGGACGGGGACGACGACCGGCTCGCGGCGGTGGTTGAGCAGGAACAGCAGGTCACCTCGGCGGACCGCCTCGACGCCCTCGGGGACGCCGCCGAGGACCGGGCGGACTCCCGCGCCCTCGGCGACGCGGGCGAGCAGGGCGCGCAGGGCGTCCGGCTCGGGCAGGGTCGAGACGTACCAGGCACGGCCCCTGCGCAGTACGGCGGGCATGCCGTCGAGTTCGCCGCCCTTGTAGGGGACGGTCTCGTCGGCGTCGTCGGCGGGCTCGATCTCCTCCGACCACAGGGTGCCGCGGAAGCCGTCGCACTCGACGGTCTCCCCCGCCGCCAGCGGCCAGCGCTCGTGCAGGACGCGGATGCCGAACAGGTCGCGCAGCCGGGCGTCCATGCCGCCGGGGCGGATCCGGTCGTCCTCGTCCGCGGCTCCGGTGAGGAAGCCGCAGACGAGGACGCCCCCGCCGGCGACGTACGCGATAAGGCCGTCGACGGCGGTGTCGGTGAGGAGGTACAGCTGCGGCGCGACCACGAGGCGGTAGCGGCTCAGGTCGTGTGCGGGATGGGCGAAGTCGGTGGCGAGGCCGGCCTCCCACAGGGCGCGGTGCCACGCGGTCAGGATCCGCGGGTGGTCGGCCTCGGCGGAGAGCCGGCCCTCGTGGTCGCCGGCCCACCAGGAGTGCCAGTCGTGCAGGATCGCCACGTCGCCGGGGGTGTGGGCGCCCGAGACGTGCGGGGCGATCCGGGCCAGGTCGGCGCCGATGCGCACGACCTCGCGGAAGGCGCGGCCCTGTTCTCCCGCATGGCCGAGCATCGCGGAGTGGAACTTCTCCGCGCCCTGCCGGGACTGCCGCCACTGGAAGTAGCAGACGGCGTCCGCGCCCCGGGCGACGGCCTGCAGCGACCACAGGCGGTTGAGCCCGCGCGGCTTGGGCCGGTTCACCGCGCGCCAGTTGACCGACCCGGCGGCCTGCTCCATCAGCATCCACGGGCCCCGCGCCTGCGAGCGGGTCATGTCCTGCACCAGGGCGCCGTGCTGGGCGCCGAGGGGGTCGTCCGGGTCGGGGTAGAGGTCGACGGAGACGACGTCCTCCTCCTCGGCCCAGCGCCAGGCGTCCTGGCCCTGCCACAGCGGCATGAAGTTGGTGGTCACCGGGGTGTGCGGGGTGTGCCGGCGGACGATGTCCCGCTCGGCGAGGAAGCACTCCAGCAGCATGTCGGAGGTGAAGCGCCGGAAGTCCAGCACATGGGCGGGGTTCTTCATGTAGTGGGCGCGGCGCGGGGGCAGGATGCCGTCCCAGGTGTCGTACGCCTGGCTCCAGAAGGCGGTGCCCCAGGCGGTGTTGAGGGCGTCGAGGGTGCCGTAGCGGTCCCGGAGCCAGCCGCGGAAGCGTGCGGCGGCCTCGTCGCCGTGGTCGAAGGTGCAGTACTCGTTGTTGATGTGCCACATCGTGAGGGCGGGGTGGCCGCCGTAGCGGGCGGCGAGGTCCTCGGTGACGGCGGCGGCGTGGCGGCGGTAGGTGGCGCTGGAGTGGGAGAAGTGCTGGCGTCCGCCCCACAGTTCGACGCGGCCGTCGGCGTCGCGGGGCAGGGTGTCGGGGTGCAGCCGGCCGAGCCACGGGGGCGGGGATGCGGTGGGGGTGGCGAGGACGACGCCGATGCCGTGGTCGTGCATCAGGTCCATCAGCCGGTCCAGCCAGCCGAAGTCCCGCTCGCCGGGGCGGGGTTCGAGCTTCGCCCAGGAGAAGACGCCGAGGGTGACCGAGTTGACGCCGGCCTCCCGCATCAGACGGACGTCCTCGTGCCAGGTCTCCTCGGGCCACTGCTCGGGGTTGTAGTCGCCGCCGAACAGGAGCCCGCCGCGGGTCGCGTCCCCGAGGCCCGGCCGGGCGGTCATCGGACGGGCTCCCCGTACTGGATGCCGCGCCCGTTGGTGGCGACGTACACCCGGCCGTACACGCGCGGGTCGCCGGTGATGGTCTCGCCGGTCCAGCCCCACTGGTGCGCGTCGTCGTTGATCCGCGTCCAGGTCCTCGCCCCGTCGTCGGAACGGTGGATCGCGGTGATCGTGTCGACGGCGCCGACCTGGTAGAGCGCCGGGTAGTCCGCTCCCTCGGCGGCCTTGCCGAAGCCGAGGGCGTACGACGCCCAGCAGCTGTCGACCTTGGTGAAGGCGGCCCCGCCGTCGGTGGACCGGTACAGCCCGTTCCACTTGGCGCTCAGCCACAGGTCGCCGGAGCGGCCGGGGGCGGCGACCACCTTGAACTGGGTGTCGCCGGAGGGCAGTCCGGTGGCGCGGGCGGTGAAGGTGAGGCCTCCGTCGGTGCTGGCGAACAGGGTGCCCGTGTCGGTGTCGTACGCGTAGAAGAGCTGCGGGTCGGCCGGGTCGGCGACCGGTGTGGCGCCCTTCGGGAAGGAGGGGACCTCGCTCCAGGTGGCCCCGTTGTCGGCGGAGCGGTGCGCCGGGTGCCTGGTGCCGTCCCAGTGCACGAAGGACCACAGCAGCACGCTGCCGTCGGCGTTGGCCGCGATCGGCCCCGGCGCGTCCTTGGCGAGGGACGGCTGGGCGGCGAAGGGGGCCCAGCTGCGCCCGCCGTCGTGCGAGTACGCCCCGTTGCCGTGGTCGCCCCAGCCGGCGCGGACGACGTACGCCGGCCTGGCCGCGGCCTGCGCGAGCCCCGTCGACGTCCCGGTCACGGGGTTGGAGGCCATGCCGCGGGACGGGGAGGCGGTGAGCCGCTCGTGGTACATCACGCCGAGGTCGCCGAGCCCGCTGATCAGGTGCGCCTCACCGGTGGGCGGCGAGATCAGCTGCCGTACGGAGGCCTCCTCCAGGCCGCGGATCTGCGGCGCCCAGTGCTCCAGGTCCCGGGTGCCGTAGACGGTGGCGCCGGTGCCGAACACGATGTGCCGGGAGTCGTACGGGTCGACGGCGAGGGCCTGGATCCACCAGCCGAACTTCGGCTCCGCGCCCCACTTGAGGTAGGGCGTCTCCGACACGTCGAGGACGGCGGCGTCCTTCAGGGACGTCCAGTTGCGTCCGCCGTCCGTGGAGCGGTACAGGGTGTCCACGGCGGCCCAGCGGTTGTTGGTGGAGACCACGACGGTCCCGGGCCGGCGCGCGTCCACGGCGACGCCGCCGTAGCCGAAGGAGTCCCCGGCGCCGTCGGGCTTCGCCGGCGTGACGTCGGTCCAGGTCCCGCTCGCCGTGGCCAGCCGGTGCACGCTGCCGTCGGTCTGGCCGTTGGGGCCGGGTGCGTCGGCGTAGGTGACGTACAGGGCGCGGGTGTGCCGGTCGTAGGCGGCCCTGACCGGCACCTTGGCGAAGCTGCCGGACGGCTGTCCGGGCACGGCCTGCCAGGTGGCGCCGTCCAGCGTGCGGTAGAGGTTGGCGTCGCCGCCGTCGCCCCACCCGGCGTACACGGCCCGCCCGGCGGCCACGAGCAGGGTGATCCCCTGTCCGGTGGCGCTCGGCGTCGCCGGGAATCCGGACACGGGCGCCCAGGTCGCGCCCCGGTCGGTGGACCTGAGCAGCCCGTCGTGCCGGGTGCCGAGCCACAGGGTGTCGCTGTCCCGGGGGTCCACCAGCAGCCGCTCGCCGCAGCCGCGCCCGTCCTCGTTGGCCCCGAGCTTGACCGTGAGGTCGGTGCGCGCCCAGGTCCGGCCCCGGTCCTCGGACCGCAGCACGGCGCCGTTGCCGGCCCAGGGCTGCGCGTAGGTGCCGAGCGCGAGGTAGAGCCGGTCGGGATGCGCCGGGTCGACGGCCATGGCCTCGACGCCGAGGAGGTTCCAGTCGTCCCATCCGAGGTGGTCGGTGAGCGGGATCCAGCGCGCCCGCCGCTCGTCCCACCGGTAGGCCCCGCCGATGTCGGTGCGGGCGTAGGCGAGCCCGCGCACGGAGGGGTGGAAGAGCAGGCCGGTGACGAATCCGGTGCCGCCGATGACGACGTTGCGCCAGCGGTAGGCGGGGGCGTCGGCGGCCGCCTCGGCGGCGTGCGCCCGCAGCGGGAGGGCGCTGGCAGCGGCGACGGCGGCGGACCCGGCCAGGACGGCGCGCCTGCTGAGGTTGGACGTGCGCATGACATACCTCGCTCTACGGATGGGGAAAGTGGACGTACCTCTGGGGCGCGGGCCCGTGCCGGCGCCCGCGCGGGCCTCAGCCCTTGACCGCGCCGGTGAGCATCCCCTTCTTGAAGTGCCGCTGCACGAACGGCGACAGCACGGCGACCGGCAGCAACGCCATCACCATGACCGCCATCTGCACCGCCAGCCCCGACAACTGCCCGGTCTTGATGGCCTGTCCCAGTCCGACCGGCGCCTCCTGCTTCTGCACCAGCTGGATCATGACGTTCTGCAGCGGCATCATGTCCTGGTCGTTCAGGTACAGCGACGCGTTGAACCAGGCGCTCCAGTACCCCACCGCGTAGAACAGCGTGATCACCGCGATGACCGCCCGCGACAGCGGCAGGACGATCTGCCACAGGATCCGGAAGTCGCCGGCCCCGTCGATGCGCGCGCTGTCCACCAGTTCCTGCGAGATGCCCATGAAGAACCCGCGCAGGACCAGGATGTTGAACACGCTCACCGCGCTCGGCAGGATCAGCGCCAGGTAGGTGTCCGTGAGGCCGAGCGTCTGCACCAGGAGGTAGGTGGGGATCAGGCCGGCGCTGAAGAACATCGTGGCCAGCAGGAGCATCAGGATCCAGCGGTGCCCGAGCGAGCCGCTGCGCGAGAGCCCGTAGGCGCACAGCACCGACACCGTCATCGAGAACGCCGTGCCGACCAGCGTGACCAGCACGCTGATGATCGCCGCACGGGTGACCTGGCCGCCGCTGAGCAGCTCCTGGTAGGCCACGAAGGTGATGTCCTTCGGCACCATCACCAGGCCGCCGGCCTCGTCGATGGTCTTGCGGGTGGAGAGGCTGGTGACCACGACGATCCACAGCGGGAAGAGGATCGCCAGGCACGCGATCCCGAGCACCAGCCCCTTGGCCGCGAGACCGGCCGGCTTCGGCCGCTCCTCCCACACCGGCCGGGGCGGTGCGGCCCAGCGGCGCCGTACCTGCTTGTCGATGACCGCGGTCACTTCTTGTACACCCCCTGCTCGCCCATCAGATGGGCCACCTTGTTCGCGGCCAGGACCAGTCCGATGCTGATGACGCCCTTGACGAGCCCCGCGGCGGCCGCGTAGCCGAAGTCCTGGTTGCGCACGCCGTTCCACCACACGAAGGTGTCGAGCACCTCCGCCGCGCCCGGTCCCACGGCGTCGCGCTGCAGCAGGATCTGCTCGAAACCGACGGTGAGGGCGTCGCCGACGCGCAGCACGAGCAGCAGGGCGATCACCGGGCGCAGCGCGGGCAGCGTGACGTGCCACATCCTGCGCCAGCGCCCGGCGCCGTCCATCGCGGCGGCCTCGTACAGGTCCGGGCTGACGGAGGAGAGCGCGGCGAGGAAGACGATGATCCCCCAGCCGGCGTCCTTCCACACCGTCTCGGCGGTGACCAGGAACTTGAAGGTGCTCGGGTCGGTCATGACGTCGAGCCCGTCGTAGCCGTGGGCGCGCAGCAGCTGGGACAGCAGCCCCGCGCCGCCCAGCAGCTGCTGGAAGACCGCGATCACCAGCACCCACGAGAAGAAGTGCGGCAGATAGAGAACGGCCTGGGCGAACGCCCGCACCCGGGGCCTGACCACGCTGTTGATGAGCAGCGCGAGCAGGATCGGGATCGGGAAGAACAGCACGAGCTGGAGGAAGAACAGCACCAGCGTGTTCCGGACCGCCTGCCAGAAGGCGGAGTCCTCGAAGATCCGCTGGAAGTTCTCCAGGCCCACCCAGGGGCTGTTCAGGATGGACACGACCCCGTTGTCGCTGATGTAGGGGTCGTAGTCCTGGAAGGCGACCACATTGCCCAGAATCGGCACGTAGTTGAAGAGCAGGACCAGGGCGACGGCCGGCAGGGTCATCAGGAGCAGGACGCGGTCGCGCCCGAACCTGTGCCGCAGACTCAGCTGCCCCGGCGTCTTCTTCCTCCGGCGGGCCCCGCCGGCGTCGTCGGACGTCGTCGGGGACTCCGCCGTCGTGTCGGCCTCGGTCCTGCTCCGAGGCACCGTGCTGTGGGACACGGCGTTCTCCTTGCCTCGGTAGTCGGTCAGTTGGCCGCGGAGCCGTTCTCGTCGAGGATCTTCTTGTACCAGTCGCGCAGTTCGTCGCCGCCCTTGCTCTTCCAGTCGGAGACGGCCTGCTGCATGTCGCTGATCTTCTTGCGGCCCCGGACGATGTCGTCCTCCAACTGCTCGAAGTTGTTGGAGAGGTTGGTGTAGCGGCTCGGCTCGGTGATCTGCATGCCGTAGAACGACGACTTCCTGGTGAAGGCGCCCATCCGCTGCTGCCACTCGACCTGGCCCCTGGCGACCTCCGGGAAGTCGGGGTGGGCGATGGTCGGGGCGGGGCTCGCGACCATGACGTAGGCGTTCATCACGTCGATGTTGCCCTGGTCGGTCTTGGCAGGGACGCCGTCCTCGACGGTGTAGTGGGTGCCCTCCACGCCGTAGTTGGTCATCATGTACTCCTTGGTGCCGTACGGCGCCGCGGTGACGTTGGCGACGGCGAGCACGTCGCGGACGACCGCCTCGGAGGCCTTCTTGTTGACGAAGGCGAAGATGCCGGCGGGCTGGTCGGCCCACATCGTCGGGTCGCCGCCGTCGTGTCCCCACACGTCCATGCCCCAGATCTTGAACTCGGGGTTCTGGGTGGCCTGTTCGGCGGTACGGCCCCACCACTGCGAGATGTTGTTCGGGTAGACGAGGAACTCGCCCTTGGCGAACTTGGGGCCCGGGTCGGGGGCGGTCTTGCCCATCTCGGAGTCGGGGTGGACGACGCCCGCCTCGAAGAGCTTGCGGGACCACTCAAGCGCCTCGAGGTACTCCTCGGTCTCGACGCGGTTGACCAGCTTGCCGTCGACCAGGTTCCAGTGGAGCGGCTTCTCGCTGCCGTTGAACACGCCGAACGCCTGGAAGGCCGTCCACTTCATGTCCAGGCAGGCCCAGCGCTTGGCCCTGGCGTTGGTGATGTCCTTGGCCAGCGCCATGAACTCGTCGCACGACTTGGGGACTTCGTAGCCCTCCTTGTCGAAGATGTCCTGGCGGTACAGGGGCACCATGCTGGGGGCCCACGGCGACGGCATCGGCAGGCCGCGCAGCTTGCCGCCGAAGATGGAACGCCGCCAGGCGTCCGTGGGGATCGCGGCGAGGTTCGGGTACTCCTTGACCGCGTCACCGGACAGGTACGGGCCCAGGTCGGCGAACTTGCCGATGATCGCCGAGGGTATCTTGCCGTTCATGTTCCAGCCGGGCACGACGACCACGTCGGGCACGTCGCTGGAGGCCAGGACCGCGCCGAGCTTCTGCTCGTAGGTGTTGCCGTCCTGGTTCTGCCACCGGACGTCGACGCCGATCAGGTCGTTCATGCCCTGGTAGTAGGGGTTGTCCCCCTTCGGCGGGGAGCCCCAGAACGGCGACATGACGGTGACCTTGCCGCCCTTGCCGAGCTTCTCGGGCACGGAGGTCTTCAGGTCCGCGAGGTCGAGCTTGCGGGTGAAGCCGGCCGCCGAGCCGTTCTTGGCGGGGATGTCGGGGGCGACCACGTTGCTGGCCACGTACGCCGGCAGCAGCTTCTTGGCGTCCTTGCCCGAGGTGGTGCCCTCGCGCGAGCCGCTGTCCGAACCGCCGCAGGCGGCGAGCAGCGGCATCCCGCCGGCCACGGCCGCGGTGGCGACCGCCGTGGAGGCGAGGAAGCTTCTCCGGCTGGGCGCGGAGGAGGAGGCGGCGTTCGGCGTCATTGCGTCAACCCTTCGTGGCGCACCAGGACACCCGGCGGTGGAGCCGTCGGCTGCGGTGTCTCGTAGTGGAACTGGCTGAGCTGAAGCGGTTCGCGGATCCACGGGCACGGTGCCGGGACCGGCTAGTCGAAGCGCTTCGATGTTGCTGCGAGGTTAAGTGAACACCGGGGGGTGCACAAGGGTCGCTTCCAAGATTCCTCCGGGCTCCGGAGGTTTCGGCCCTGCTCATCTGCGGCTTGCTATGTCGGCGAACTGCCGCAGTTGTTGCGGTGGGATGCCTTGACACCCGAGGGCGCGTCGATCGAGCATCGAAGCGCTTCGAAAGCGCCGCGCCGCTCCATCGCTAGGGGAACCCCACGTGACCGCACACACGCCGCCCGCACCGCCCTTCCGTGACGCGAACCTGCCGTTCGCGAAGCGCATCGACGACCTGCTGTCCCGGCTGTCCCTCGACGAGAAGGTCGCCTTCCTCCACCAGTTCGCGCCCGCCGTGGAACGGCTCGGCGTCGCCGCGTTCCGCACCGGACAGGAGGCACTGCACGGGGTGGCGTGGATGGGCCCGGCCACGGTCTTCCCGCAGGCGGTGGGGCTGGGCGCCACCTGGAACCCGGAACTGGTCCGCCGCGTCGGGGACGCCGTGTCCAAGGAGGTGCGCGCGATGCGGGCCCGCGACGAGCGGGTGGGCCTCAACGTCTGGTCGCCGACGGTGAACCTGCTGCGCCATCCGCTGTGGGGCCGCAACGAGGAGGGCTACTCGGAGGACCCGAGGCTCACCTCGGCCATCGCCACCGCCTACACCCGCGGACTGCGCGGCGACCACCCCGTGTACTGGCGCACCGCGCCGGTCCTCAAGCACTGGCTCGCCCACAACAACGAGACGGACCGGGCCACTTCGTCGGCGTCGGTGCGTCCGCGGGTGCTGCACGAGTACGACCTGCGCGCCTTCCGGGACACGGTCGAGGCGGGCGCGGTGGCCGGGGTCATGCCGGCGTACAACCTGGTCAACGGCCGCCCCAACCACCTCTCGCCGTACCTGGAGGAGCAGCTGCGGACCTGGACGGACGACGACCTGCTCGTCTGCTCGGACGCGGGCGCGCCGACCAACCTGGTCGACCACGAGCACTACTTCGACACCCACGAGGAGGCCACGGCGGCGGCCCTGACCGCCGGCGTCGACAGCTTCACCGACCACGGCACCGACGGCTCGCAGATCACCGCGCGGGTGCACGGCGCCCTGGAGCGGGGCCTGCTGACGGAGGCCGACGTGGACACGGCCGTGCGCCGCCAGTTGTCGGTGCGGTTCCGGCTCGGCGAGTTCGACGGCTACGACGAGGCCGGCGCCTTCGACACCCCCGGACACCGCGCGCTCGCACGGGAGGCGGCCGAGCAGGCGATCGTGCTGCTGCGCAACGACGGCGTCCTGCCGCTCGCCCCCGGGACCCGGATCGCGGTGACCGGGCTGCTCGCCGACGAGTGCAAGCTCGACTGGTACAGCGGCACGCTGATCCACCGCAGCACGCCGCTGGAGGGCCTGCGCGAGCGCTTCGGCGCGCAGAACGTCGTCTTCGCGGAGGGCGTGGACCGCGTCCGCCTGCGCACCTCGGCCGGCGCCTTCCTCCATGTGCCGCGGGCCCCGGAGGCCGCCGGCGCGGTACGCGGCGCGGAGGGCGCCCTCGACCCGGCGCTGCTGGCAGGCCGCACGGACCTGCCCCCGCTGACCACCGACGCCGCCGGCACCGAGCTGGCCCTCATCGACTGGGGCGAGGGCGTCCTCACCCTGCGCGCGCCCGACGGCCGCTACCTGTCCGTCGCCGAGGACGGCTACGTGCGCGCCTCCGCCGACCAGCCGGGTGGCTGGGTCGTCCAGGAGACCTTCCGCCTGGAACCCCATGGCGACGGTCACCTCCTGCGGCACACGGGCACGGGTCGCCATGTCTCAGTGACCGCCGAGGGCGTGAAGGTTGCCGACGAATCCCCGGAGATCTTCGAACTCGTGCACATCGAGCGCGGCGAGGACGCCGTGGCCCGGGCGGCGGCCGGCGCCGACGTGGTCGTGGTGGTCGCGGGCAACGACCCGCACATCAACGGCCGCGAGACCGAGGACCGTACGACCCTGGCCCTGCCCGCGCACCAGGACCGCCTGCTGCGCGCGGCCCGCGAGGCGAACCCGCGCACGGTGCTGGTCCTGACCTCCGCCTACCCCTACGCCTTCGACCCGTCCCCGCTCCCGGCCGCCCTGTGGACGGCCCACGGCGGCCAGGCGGCGGGCACGGCCCTGGCCCGCGTCCTGGCGGGCGACGTCTCCCCCGCCGGCCGCCTCCCCCAGACGTGGTACGCCTCGGACGCGGACCTCCCTTCCCTCCTCGACTACGACGTGATCGGCAGCCGCCAGACGTACCTGTACTTCGAGGGGGCCCCGTTGTTCCCCTTCGGCCACGGCCTGTCGTACGCGCAGTTCGCCTACGCCGGCCTGACGGCGAGGGTCACGGACACGACGGTCGAGGTCTCCTTCACGGTCACCAACACGGGCGACGTGACCGCCGACGAGGTCCCGCAGCTGTACGCCCGCGCGGCACAGCCGTCGGCGCCGCGCCCGCGCCGGGAACTGCTGGCCCACGGCCGGGTGACCCTGTCCCCCGGCCGGACCACGACCCTGTCCTACGAAATCCCCCTGTCGGCCCTGGAGTTCTGGGACGTGTCCCGCTCGTCCTGGCGCCTGGACCCCGGCCCGTACGACCTCCTCGTGGGGGCCTCCAGCGAGGACGTCCGCCTCCGCACGACGATCACCCTCACCGGCACCCCGGCGACCCCGCGCCCGCTCGTCGAACGGGGCCTGTCCGCGGCCGACTTCGACGACCACACCGGCGCGGAACTGGTCGACCGCACGAAGAGGTCGGGCGACGCGGTGACCCCGGCGGGCGCGGGGCCGGCCGAACTGGTCTACCGGGCCTGCGACTTCGGCACGGGGGTGACGGGCGTGACGTTCGAGGTGGCGGGCGCGGGCACGATCGAACTGTCCCTGGACGGCGGGGAACCCGTGGTCACGGTGAGCACGCCCGCCTCGGACCCGTACGCCTACACGACCGTGTCGGCGCCGCTCACCGCCGAGGGCGTGCACGACGTCCGGGTCGGGCTGGGCGGGGAGGTGCGGCTGGCGCGGGTGGAGGTCTCCCGCTGAGCCAGCGGAGGACGTCTTCCCCTGACACGCCGATGGCCGGAGCCCCCGCACAGTGGGCTCCGGCCGTCGGGCCGAGGGGTGTCGGTCAGAGGGCGAGGCCGGTCAGGACCAGGACCCGCTCGTAGGTGTAGTCCTCCATGGCGAAGCGGACGCCCTCGCGGCCGACGCCGGACTGCTTGGCGCCGCCGTACGGCATCTGGTCGGCGCGGTAGGAGGGCACGTCGCCGATGACCACGCCGCCGACCTCCAGGGCGCGGTGGGCGCGGAAGGCGGTCTGCAGGTCGTGGGTGAACACGCCGGCCTGCAGACCGTACTTGGACGCGTTGACGGCGGCGAACGCCTCGGCCTCGCCGTCGACCCTCTGCACCGTGAGGACCGGGCCGAAGACCTCCTCGCAGGCCAGGGTGGTGCTCGCGGGGACGTCGGTGAGGACGGTGGGCGCGTAGGAGGCGGCCTCGCGCTTGCCGCCGGTGAGGAGCTTCGCGCCCGCGGCGACGGCCTCGTCGACCCACGCCTCGACGCGCTGGGCGGCGGCCTCGCTGACCAGCGGGCCGACGTCGGTGGCGTCGTCGGACGGGTCGCCGGTGACCTGGGCCTCGACGGCGGCGACGATGCGGGGCAGGAGACGGTCGTAGACCGACGCGTCGGCGATCACGCGCTGCACGGAGATGCAGGACTGGCCGCCCTGGTAGTTCGAGAAGGTCGCGATGCGGTGCGCGGCCCGGTCGAGGTCCTCGTCGCTCGCCCAGTCCGCGAGGACGACGGCCGCGCCGTTGCCGCCCAGCTCCAGGGTGCAGTGCTTGCGCGGCACCGAGTCCATGATCGCGTAGCCGACCTTCTCGGAGCCGGTGAAGGAGACGACCGGCAGGCGCTCGTCCTGGACCAGGGCGGGCATGCGGTCGTTCGGGACCGGGAGGATCGACCAGGAGCCGGCCGGCAGCTCGGTCTCGGCCAGCAGCTCGCCGAGGACCAGGGCGGACAGCGGGGTCGCCGGGGCGGGCTTGAGGACGATCGGGGCGCCGGCGGCGATGGCCGGGGCGACCTTGTGGGCGCACAGATTGAGCGGGAAGTTGAACGGCGCGATGCCGAGGACGACGCCCTTCGGGAAGCGCCGGGTGAGGGCGAGCCGGCCCTGGCCGCCGAGGTCGGTGTCGAGGCGCTGGGCCTCGCCGCCGTTGAAGCGCCGGGCCTCCTCGGCGGCGAAGCGGAACACGGACACCGCGCGGCCGACCTCGCCGCGGGCCCACTTGACCGGCTTGCCGTTCTCGGCGGAGATCAGCCGCGCGATCTCCTCGGTGCGCTCGGCGAGCCGCCGGCTGACGTGGTCCAGTGCGGCGGCGCGGACGTGGGCCGGGGTGGCGGCGAACTCGTCCAGCACGGCGTACGCGGCGGCCACGGCCTCCTCGACCTGGGCGTCGGTCGGCACGCTCACCGTTCCGACGAGCCGGCCGTCCCACGGGGAGGTGACGTCGAAGCTGTCCTCGCCGGTGGCCTGGCGTCCGGCGAGCCAGAAGGCGTGGGTGGAGGTCATGGTCGAAGCCCGTGCCCTTCCGCGTTGGGTGTTCCTGTGCTGCTCTGTCGGGTCAACCGTAGGGCGCGGGGCGCGAAGGGTCGCTTGTCCGATGCGTAGCAGTGCGGGCGGGGGATGCGCCGTATTGGCCCAGTCGCGGGACGTAAGCGGCCGGGGGCCACCGGCTACTGCTCGGCCGACGTCGCCTTCAGCGCCAGCCACAGTTCCATCCGGACGTCCGGGTCGTCCAGGGAGCGGCCCAGGATCTCCTCCACGCGCCGCATCCGGTAGCGCAGGGTGTGGCGGTGGACGCCCAGGTCGGCGGCCGCGGCGTCCCACTGGCCGTGCCGGGACAGCCAGGCGCGCAGGGAGGCGACCAGGTCGCCGCGGCCGGTGGCGTCGTGGTCGTGCAGCGCCCGCAGCAGGCCGTCCGCGAAAGCGCGTACGGCGTCGTCCGCGAGGAGCGGCAGCACGGAGCCGGCCGCCAGATGTTCGTGCTCCACCAGCACGCGGCCCCTGCGGCGGGCGACCGACAGCGCCTGGACCGCCTGTCTGTACGCGGACCCGGCGGCGATCGGCCCGGCCGGCGCCGACAGGCCCACGACCAGGCCGTCCTCCTCGCCGCCGCCCGTGCCCTCGCCCGTCGCCCGGCCCACCTCCAGCCCGGCCGCGTACTCCCCGCACGCCTCGATCACCGCGCCCCCGTCCGTCGCCAGCACCACCAGGCGCTCGCCGTCGCTCTCCGGCACCGCGAGCACCGCCTCCCCCGACCGGGCCGCCGCCGTCTCCACCGCCTCGGCCAGCCCGGCGAGCCCGGCGGCCCCCGACGCGCACTCGGCGACGACGATCCGGAAGGGCGCGTCCAGCAGGTCGCCGTACAGGCCGCCGGCCACCGTGCGGGCGTGGTCCGGTTCGCCCGCCAGCAGCATCCGCAGCACGGCGGCGCCGATCCGCTGCTCGGCGGCGTGCAGGGAGCGGGAGCGTTCCGTCGTCAGGGTGAGCAGGGCGATGGCGGAGTGCACGGCGTAGCGTTCGGCGGTGCCGAGGGCGGCGGCGGTGCCGACGGCGAGGGCCGCGCGCGGACGGCGGCCGGTGCCGAGGGTGTGCAGTTCCACCCGGTCGTCCCGGTCCGGCACGCCCACCACGGAGCTGGCCGGCGCGGGCCGCTCCCGCAGCCGTTCGACGTCGGACGTCAGGCGCGCGGCACGGCGGCCGGCCCACTCCGGCGCGGCGGCGACGACGGCGCCCGAGGCGTCGTACAGCGCCGTCCACCCGTCGACCTGCGCGGCGAGCGCCCCGAGCAGCCCTTCGGGGCCGTCGTTCAGCGCCTGCCTGGTCAGTTCCCGCTGGGCGGCGAACCCGTCCGTCACCGCCCGGTACTGGTCGGCGGCGATCGCGGCCGACACCGCCTTGGTGATGGCGAGGAACGGGGTGCGGCGGGGCACCTCCAGCAGCGGCAGTCCCTCGCGCTCCGCCGCGTCGACCAGGGCCTGCGGGATCTCGTCGTAGTTGACGCCGACCGCGAACCCGAGGCCGACCACGCCCGCCCCGGCCAGCCGCTTCACGTACCGGCGCATCGCCTCCGGGTCCTCCGCGTCCAGTTTCAGCGCGGTGATCAGCAGCAGCTCGCCGCCCTCCATGTAGGGCA
Organism: Streptomyces sp. NPDC006610; assembly: GCF_040611575.1. Taxonomy (NCBI): domain Bacteria; kingdom Bacillati; phylum Actinomycetota; class Actinomycetes; order Kitasatosporales; family Streptomycetaceae; genus Streptomyces; species Streptomyces sp. NPDC006610. Next base: position 62,538 of record NZ_JBEXOP010000013.1, read on the forward strand.
CGGGATCGGCCAGCTCACTGACGTGGGCCCAGCGCACGGGCACGTCCAGGCGGTCCCCACCGGCCCGCACGGTCAGTTTGAGCGCGGAGTGGTGGACGAGTGAGGCGAGCGTGGGGGGCATGGGACCTTCAGGTCGAGGGGGTGATCTTTTGGCCGCCGCGTATGAACGACCTGTGTCGATTCTGCCTCACCGTACGATCCCGGGTTCCGGACGAGGACTCACGACGGCCGGGAACCGCCCTCCCCGCCCCGGGCCCTCAATCCCGCAGATCCACCAGCAACGGCGGCGCGTGCTCGCCGCCGACCGTCGTCAGGGACAGCACCGCGTGCCCCGGCGGCACCTCGTGGGCGAGCTGGGAGGCGGACCAGCGCTCCCGCTCGACCTGCCGGACGGTCACCGCCTCCGTGGTGACCGCCTTGCCGGTGACCATCTTGCGCAGGGCGTGGATGGCCCGGGTCATGGGCTGGTCGGCGAACACGGTGTGATGGGCCACCTCTTCGGTCTCGACCCACTCCTTGCCCCACGCCTCGGCGAACCGGCTGCCGTCCCAGGTCGTGACGCCGGACAGCGCCATCCGGCAGCCGACCGCCGCGTAGAGCGGCCCGTGCAGCGGCTCGGGCACGTCGGCGACCGTGCGCAGCGCGAGCACGACCCCGGCGTTGCGGGACCGCAGCCGCTGGACGCGCCGCACGGACTCGGCGGTGACCGCGCCGGTCGCGTCGTCGAGGACGAGGCAGGCGAAGTGCTCCCGCTCCTCCTCCCGCACGACGGCCGAGAACTGCGCCAGCACCAGCCGGGTGATCAGCCGGGACGCCTCCTCGTGCCCGTGCTCGGGGACGTCGATCCGCACCCGCAGCGGATGGTGGGCGACGGCCCGCAGCGAGAACGGCCGGATCCCGTCGCCACCCGCGCCGAAGAAGCCCGCGAAGGCCGGCCGGTCCAGGGTGGCGAGCCGGTCGGCGAGCGCCGGACCGGGGTCGCCGGGGGTGTCCGTCTGGCGGATACGCGCTTCCAGTTCCCTGGCCATGGCGACGTGCCGCCCGCCTCCCAGCGCCTCGCGCACCGCGCCCACCACCGCCGGGTCGCCCTCCAGCAGCCGGCGCAGGACGGTGAGGGGCGGAAAGCCGCCGAACGCCGCCCGGTAGGGGCCGAGGAGCTGCGCCAGCGCCGTGGCCGCCCGCTGGACGCCCACGGACTCCAGGTCTCCCGCCAGCGCCTCGGCGAGGAACCCGGCCGCCTCGTCGGGGTCGACGGAGCCGGCGTACGGGTCGAGGTCGTACGACGAGGCCGCGTTGCCGAGGCGTACGACGATGTCGAAGGCCGCGTCGGGGCCGACCGGCGCCCCGGCGGCGCACACCGCGACGACGGCGCAGCCGCCGGTCAGGGCCTGCAGGGCGAGGGACTCCACGACCGGCGCGACGACCCGGCGGGTCTTGCCGGACCCGGACGGCCCCACGACGAGCAGGGAGGTGCCGAGCGTCTCCGGTTCCAGGGCGGCGCCCGCGTTCCGGTAGTCGAGCGGCGTGCGCTCGGCGGGCGTCCAGCGTCCGATGCGCACCTGTCCGGCGAGCAGGTCGTGCCGGGCGGCGCGGACGGGGAGGTCGCGGGCGCCGGAGGGGTGGACCAGCGCGGCGCCGCCCTGGCGCAGCACGGCGTCCGTGAAGGCGGCGGCCCGGCCGAGGCCCCGGGCGCGCCGCCAGGCCCGGTCGAGCCGGGCGCAGTCGACGTCGTTCGTCCGGCCGCCCAGCGTCTCGGCGGTGAGGACGTCCGCCGCGTCGGACGCGCCGGCCTCGCGCAACGCGGGCCAGTGGGATCGGGGGGTCTCGACGGCCGGCGGGGGCTCGTCGGACGCCGTGCGGCGGCGGGCGGCGAGCCAGGTGCGCGCGAGCTGCGGCCAGCCCCCGATCCGGGCGAAGGGCCACAGGACGAGAAGGGTGATGACGGCGTAGAGCGCGTCGGTGGTCCAGGGCGAGGTGAAAACCTCGTAACCGCCCGTGACCAGGACGACGAGGGAGAAGATCGGCGCGACCACGGGGAGGGCGTCCCAGCCGACGCCCGGGAAGGCGCTCGGGAAGACGAAACTCAGCGTGGCGAGCGCGCCGAGGGCCGCGAGCAGGGCGCGCGCGGGCTGCTCACGCCGGGCGACGACGTGGCGCACGATGTCGGACCAGCTGCCGAGCCGGCCCATGGCGTACAGCAGCACCCCGAAGAAGAGGCCGTCGTAGACCACCTTGGCCTCCGCGCCCTCCAGGCCCTTGGGCGAGGCCAGTGAGCCGCCCCACCACCAGTCGTCCGGGGTGAACACGCGCAGCAGGGTCCACTGGAAGGGCACGGCGCCGCGCCGCCACATGGACCACAGCACGAGGGCGAGGACCAGCGGGACCAGTACGCCGACGATGGTGACCGGCGCGAGGCGCTCGGCCGGGCCGTCGTCCCTGGCCGGACGGTGGCCGAAGCGCCAGATCCCCGGCCTGACCGCCGGGCGCGGCTCGTCGAGCCAGTCGGCGACGGCGGAGCGGGCGGGCGCGGGCTGCTCGGCGCCGGCCGCCGCACCGGGCGGCGACCCCGCGGGCGGACCGGGCGCGGCAGCCGGACGGGGCGGGACGGCCGGGGCGGGCGGCACGGGCGGCACCCCCGCCCCCTCGAAGGGCCCAGACGGCCCGAACGGCCCCGGCGGCCCCGCCGGACGCGGCACCGGGTTCGGGTGCGTGCCCCGCGCGTCCTGCGTCCCGTCGCTGTTCATCGCCCTGCCCCCTGGCCAGCCGCTGCGTGCACCGTCAGCGAGTCAATCTAATGCCCCGGCAGGGGGAGTTCACCGAAGACCGACCCCGGCCGCGCCGGATGCCCCGCCGTGTCCCGCGCCCTCACCCCCGCCGCGCCCTTGCCGCAGGCCCGGCTTTGGCCCCGCCTCCCCCTCCCGATCTGTCCACCACGGACAACCGCCCCTCCCGAACAACGCCCACATGGAGCATGCCCCCACCCCCGCCCCGCCCCTAGCCTGCGAAGAAAGAAGGCAAGCATCCGCAAAACCCCCAGGAGCCCCGCATGTCCGCACTCCCCCAGGAGCGCCGCGTCGTCACCGCCATCCCCGGCCCGAAGTCGCAGGAACTGCAGGCCCGCCGTGTCGCCGCGGTCGCCCAGGGCGTGGGCTCGGTGCTGCCCGTGTTCACCGCGCGCGCGGGCGGCGGCATCATCGAGGACGTCGACGGCAACCGGCTGATCGACTTCGGTTCCGGCATCGCCGTGACGTCCGTCGGCGCGTCCGCCGAGGCCGTCGTGCGCCGGGCGAGCGCCCAGCTCGCCGACTTCACCCACACCTGCTTCATGGTGACGCCGTACGAGGGCTACGTGGAGGTCGCCGAGGCGCTGGCCGAGCTGACGCCGGGCGACCACGCCAAGAAGTCGGCCCTGTTCAACTCCGGCGCCGAGGCCGTCGAGAACGCCGTCAAGATCGCCCGCGCGTACACCAAGCGGCAGGCGGTCGTCGTCTTCGACCACGGCTACCACGGCCGCACCAACCTCACGATGGCGCTGACGGCGAAGAACATGCCGTACAAGCACGGCTTCGGCCCGTTCGCGCCCGAGGTGTACCGCGTGCCGGTCGCCTACGGCTACCGCTGGCCGACCGGCGCCGAGAACGCCGGTCCGGAGGCCGCCGCGCAGGCCGTCGACCAGATCACCAAGCAGGTCGGCGCGGAGAACGTCGCCGCGATCATCATCGAGCCGGTGCTCGGCGAGGGCGGCTTCATCGAGCCGGCGAAGGGCTTCCTGCCGGCGATCCGGAAGTTCGCCTCCGACCACGGCATCGTCTTCGTCGCCGACGAGATCCAGTCCGGCTTCTGCCGCACCGGCCAGTGGTTCGCCTGCGAGGACGAGGGCATCGTCCCGGACCTGATCACCACCGCGAAGGGCATCGCCGGCGGTCTGCCGCTGGCCGCGGTGACCGGCCGCGCCGAGATCATGGACGCGGCGCACGCGGGCGGCCTGGGCGGCACGTACGGCGGCAACCCGGTCGCCTGCGCCGGCGCGCTCGGCGCGATCGAGACGATGCGGGAGCTGGACCTCAACGCCCGCGCGAAGAGCATCGAGACGGTCATGAAGGCCCGCCTCGGCGCGATGGCCGAGAAGTTCGACCTCATCGGCGACGTGCGGGGCCGTGGCGCGATGATCGCCATCGAGCTGGTCAAGGACCGTACGACCAAGGAGCCCGCGCCGGAGGCCACCGCCGCCCTGGCCAAGGCCTGTCATGCGGAGGGCCTGCTGGTCCTCACCTGCGGCACCTACGGCAACGTGCTGCGCTTCCTGCCCCCGCTGGTGATCGGCGAGGACCTGCTGAACGAGGGTCTCGACATCATCGAGCAGGCGTTCGCGCGCATCTGAGCCGGCCGTCCGCACGTCTGGCGGCCCGCGCGATGAGCGTGTGAAGAAGGTGTGCGAGGTGGATGGCGGGATACCGATCCTGCTGTCCCGCGCCCACCCGCTGTCGTAGGTTCTGACCGATGAGAGATACCGCCCGTGGGAAGCCGCGGGCGACAGGCCGGGGCCTCCCCAGCTTCGACCTGGTCGTGCCTCGCGCACACAAACCGGGGCCTCGCGCCCCGGGTCTCCTCACCGATCGGACGGTCGCCCGCCCCAGACCCCCCGGGGCGCGCGACGTTCCGATTCGGACGCCCGTGATCGGCCCCCCCGATCCCGGCCGTCGAGAAGGGCCGACGCACACCCCCCCTTGCGTCGGCCCTTCGGCCGTTTCCGGGGCCAGGTGCGCGCTGCGGCCCGCGGGGGTACGAGGCCGCACGGGGCGGTCATGCGGTAGGCAGTACCTCATGCCGCGACCCCCCTCGCCCCGACCGCGCCCGGCCGCCCCCGTGCCGCCCTCGCTGTGCCCTCCTTTCCTCCTGTGCCTGACCCTCGGCCTGCTGTTCGGCCTGATCACCTGGCAGGTCGTCGCCGACGGGCCGCTGGTGCGGCTGGACGAGCGGATCAGCCGGGCCGCGGTCCGGCCCGGCCGGGTCTCCGACGCCCTCGCGGACCTGGGCAACGTGGAGGTCGCCGTCCCCGTCCTGGCCGCCGTCGCCGCCTACGCCGCCCGCCGCCGACGGCGGGCGGGCGAGCGGCGCTGGTGGCGGCCGGCGGCCGGCGCGCTCGGGCTGATGGCGCTGGTGCCGGTGCTCGTCGTGCCGGTCAAGGAGCTGACCGACCGTCCCGGGACCCCGGCCGTGCCCCCGGCCACCGGCTACTTCCCCTCCGGCCACACCGCCACCGCCGTCGTCGCCTACGGCTGCGCCGCCCTGCTGGTCCTGCCCTGGCTGCGGCGGGCCCTCGTCCGACGCGCGGTCGTCGCGGGCGGCGCCGTCGTCAACCTGGGCGTCGGGGTCGGGCTGGTCCGGCACGGCTACCACTGGCCGCTGGACGTGGTGGCCAGTTGGTGCCTCGGGGCGGTGCTGCTGACGGTGTTCGCCACCTCGGCCGGAGTCAGCCGAAGTAGCCGTCGAACGTGCGCTGGAACTCCCAGTTCGCGAACCGGTCCCAGTTGATCGACCAGGTCATCAGGCCCCGCAGCGACGGCCAGGTGCCGTGCGTGGCGTACGAGCCGCAGTTGGTCCGCTTCGTCAGGCAGTCGAGGGCCTTGGTGACCTCGCCCGGAGGGACGTACCCGTTGCCCGCGTTCGTGGACGCCGGCATGCCGATGGCGACCTGGTCGGGGCGCAGCGGCGGGAAGACGTTGTTCGCGTCGCCCGCGACCGGGAAGCCGGTGAGGAGCATGTCGGTCATGGCGATGTGGAAGTCGGCGCCGCCCATGGAGTGGTACTGGTTGTCGAGGCCCATGATCGGGCCCGAGTTGTAGTCCTGGACGTGGAGCAGGTCGAGGTCGTCGCGCAGGGCGTGGATGACCGGGAGGTAGGCGCCGGCGCGCGGGTCCTGGCCGCCCCATCGGCCGGTTCCGTAGTACTGGTAGCCGAGTTGGACGAAGAACGTCTCCGGGGCCATCGTCAGGACGAAGTCGTCGCCGTACCGGGCCTGGAGGGTCCTGAGCGCCGAGATCAGGTTGACGATCACCGGGGTCTTCGGGTTCTTGAAGTCGGTGTCGTCGGCGTTGAGGGACAGCGAGTGGCCCTCGAAGTCGATGTCGAGGCCGTCGAGGCCGTACTCGTCGATGATCTTCGAGACGGAGGAGACGAAGGTGTCGCGGGCGGCGGCCGTGGTGAGCTGGACCTGGCCGTTCTGGCCGCCGATCGAGATGAGCACCTTCTTTCCGGCCGCCTGCTTGGCCCGGATCGCGGCCTTGAACTCGGCGTCGCTCTCCACGCCCGGGCACTCGGTCGCCGGGCAGCGCTCGAAGCGGATGTCGCCGGAGGTGACCGAGGTCGGCTCGCCGAAGGCCAGGTCGATGACGTCCCAGCTGTCGGGGACGTCGGCCAGGCGGGTGTAGCCGGAGCCGTTGGCGAAACTGGCGTGGAGGTAGCCGACCAGGGCGTGCGGCGGCAGGTCGGAGGAGCCGCCGCCGGAGCCGGGCGCGGTCGTCGCGGTGACCGTCGCGGACCTGGCGGACTCGCCGGCGTCGTTCACGGCGGCCACCTGGAAGGCGTACGCCGTCGAGGGCGTCAGGCCCGTCACGGTGGCCGAGGTCCCGCTCACCGTCTGGACCTTCGTGCCGTCGCGGTAGACGGCGTACCCCGTCGCGCCCGTGACCGGCGACCAGGACAGGGCGACGCTGGTGGCGGTGACGGTGCCGGTGCGCAGGCCGGCCGGCGGGGCGGGCGGCTGTCCGGTCTCGCCGCCGGGGCCGACGAGGGAGATGTCGTCGGCGTGGTAGGCGCCGGTGCCGTACCAGCCGTGGGTGTAGATCGTGACCCGGGTGGTGTTCGGGCCGGTGCGGAAGGTCGTCGTCAACTGCCGCCAGTCGGGGGCCGACTGGGTCCAGGTGGAGACGTCGGTGGTGCCGGTGCCGCTCGCGCCGAGGTAGACGTACGAGCCCCGGACATGGCCGCTGAGCGTGTACTGGGAATCGGGTTTGACGGTCACGGTCTGGGAGCAGCGGGCGTTGTCGCTGCCGGCCGGGGTGGCTTTCAGCGCGGAAGTGCCGCTGCGGACGGGACTGTTGACGGTGGTGCCGGCGGTGCAGGACCAGCCGTCCAGGCCCGCCTCGAATCCGCCGTTCCTGGCGAGGTCGGCGTCGGCCGCACGGGCGGCCGACGACAGCGCGGTCACGCCGGGCATGGTCAGTGCCACGGCGGTGAGGACGGCGAGAGGTCTGAAGCGATCCACGAGTGCCTCCGCGGAGGGGGGAAGGGGCAGGGTGGAGCGCCCACAACTTGGTCCAGACCAATCCCGGTTGTCAAGGGTTGCGGCGGCCGGAGCCGTCCTCCGTCACGCCCGGGGAGCCCCGCCCCCGGACGATCCGCCCTCCGCCCGTCCGTCCTCCGCCAGTCCCGCCGCCGCCTCGTGCATCGCCAGTTCCAGCAGCGCCGGGTCGGTGAGGGTGCCCGAGCCGTCCGGCGGCACCAGCCAGCGCACGCCGCCGGACGGCCGGCCGGGATACGGCACCACGATCCAGGTGCCGCTTCCGGCGGTGCGGACGCCGGTGCCGACCCAGCGCGAGGCGGTGCCCGGCGGCACCAGGAAGCCGACCCGCGCGTCGCCGAAGTCGGCCAGCACGGGCCCGGGTTGGTCGATGATGCGGGTGAGGACGTCGAGCGTGGGGTAGCCCAGCTCGCCGGGCAGGATCAGGACGTCCCAGGCCTTGCCCGCCGGCAGCAGCGCGACCCCGCGGGGGCTGCGCTCCCACTCCCAGCGGCACGCCTCGGGATCCGGCGCCACGGATGCCAGCCACTCGACCGCCGTCTTCGCCCCTGCCATGAGGAGACCTCCCTGTCTCTCGTGTCCGACGCTGGTCGCGTCACGAGGGAGAGGGAGGTCACCGGCGTCCATTACGCGGGTCCGGCTCACTCGTCCGAGTGAGCCGGATCACACGGGCGTGTGCCGCACGCCCGCCCGTTCGCCCGTGCGGGCGGTCAGCTGTCGAAGCCGAGCCCCAGCCGGTCCATCGTCCGCAGCCACAGATTGCGCCGCCCGGCGTGGGCGTCGGCCCTGGCCAGCGACCACTTGGTGAGCGCGATGCCGGTCCAGGCGAACGGCTCCGGCGGGAAGGGCAGCGGCTTCCTGCGGACCATCTCCAGCTCGGTCCGTTCGGTGCGCTCCCCCGCCAGCAGGTCGAGCATGACGTCGGCGCCGAAGCGGGTGGCGCCCACCCCGAGGCCGGTGTACCCGGCCGCGTAGGCGACCCGGCCGCCGTACGCCGTGCCGAAGAACGCCGAGAAGCGTGAGCAGGTGTCGATCGCCCCGCCCCAGGCGTGCGTGAAGCGCAGGCCCTCCAGCTGCGGGAAGCAGGTGAAGAAGTGGCCGGCGAGCTTGGCGTACGTCTCGGGGCGGTCGTCGTACTCGGCGCGCACCCGGCCGCCGTAGGGGTAGATGGCGTCGTAACCGCCCCACAGGATGCGGTTGTCGGCGGAGAGGCGGAAGTAGTGGAACTGGTTGGCGCTGTCGCCGAGGCCCTGCCGGCCGCGCCAGCCGACCGACGCGAGCTGCTCGTCGGTGAGCGGCTCGGTCATCAGGGCGTAGTCGTAGACGGGGACGGTGTAGTGCCGCGCCCGTCTGACCAGGCTGGGGAAGATGTTGGTGCCCAGGGCTGCCTTGCGGGCGCGGACCTCGCCGTACGGGGTGCGCACGCTCATCCCGGCGCCGTACGGCTTCAGGGTGAGCGCGGGGGTGTGCTCGTAGACCCGCACGCCGAGGCGCAGGCAGGCCCGCTTGAGGCCCCAGACCAGTTTGGCCGGGTTCACCAGGGCGACGCCCCGGCGGTCGTGCAGGCCGGCCTGGAAGGTGGGCGAGTGGACCTGGGCGCGGACGGCGTCGGCGTCCAGGAACTCGAAGCCGTCGCCGAGCCCCTCGCGCACCATCCGCTCGTACCAGTCGCGCAGTTCCCACGCCTGGTACGTCTCGGTGGCCACGTCGATCTCGCCGGTGCGCTCGAAGTCGCAGTCGAGGCCGTGCCGGGCGACCGCCTGCTCGATCTCGTCGAGGTTGCGGGCGCCCAGCTCCTGCAGCTTGTGGATCTCGCCGGGCCAGCGGGTGAGGCCGTTGGGCAGGCCGTGGGTGAGGGAGGCGGCGCAGAAGCCGCCGTTGCGGCCGGAGGCGGCCCAGCCCACCTCGCGGCCCTCCAGCAGGACGACGTCCCGTGCGGGGTCGCGCTCCTTGGCGATCAGCGCGGTCCACAGTCCGCTGTAGCCGCCGCCGACGACCAGCAGGTCGCAGGTCTCGGCGCCGGTCAGCGCGGGCTCGGGGCGGGGCCTGCCGGGGTCGTCCAGCCAGTACGGGACCGGCTGGGCGTCGGAAAGAGATCTGGTCCAACGGTTCATGGCGCTTGGGGCCATGATTTTCAACTCCCCACGACTGTCAGGACTTGTGCTTGGTGCGGCGGTTTCCGACGACCATGGAAACCAGGACGAACAGCACGGCGAGCAGGAACATGGCCGTGCCGACGACATTGATCTGGACGGGCGTTCCGCGCTGTGCCGAGCCCCAGACGAACATGGGGAAGGTGACGGTCGAGCCCGCGGTGAAATTGGTGATGATGAAATCGTCGAAGGAGAGCGCGAAGGCGAGCAGCGCGCCCGCCGCGATGCCCGGCGCCGCGATCGGCAGGGTCACCCGGAGGAACGTCTGGAAAGGACCGGCGTAAAGGTCCTGCGCGGCCTGTTCCAGACGCGGGTCCATCGACATCACGCGCGCCTTGACGGCCGTGACGACGAAACTGAGGCAGAACATGACGTGGGCGATGAGAATCGTCCAGAAACCGAGCTGCACGCCCATGTTGAGGAAGAGCGTCAGCAGCGAGGCGGCCATCACGACCTCGGGCATCGCCATCGGCAGGAAGATCAGCGAGCTGACCGCGCCCCGCGCCCGGAACCGGTAGCGGACCAGCGCGAAGGCGATCATCGCGCCGAGCACGGTCGCGCCCAGCGTCGCCCAGAAGGCGATCTGGAGACTGAGCGCGAGCGAGTCGCACAGCCCGGAGACCCCGCAGGGATCGGTCCAGGCGTCCGTGGAGAACGTCTGCCACTCGTAATTGAAGCGGCCCTTCGGGTCGTTGAAGGAGAACACCGTCACGACGACGTTCGGCAGCAGCAGATAACCGAGCGTCAGCAGTCCGGCGAGCACCACGAGATGGCGCCTGAACCAGTTCACGAATGCCATTTAGACCAGATCCTCCGTGCCGGACCTGCGGATGTGGAGCGACACCATGACGAGGATCGCGAACATCAGGATGAAGGACAGCGCCGCCGCCGTCGGATAGTCCAGAACCCGCAGGAACTGCGACTGGATCACATTGCCGATCATGCGGGTGTCGGTGGAGCCGAGCAGGTCGGCGTTCACGTAGTCGCCCGCGGCCGGGATGAACGTCAGCAGGGTGCCCGCGACCACGCCCGGCATCGACAGCGGGAAGGTGACCTTGCGGAAGGTGGTGACGGGCCGCGCGTACAGGTCCCCGGCGGCCTCGTGCAGCCGGCCGTCGATCCGCTCCAGCGAGGTGTACAGCGGCAGGATCATGAACGGCAGGAAGTTGTACGTCAGTCCGCACACCACCGCCAGCGGGGTGGCCAGCACCCGGTCGCCGGCGGTCATGCCGAGCCAGGAGGTGACGTCCAGGACGTGCAGCGCGTCCAGGGCGCCGACGACCGGGCCGCCGTCCGCGAGGATCGTCTTCCAGGCCAGCGTGCGGATCAGGAAGCTGGTGAAGAACGGCGCGATCACCAGGATCATGATCAGGTTGCGCCAGCGGCCCGCGCGGAACGCGATCAGATACGCCAGCGGATAGCCCAGCAGCAGGCACAGCACGGTCGCGGCGCCCGCGTAGAGCACCGAGCGCAGGAACTGCGGCCAGTACTCGGACAGCGCGTCCCAGTAGGTGGCGAAGTGCCAGGTGACCTCGTACCCCTCCTCCAGCGAGCCGGTCTGCACGGAGGTGGAGGCCTGGTAGACCATCGGCAGCGCGAAGAAGACCAGCAGCCACAGCAGACCGGGCAGCAGCAGGAGGTACGGCGTCCAGCGGCCCCGCCGGCGCGGGGGTTTCGCCTCGGGTGCGGGCGCCAGGGGCGGCGCTTCGGTGACGGTCGCCATCAGACCGCCTCTTCCTCGGTGCCCGCGTCGATGTCCTGGGCCGCGTCCAGACCGAAGGTGTGGGCCGGGTTCCAGTGCAGGACGACCTCGGCGCCGGGGACGAGACGCATGTCGCGGTCGACGTTCTGGACGTACACGGACAGCTCCGCGCCGGCCGGGCTGTCGACGACGTACTGCGTGGAGACGCCGATGAAACTGGCGTCGGCGATCCTGCCGGTGACGCGGTTGCGGCCCGCCGGGATCGCGCCCGCGTCGTCGGCGTGGGTGAGGGAGATCTTCTCGGGCCGCACGCCGACCAGCACCTTTCCGCCGGCCGCCGTGGGGGCCGTACAGCGCGCCCGGGGCAGCGTCAGCTTGCCGCCGCCCGCCCTCAGCACGATCTCGTCGCCGCCCGCGGTGTCGACCTCGGCCTCGATGAGGTTGGAGGTGCCGAGGAAGTTGGCGACGAACGTCGTCCTCGGGTTCTCGTACAGGTCGGCGGGGGCGCCGAGCTGCTCGACGCGGCCCGCGTTCATCACGGCGACCGTGTCGGCCATGGTCATGGCCTCCTCCTGGTCGTGCGTGACGTGGACGAAGGTGATGCCGACCTCGGTCTGGATGCGCTTGAGCTCCAGCTGCATCTGGCGGCGCAGCTTCAGGTCGAGCGCGCCGAGCGGCTCGTCGAGCAGCAGCACCTTGGGGCGGTTGATCAGCGCCCGGGCGACGGCGACGCGCTGCTGCTGGCCGCCGGAGAGCTGGTGCGGCCTGCGGCGGGTCTGCTCGCCGAGCTGGACCAGGTCGAGCATCTCGCCGACCTGCTTCTTCACGCTCTTGATCCCGCGCCGGCGCAGCCCGAAGGCGACGTTCTCGAAGACGTCGAGGTGCGGGAAGAGGGCGTAGGACTGGAAGACGGTGTTCACCGGCCGCTTGTACGGGGGCAGCCGGGTCACGTCCTGGTCGCCGAGGTGGACGGTGCCGCCGGTCGGTTCCTCCAGGCCCGCGATCATGCGCAGGGTGGTGGTCTTGCCGCAGCCGGACGCGCCGAGCAGGGCGAAGAAGGAGCCCTGCGGGACGGTCAGGTCCAGCGGGTGGACGGCGGTGAAGGAGCCGTAGGTCTTGGTGATGCCCGAGAGGCGGACGTCGCCGCTGTGGTCTGTGGTCGTCATGGTCGTCACGCCCCTGTGAGCTTCGCGAACTTCTCTTCGTAGGCCGTCTCTTCCTTCGAGCTCAGGGAGCGGAAGGCGCGGGACTTCGCGGCCATCTCCTCGTCGGGGAGGATCAGCGGGTTGTTCGCCGCGTCCTCGTCGATCTCGGCGAGTTCGTCCTTCACCCCGTCGACCGGGCACACGTAGTTGATGTACGCGGCGAGCTGCGCGGCCGGTCCGGGCTCGTAGTAGTAGTCGATGAGGCGCTCGGCGTTGGTCTTGTGCCGTGCCTTGTTGGGGACCAGCAGGTTGTCCGTGGACGTCATGTAGCCGCTGTCCGGGATGAGGAAGTCGACGTCGGGGCTGTCGGCCTTGAGCTGGACGACGTCGCCGGCCCAGGCGAGGCAGGCGGCGAAGTCTCCCTTGGTGAGGTCGGAGGTGTAGTCGTTGCCGGTGAACCGGCGGATCTGGCCCCGGTCGACGGCCTTCTGGAGGCGGGCGATCGCCGCGTCGAAGTCGTCGTCGGTGAACCGGCCCGGGTCCTTGCCCAGGTCGAGCAGGGTCATGCCGACGCTGTCGCGCATCTCGGACAGGAAGCCGACCCGCCCCTTGAGCTTCGGGTTGTCCAGCAGGTCGGAGACGGACTTGACCTCGACGCCGTCCAGCGCCTTCTTGTTGTAGGCGATGACCGTGGAGATGCCGGTCCACGGGTAGGAGTAGGCGCGCCCCGGGTCCCAGTCGGGGCTGCGGAACTGCCGGGAGAGATTGGCGTACGCGGTGGGCAGGTTGGCCGGGTCCAGCTTCTGGACCCAGCCGAAGCGGATGAGCCGGGCGGCGAGCCAGTCGGTGACGCAGATCAGATCGCGTCCGGTGGGCCGGCCGGCCGCGAGCTGCGGCTTGATCTTGCCGAAGAACTCGACGTTGTCGTTGATGTCCTCGGTGTACTCGACCCTGATCCCGGTCCGCCTGGTGAACGCGTCGAGCGTCGGGTGGTGCTTCTCGCTCTCGTCGACGTCCATGTACTCGGTCCAGTTGGAGAAGCTGACGGTCTTCTCCTTCGCCGAGTGGTCCTCCGACGAGACGCCCGAGGTCTTCGCGGCCGGCGGAATGCCGCAGGCGCTCAGCGCGCCGAGGCCGCCGGCCGTGAGTGCGCCGCCCGCGGAGGCGCGCAGCAGCGAGCGGCGGCTGAGGGAGGCCCTGCCGTTGCGGAGGCTGCGCCGCATGGCGGCCACTTGGGCCGGCGACGGGCGGTCGGGCTCGTACTGCTCCATGCGCGTGGTGCCCTTTCGGAGGATGGGCGGCCGCGGGTCGGGCGGCCTGGTGGCTATCGGTCCCCGAAGACGGTGCGGTGCCAGTCCTTGCGGGCCACCGCCGTGTTGTCGAACATGACGTGCTTGATCTGCGTGTACTCCTCGAACGAGTACATGGACATGTCCTTGCCGAAGCCGGACTGCCCATAGCCGCCGTGCGGCATCTCGCTGATGATCGGAATGTGGTCGTTGACCCAGACGCACCCAGCCCGGATCTCACGGGTGGCACGGCCCGCGCGGTACACGTCCCGGCTCCACGCGGAGGCGGCGAGCCCGTACGGGGTGTCGTTGGCGAGCGCGATCCCCTCGTCGTCGGTGTCGAAGGGCAGGACCACGAGGACCGGGCCGAAGATCTCGGCCTGGACGATCTCGCTGTCCTGGGGCGCGTCGGCGATCAGCGTGGGCCGGTAGTAGGCGCCGTCCTTCAGCTCCCCCCGCGGGGCCTCGCCGCCGGTGACCACGCGCGCGTAGGCGCGCGCCCGGTCGACGAAGCCGGCGACCCGGTCGCGGTGGGCGTGCGAGATCAGCGGCCCGAGGTCGGTGCCGGGGGCGAACGGGTCGCCGAGCCGGACGGTCTCCATGAGGGCGGCGGTCCGGGCGACGAACTCCTCGTACAGGGGGCGCTGCACGTAGGCGCGCGTGGCGGCGGTGCAGTCCTGCCCGGTGTTGATGAGCGCGCCGGCGACCGCGCCGTGCACGGCGGCCTCGAGGTCGGCGTCGTCGAAGACCACGAAGGGCGCCTTGCCGCCGAGTTCGAGGTGGATCCGCTTGACGGTGGCGGTGGCGATCTCGGCGACGCGCTTGCCGACGGGGGTGGAGCCGGTGAAGGAGGTCATCGCGACATCGGGGTGGCCGACGAGGCGCTCGCCCGCGTCCCGGCCGGCGCCGGTGACGATGTTGACGACCCCGTTCGGCAGGCCCGCGTCGGCGGCGGCCCGGGCGAACAGCAGGGAGGTGAGCGGGGTGGGTTCGGCGGGCTTGAGGACGACGGTGTTGCCCGCGGCGATCGCCGGGAGGATCTTCCAGGCGGCCATCTGGAGGGGGTAGTTCCAGGGCGCGACGGAGCCGACGACGCCGATGGGTTCGCGGCGCACGTACGAGGTGTGGTCGCCGGAGTACTCGCCGGCCGACTGGCCCTGGAGGTGACGGGCGGCGCCTGCGAAGAAGGCGGTGTTGTCGATCGTGCCCGGCACGTCGAACTCGCGGGTCAGCTTCAGCGGTTTGCCGCACTGCAGGGACTCGGCGCGGGCGAAGTCCTCGGCGCGGTCGGCGAGGACGGCGGCGAGGCGGTGCAGGGCGTCGGACCGCTCGCCGGGGGTGGCGGCGGACCATCCCGGGAAGGCGTCGCGGGCGGCGGCCACGGCGGCGTCGACGTCGTCGGCGCCGGCCAGTGCGTAGCGCAGCACCTCGTCGCCGGTGGCCGGGTCGACGACGGCGTGCGTACGGCCCGACGTGCCGTGGGTGAGACGGCCGGCGATGTACTGCGCACCGTCCGCGAACCGGTCCCGTGCGGCGAATCGTTCCGGGGTGCCCTGACCCGCGTCGTGCATGTCGCTCTCCTTCGGCGGCGTGGCTCCAGCTCGATTTGAGTGCCGATCCTGACAGAGCAGTGGGTCATCAACAAGGGATTCCGTTGTTGCCTTTTGGTTACACGACGGAATCTGTCGACCAGGTGTCGAGTCGCCCGGGAAAAGGCAGGACGGACTGTCAGTGGCGCCTGCCAGACTCGCGTGCATGGAGAACACGACGGGGGCGCCGGGACGGATCGGCTCGCGCGAAGCGCTGGTCGAGGCCGTCCGGGCGGGCGTGAGGGTGAAGTACCTGTACTTCTGGGGGCACCGGCCGCGACCGGGCGGACGGATCGGTCCCGGCTGTCTCAGCCAGTGGTGGCCGTCGCCGTTCACGGTGGACGGCGTGGCGTACGCGAGTGCCGAGCACTGGATGATGGCCGCGAAGGCCCGTCTCTTCGGGGACGCGGAGGCCGAGCGGCTGGCGCTGGCCGCGGAGCATCCGGCGCAGGCCAAGCGGGCGGGGCGGCTGGTGCGCGGCTTCGACGAGGCGGTGTGGGAGCGCGAGCGGTTCGGCATCGTGGTCGAGGGGAGCGTGCACAAGTTCGGCGCCGACGCCGGTCTGCGGGAGTTTCTGCTGGACACGGGGGACCGGGTGCTGGTGGAGGCGAACCCCGTGGACCGGGTCTGGGGCATCGGCCTGGCGGCGGACGACGCCGCGGCCGGGGACCCGGAGCGGTGGCGGGGGGCGAATCTGCTGGGGTTCGCGCTGATGGCGGCGCGCGAGCGGATACGGGCGCGGGATCAGGAGGCCGTCCCGCGCCCGGCGTGAGCGGTCAGGCGAGGAACAGCGCCAGCATCAGGAGGATGCCGACGACCGCGCCGACGGCTCCGCAGATGATGCCGGCCAGGGCCTGGCCCCCGTTGGTGGCCTCGCCCCGGCTCGCCCGCTGCCTGCCGATCACGCCGAAGACGACGCCGAGGACGCCGGTGACGATGGCGAGCGGCCACAGGCAGAAGCCGACGACCGAGACGATGCCGACGATCAGCGCGGCGGTGCCCAGCCCGTTGTTCGGCATGGCCGGCATGGCCGGCATGCCGGTCCAGCCGGGGTAGGGCTGATGGTGGTGGCCGGGGGCGTGCTGGCCGGCGTGGACGGGCTGCGCCGGGTAGGCGTAGCCGGCCGCCGGATAGCCGTACGGCGCCCGGCCGGGGCCGTCGGGGGCGATCGCCGGGGCCGGGACGGCGCCCTGCGGGGGCGCGGCCGGGCCGGTGGGCGGCGCGTAGGGGGTGCCGGCCGAGGGGGTGCCCGGCTGGTGGGGGGTGCCCGCCGGCGGGGTGCCGGGGCCGGGGGGCGCGAACGGGTTGGGCGGCGGGTACGCCCCGGGTCCGCCGGTCGACGGGGCCGGCGCCGCCCAGGGCTGGGCGGGGGCCGGGTTGCCGTCGGCGGTGGGCATCGAGGTGACCGTCTGCTGGTCGTGCACGGAGGGCGGCACGGGGGCGACAGGGCCGCTCGACGCGACGGTCATGCCGGGTCCCGCGGGCGCGGCCCACGGGTCGGGGTCGTCCCGCACGACCGGGATGGCGTCGCTGTCCAGCGCCGCGCCGGGGCTCGTCTCCCGCACGGACTTCTCGGGCGCCCACGGGTCACGGGCGTCACCGCCGGTCGCGGACGCCCCCTGCCCGTCGGCGGCGTTGTGCTCCGGCGCTGCCGGCGGCTGCGGGTCGTCGGACATGCGCGGGGTCCCCTCTGTCGTACGCGGTCGAACGCGTGCGGTCATGCTACGACCAGAACCGTCGGCACGGGGGCCCGGTCCCCCGCGACATCTCCCGGCCTACGATGATCCCGACCCGTCGATCAGCCGATCACCCGCGTCCCGCCGGCCAGGCCCGGGGCGCCGTTCCCGGGGAGGAACCCTTGTCCGACCGTCTCGTGGCCGCCATGACCGGCGACCGTGATCTGCGCGCCTTCATCGCCGGACTGCCCAAGGCGGAGCTGCATGTCCACCATGTCGGCTCGGCGTCCCCGCGGATCGTCGCCGAACTGGCCGCCCGCCACCCCGACTCGAAGGTGCCCACCGACCCCGAGGCTCTGGTCGACTACTTCACCTTCACGGACTTCGCGCACTTCATCGAGGTGTACCTGTCCGTGGTCGAGCTGATCCGCACCCCGGAGGACGTGCGGCTGCTGACGTTCGAGGTGGCCCGGGAGCTGGCCCGGCAGCAGGTGCGGTACGCGGAGCTGACCGTCACGCCGTTCTCCTCCACCCGCCGCGGCATCGACGCCAAGGCGTTCATGGAGGCGATCGAGGACGCCCGCACCGCGGCCGAGGCCGAGTTCGGGACCGTGCTGCGCTGGTGCTTCGACATTCCCGGCGAGGCGGGGCTGGAGTCCGCCGAGGAGACCGTCCGGCTCGCCACCGACGACCGGCTGCGCCCGGAGGGGCTGGTCTCCTTCGGGCTGGGCGGGCCCGAAGTGGGCGTGCCCCGGCCGCAGTTCAAGCCGTACTTCGACCGGGCCATCGCCGCGGGGCTGCACTCGGTGCCGCACGCCGGCGAGACCACCGGGCCGGAGACCGTGTGGGACGCCCTGACGCATCTGCGCGCCGAGCGCATCGGGCACGGCACGAGTTCCGCCCGCGACCCGAAGCTGCTGGAGCACCTCGCCGAGCACCGCATCGCGCTCGAGGTGTGCCCGACCTCCAACATCGCCACCCGCGCGGTGCGCACCCTGGACGAGCACCCCATCCGGGAGTTCGTCGACGCGGGCGTGCCGGTGACGGTCAACTCCGACGATCCGCCGATGTTCGGCACCGACCTCAACACCGAGTACGCCGTCGCCGCCCGCCTCCTCGACCTGGACGAGCGCGGTCTCGCCGGCCTGGCGCGGGGCGCGGTCGAGGCGTCGTTCCTGGACGAGCCCGGCAAGGCGCGACTGACCGCCGAGATCGACGAGTACACCGCGCGGTGGCTCGCGTCCTGACCCGCCGGGGCCGACCCGTTACAGGGCCCGACCCACCACAATGGGCCCATGCGGAACGTGATCGCCGTGGCCCACCGCGGCGCCCCCTACCACCACCCCGAGAACACGATCGACTCCCTGCGCACCGCGCTCGACCTGGGCGCGGACGCGGTGGAGACCGATGTGCGCCTGACCCGCGACGGCGTCCCCGTGCTGCTGCACGACCCGACGCTGAAGCGGCTGTGGGAGCACGACCGGCCGGTGCTCGCCCTGTCGGCGGACGAGGTGCGGGGCCTGACCGGGGGCCGGGTGCCGACGCTGGCCGAGGCCCTCGCGGCGACGGACGGCAGCCGGCTGATGCTGGACCTGCCCGGCACGCCGGACGTCCGGGCGGCGCGCCGGGTGGTCGACGTGGTCCGCGAGTGCGGGGCTCAGGACCGGGTGTACTACTGCGCCGGCGCGCGGGCGATGCTCGCGGTGCGCGAGGCCGACCCGGCCGCCGAGATCGCCCTGACCTGGACGACGCTGGCCCCGCCCCGGCCCGCCCTGCTGGAGGCGGTGCGCCCGCGCTGGCTCAACTACCGCTTCGGCCTGGTGGACCGGGACCTCGCCGACCGCGTCCACCGCGACGGCTACCTGCTGTCCGTCTGGACCGCCGACACCCGGCGCACGATGCGCCGGCTGGTCGCGGCGGGCGTCGACTCCATCACCACCAACCGCGTCGACGCCCTGTGCGCCCTGCGCGACCGCCTCACCGCCGGGGCCCGGCGAAGCTGAGCGGCGGCGCGATCGCCTGCGCGTCGGCCCCGTCCCCCACCCACAGCCCGATCAGCAGCGCCGCCGTCGCCTCCACCAGCCCCGCCCGGTCCAGTCCCCGGCGTTCACCGGCTCGCAGCCGATGTCGCGCACCAGCCGCCGTACGCGGACAGCGCCCGTTCGTCGTCGCCGCACAGCGGCACCGCCAGGGGGCGGCCGTCGAAGACGGACGGGGTCAGCCTCCAGACGTCGACGTGGCAGAGGTTGAACGCCTTCACCACACGGGCGTCCGGGGCCGCGGCGGCGATGCGCTCGGCGGCGGAGGGATCGACGCCTTCGGGGCCCGGGCGTTCGAGCACGGCGACGAGGTCATGGCCGCGCAGGAGCGGTTCGAGCGAGACGGGCGGGGTCCGGGGCCGCGGTGAGCGCCTCCAGCCGCTTGATCCTGCGGCGCACCACGTACAGCGGGATCACCCCGAACACCCCGAACGACATGTCGATGGCCGTCCACCACCCGGGGATGCCGCGGACCGGCCCGCAGATCAGGGCGAGCGGGACGACCATCGCGCAGGCGATCATCCCGAACTCGACCACCCAGATGTTGCGGACCGGGTCGCGGTAGGGGCCGTAGAAGGCGACCGCGATGACCAGGTGGGCGAAGGCGAGCCAGTCCGTGCCGTACAGGACGAACGGGTGGTCGGCGTCGGTGGCGTCCAGCCCCCGCCGCACCCGCTCGACCCATTCCATCAGCCCCGGCAGCTGCTCGGGCACGAACGTCGACCGGAGGAACTCCTCGGCCCAGCGCAGCTCGTGGACCAGGGGGAAGGCCGTCGCCCCGCTGAGGACCAGGCAGACCACGAAGAACGCCAACCACGCGCGAATGCCCTTCAGCAGGGCGGCTCTGTCGCTCATGACCCGAGCCTACGCCCCCCTTTTGAACGTGTTCAAAAGGGGGGCGGAAAGATGCCTCACGCCGCCTTGAAGCCCCGCAGCCGCAGGGAGTTGCTCACCACGAAGACCGACGAGAAGGCCATGGCCGCCCCGGCGAGCATCGGGTTGAGCAGTCCGGCCGCGGCGAGCGGCAGCGCGGCGACGTTGTAGGCGAAGGCCCAGAACAGGTTGCCGCGGATCGTGCCGAGGGTGCGCCGGGAGAGCCGGATCGCGTCGGCGGCGGCGCGCAGGTCGCCCCGGACCAGGGTGAGGTCGCCGGCCTCGATGGCCGCGTCGGTGCCGGTGCCGAGGGCGAGTCCGAGGTCGGCCTGCGCGAGGGCGGCGGCGTCGTTGACCCCGTCGCCGACCATGGCGACCGTACGGCCCTCCTCCTGGAGCCGGCGCACGACGGCGGCCTTGTCCTCGGGCAGCACCTCGGCGATGACCTCCTCGATGCCGACCTCGGCGGCGACCGCCCGTGCGACGGCCTCGTTGTCGCCGGTGAGCAGCACGGGCCGCATCCCCAGCGCCCGCAGCCGGGCCACCGCCTCGGCGCTGGTGTCCTTCACCGCGTCGGCGACCACCAGCACGGCACGCGCCCGCCCGTCCCAGGCGACCGCGACGGCGGTGCGGCCGTCCCGCTCGGCCGCCGTCTTGGCCGCGCGCAGTGCCTCCGGCAGTTCCAGCGACCGGTCGGCCAGCAGCTTCTCCCGTCCGACGAGGACCGCGTGACCGTTAACGACGCCCCGCACTCCCAGTCCGGCCACCGACGTGAAGTCCTCCGGCGCCGGCAGGCTTCCGACGCGCTCCTCGGCGCCGGCGGCGACGGCCCGCGCGATCGGGTGTTCGGAGGCGTGCTCCAGCGCCCCGGCCAGCCGCAGCACCTCCGCCTCGCTCTCGCCGTCGGCGGTGTGCACGGCCAGCAGGGTCATCCGGCCGGTGGTGACGGTGCCGGTCTTGTCCAGGACGACGGTGTCCACGCGCCGGGTGTTCTCCAGCACCTCCGGGCCCTTGATCAGGATGCCGAGCTGGGCGCCCCGCCCGGTGCCCACCATGAGCGCGGTCGGGGTGGCGAGGCCGAGGGCGCAGGGGCAGGCGATGATCAGCACGGCGACGGCGGCGGTGAACGCCGTCGCGGCTTCGGCGCCGTTGCCGAGCCAGAAGCCGAGGGTGCCGAGGGCGAGCGCGATGACGACCGGCACGAACACGCCGGATATCCGGTCGGCGAGCCGCTGGGCGGCGGCCTTGCCGTTCTGGGCGTCCTCCACGAGCCGGGCCATCCGGGCGAGCTGGGTGTCGGCCCCGACCCGGGTGGCCTCGACGACGAGCCGCCCGCCCGCGTTGACGGTCGCGCCGGTGACGGTGTCGCCGACGCCGACCTCCACGGGCACGGACTCGCCGGTCAGCATCGAGGCGTCGACGGCGGAGGAGCCCTCGACCACGGTCCCGTCGGTGGCGATCTTCTCGCCGGGCCGGACGAGGAAGCGGTCGCCCGGCTTCAGATCGGCGACGGGCACCCGGTGCTCGGCGCCGTCGCGCAGCACGGTGACGTCCTTCGCGCCGAGTTCCATCAGCGACCTCAGCGCGGCGCCCGCCCGCCGCTTGGAGCGGGCCTCGAAGTAGCGGCCGGCCAGCAGGAAGGCGGTCACCCCGGCGGCCGTTTCCAGGTAGAGGTTCCCGGAGCCGTCGCCCCGGGCGATGGTCAGCTCGAAGGGATGGGTCATGCCCGGCGTGCCCGCGGTGCCGAGGAACAGCGCCCACACCGACCACAGGAACGCCGCCGCGGTGCCGACGGAGACCAGCGTGTCCATGGTGGACGCGCCGTGCCGGGCGTTGGTCCAGGCGGCACGGTGGAAGGGCCAGGCGGCGTAGGTGACGACGGGCGCGGTGAGGGTCAGGGACAGCCACTGCCAGTACTCGAACTGCAGGGCCGGGACCATCGCCATGGCGATCACGGGCACGGCCAGGACGACGGCGGTGACGAGCCGTTCGCGCAGCGGCTTCAGCTCGTCGGTCTCGGCGGGCGGGGCGGCGGCGTCCGGCGCAGTGGGCTCGTGGGCGGTGTACCCGGTGGCCTCGACGGTGGCGATCAGGTCGGGGACGGTCACGCCGGCCGGGTAGCTGACCTTCGCCTTCTCGGTCGCGTAGTTGACGGTGGCGGTGACGCCCGGCATGCGGTTGAGCTTCTTCTCGACGCGCGCCGCGCAGGAGGCACAGGTCATTCCGCCGATGGCCAGCTCGACCTGGGCGGCGCCGGGTGCCGGGGCGATCGTCATGGCGTCCTCACTCCTCCTGTCCGGGGGGCGTCCTCCCCGGGCGCTTCGTCCAACTTCCCTCATACCCCAGTGGGGTATAAGCTGAGGCCATGTATACCCCCCAAGGGTATGCTGAGGCAAGTCAGACGAGCGACTCCAGGAGCCCGCGATGCGTCCCGCACAGAAGATCGGCGCCTTCACCGCCGCACTCGCCACGTCCTTCGCCGTCGCCTACGGCATCGGCGACGCCGTGAACCCGATCTCCACGGAGACGACGGCGGAGATGAAGACGGAGACGGCGGCGAAGCGCCCGGCGGCGAGCAGCACGCCCTCCGCGCCGGGGACCGCCCCCGGCGGCCTCCAGGTCTCCGAGCGCGGCTACACCCTGGACCTGGACACCCCGCGCGTGCGGGCGGGCGAGGAGAGCGAACTGCGTTTCGTCGTGCGCGACGGCAGGGGACGGCCGGTGACCGAGTACCGGCGCGAGCACGGGAAGGAACTGCACCTGATCGTCGCCTCACGCGATCTGACCGTCTACCGCCATCTGCATTCCGCACGCGGCTCCGACGGCGTCTGGCGCTCCACCGCCGACCTCCCCGACCCCGGCGCCTACCGCGTCTTCGCGGACTTCACGCCCGCCGCCCAGCAGGACGGCCTGACCCTGGGCGCCGACCTCGCGGTCACCGGGGACTACGCGCCGGGGAACCTCCCCGCGCCGTCCCGCACCGCCGAGGTGGACGGCTACACGGTCGCCCTCGCCGGCGGCCTGAAGGCGGGCGGCGAGAGCACGCTGACGTTCACGGTCACCCGCGCGGGCCGCCCCGTCACCGCCCTCCAGCCCTACCTGGGCGCGTACGGCCACCTGGTCGCCCTGCGCTCCGGCGACCTGGCCTACCTCCACGTCCACCCGCACGACGAGGTCCACGGCGACGCCGAGTCCGGCCCCGAGGTCGCCTTCTCCGCGACGGCGCCGAGCCCGGGGACGTACCGCCTGTTCCTGGACTTCAAGATCGACGACGAGGTCCGCACCGCGGCGTTCACCGTCCGCGCGGGCGGCGACGCACCGGCGGCGACGGAGCCGGCCCCGGAGCCGACCGGGCACGACGAGGCGCCGCACGGCCACTGACCGGCGCACGTCCGCGCGGGCGACCACGTCCGGGCGGGCACGTCCGCGCGGGCGCCCCACCGGCATCCGTGGAACCCGCCCCGCCCCCTCCCCGGCACGGCCCCGAGCACGCCGCGGCCCCGGACGGAGAGTCCCGTCCGGGGCCGCGCGCCGTCCGTCGTCAGGCGTCCAGCGACGTCATCACGTGCTTGATCCGCGTGTAGTCCTCGAAGCCGTACCCCGACAGGTCCTTGCCGTAGCCGGACTTCTTGAAGCCGCCGTGCGGCATCTCCGCGACCAGCGGGATGTGGGTGTTGATCCACACGCAGCCGAAGTCCAGCTTCTTGGACATCCGCATCGCGCGGGCGTGGTCCTTGGTCCACACCGAGGAGGCGAGGGCGTACTCGACTCCGTTGGCGTAGCCCACCGCCTGGTCCTCGTCGGTGAAGGACTGGACGGTGATGACGGGGCCGAAGACCTCGTTCTGGATGATCTCGTCGTCCTGCTGGAGGCCGGAGACGACCGTCGGGGCGTAGAAGTAGCCCTTGTCGCCGACCCGCTGACCGCCGGTCTCCACCTTGGCGTGGGCGGGCAGCCGGTCGATGAAGCCGGCGACCTGCCGGAGCTGGTTCGGGTTGTTCAGCGGGCCGTACAGGACGTCCTCGTCGTCGGGCTGCCCGGTCTTCGTCTCCGCCGCCGCCTTGGCGAGCGCGGCCACGAACTCGTCGTGGATGGACTCCTGCACGAGCACGCGGGTGGCGGCCGTGCAGTCCTGGCCGGCGTTGAAGAAGCCCGCGACCGAGATGTCCTCGACGGCCTTGGCGATGTCGGTGTCCTCGAAGACCACGACCGGGGCCTTGCCGCCCAGCTCCAGGTGGACGCGCTTGACGTCCTTGGCGGCGGACTCGGCGACCGACATGCCGGCGCGCACCGAGCCGGTGATGGAGGCCATCGCCGGGACCGGGTGCTCGACCATCAGACGGCCGGTGTCGCGGTCGCCGCAGATGACGTTGAAGACGCCCTTGGGCAGGATCTCCCCGAGGATCTCGGCGATCAGGACCGTGGAGGCAGGGGTCGTGTCGGACGGCTTGAGCACGACCGTGTTGCCCGCCGCGATGGCCGGGGCGAACTTCCACACGGCCATCATCATCGGGTAGTTCCAGGGCGCGACCTGCGCGCAGACGCCGACCGGCTCGCGGCGGACGATCGAGGTCATGCCGTCCATGTACTCGCCCGCGGAGCGGCCCTCCAGCATCCGGGCCGCCCCCGCGAAGAAGCGGATCTGGTCGACCATGGGCGGGATCTCCTCGGAGCGGGTCAGCCCGACCGGCTTGCCCGTGTTCTCCACCTCGGCCGCGATCAGGTCCTCGGCCCGCTCCTCGAAGGCGTCGGCGATCTTGAGCAGGGCCTTCTGCCGCTCGGCGGGCGTGGTGTCCCGCCACGCCGGGAACGCGGCCGCGGCGGCGGCCATGGCGGCGTCGACGTCGGCCTGTCCGGAGAGCGGAGCGGTCGCGTACGCCTCGCCGGTGGCGGGGTTGACCACCTCCGTGGTCCGTCCGTCGGCGGCGTCCCGGAACTCTCCGTCGATGTAGTTGCGCAGGCGACGCAGTTCGGTGGTCACTGCCGGCCCTCCTGTCGGGGTGTCCATTCCTTGAGATGCCCACCCTAATCGGTTGCCCGACGGTTTCAACACCCCCCGCCGCGCCGATTCTGCGAAATCCGCACACTGCGAACGCGTAAACAACGGATTTCATCAATCCGGCCTTGCGAAACCGTCGAGTCCTCATGCACAGTGAGGTCGTGGCCAGTCGAAGCGCAGACCAGAGAGGCACGCGGGACCTCCGCGAGACCTCCCGTGAGACCCCCCGCGAGCCGAGGAACGGCAGCCCCCAGCTGGACGCCGTCTCGCTCGCGATCATCGAGCAGCTCCAGGAGGACGGCCGCCGGCCGTACGCCGCGATCGGCAAGGCCGTGGGCCTGTCGGAGGCGGCCGTGCGCCAGCGCGTCCAGAAGCTGCTCGACCAGGGCGTGATGCAGATCGTCGCCGTCACCGACCCGCTCACCGTGGGCTTCCGGCGGCAGGCGATGGTCGGGATCAACGTCGAGGGCGACGCGGAGTCCGTGGCCGACGCGCTGACCGGCATGGCGGAGGTCGAGTACGTGGTGATGACCGCGGGCTCGTTCGACGTGCTCGCGGAGATCGTCTGCGAGGACGACGACCACCTGCTGGACGTCATCAACAAGCGCATCCGCGCCCTGCCCGGCGTGCGCTCCACCGAGAGCTTCGTCTACCTCAAGCTCAAGAAGCAGACCTACATGTGGGGAACCCGATAACCCGTGAGGACCCGATAACCGTGAGCACCAAGGACCTCAGCCGCTCCGCGTACGACCACCTGTGGATGCACTTCACCCGCATGTCCTCGTACGAGAACTCCCCCGTCCCGACGATCGTCCGCGGCGAGGGCACCTACATCTACGACGACAAGGGCAGGCGCTACCTCGACGGACTCGCGGGCCTGTTCGTGGTCCAGGCCGGGCACGGCCGCACGGAGCTGGCCGAGACCGCCGCCAAGCAGGCCCAGGAGCTGGCCTTCTTCCCGGTCTGGTCCTACGCCCACCCCCGCGCCGTCGAGCTGGCCGAGCGCCTCGCCGACCACGCCCCGGGCGATCTGAACAAGGTCTTCTTCACCACCGGCGGCGGCGAAGCGGTCGAGACCGCCTGGAAGCTCGCCAAGCAGTACTTCAAGCTGACGGGCAAGCCCACCAAGTACAAGGTCATCTCGCGCGCGGTCGCCTACCACGGCACCCCGCAGGGAGCCCTGTCCATCACCGGCCTGCCGGCCCTGAAGGCCCCCTTCGAGCCGCTGGTGCCGGGCGCGCACAAAGTGCCGAACACCAACATCTACCGCGCCCCGATCCACGGCGACGACCCCGAGGCCTTCGGCCGCTGGGCCGCCGACCAGATCGAGCAGCAGATCCTCTTCGAGGGCCCGGACACGGTGGCCGCGGTCTTCCTGGAGCCGGTGCAGAACGCCGGCGGCTGCTTCCCGCCGCCGCCCGGCTACTTCCAGCGGGTGCGCGAGATCTGCGACCGGTACGACGTGCTGCTCGTCTCGGACGAGGTCATCTGCGCCTTCGGCCGCCTGGGCACGATGTTCGCCTGCGACAAGTTCGGCTACGTCCCGGACATGATCACCTGCGCCAAGGGCATGACCTCGGGCTACTCCCCGATCGGCGCGTGCATCGTCTCCGACCGTCTCGCCGAGCCGTTCTACAAGGGCGGCAACACCTTCCTGCACGGCTACACCTTCGGCGGCCACCCGGTCTCCGCCGCGGTGGGCCTGGCCAATCTCGACCTGTTCGAGCGGGAGAACCTCACCCAGCACGTCCTGGACAACGAGGGCGCGTTCCTCTCCACGCTGCAGAAGCTGCACGACCTGCCGATCGTCGGCGACGTCCGCGGCAACGGCTTCTTCTACGGCATCGAACTGGTCAAGGACAAGGCGACCAAGGAATCCTTCGACGCGGAGGAGACCGAGCGGGTCCTGTACGGCTTCCTGTCCAAGGCCCTGTTCGAGAACGGCCTGTACTGCCGCGCCGACGACCGCGGCGACCCGGTCGTGCAGCTCGCGCCGCCGCTGATCTCCGACCAGCGGACGTTCGACGAGATCGAGCAGATCCTGCGCGCGACGCTGACGGAGGCGTGGACGAAGCTCTGACCGTCCCGTCGCTGATCAACACCGGCCCCGGACCCGTCCGTTCGAGTGAGAACGGCCGCCCGGGGCCGTGTGCTGTCCGGGCTTCCCGCGTGGTCTGCCTAGCGTGCCAGTGACCGATCGGCCCGGCTGTTCGTTCCCCCGGACGGGGGACCACACGGGAAAACGGATCAGAACCGAGGTGTACGCCCATGGAGGCCCCACCGGACAACGACGTGCTGTGGGCACGGTCCCTGCACTTCACCCACCCCGACGGCTTCGCCGCGCTCGGCGGCGTCTCGCTCGCCGTGCGGGAGGGCGAGATCCTCGCCGTCACGGGTCCGCGCGGCAGCGGAAAAACGACCCTGCTGCACTGTCTCGCGGGACTGGTCCGCGTCCGCCGCGGCGAGGTCTGGTTCAACAGCCTCCCCGTGCACACCATGGGCTCCGTGGCCCGTGAACGGCTGCGCCGGGAGCGCTTCACCTGGATCGACCCGGGACCCTCGCTGGTCCCCGAGCTGAACGCCTGGGAGAACGCCGCGCTGCCGATGATGCTGCGCGGCATCGGCCGCCGCCGCGCCAAGGCCGCCGCCCTGGAGTGGCTGGAGCGCCTCGACGTGGGCGGCAAGGCCCGCAAACGCCCGCACCAGCTCACCAAGGCCGAGCGCCAGCGGGTGTGCGTCGCCCGCGCGGTGGCCCCCGCTCCGACGGTCCTGTTCGCCGACGAGCCGACCGCTCCCCTGCACCGCGCCGACCGCGCCCAGGTGCTGCGCACCCTCACCACGGCCGCCCGCTCGCACGGCATCACCGTCGTGTTCGCCACCCACGACCCGGACGCCGCGGCCGTCGCCGACCGCACGGTGTCGCTGCGCGACGGCCGGCGCGTCAACACCGTGCACCTGCCGCCGGTCGCCGACTCGGAAGGCCGGGCCGCGTGCTCGCTCTCCGTCTGACCCGAAGCGCCCACCCGGCCGTCCAGCTGCGCCGGCTGCTCGTCGCGGCGGCCTCGGCGGGCACGGGCTTCCTGCTGCTGTGCGCCCTCGGCCACGCGCTGAGCCACCCGCACGATCCGGCCGCCTCCGCGCTGCGGCTCGCCTGGTGCGCGGCGCCGCTCGCCGCCACCGTCCAGTTCGCGGTGGCCGTCGCCCGCACCGACCCCGGCACCCGGCCCCGCCCCGGCCTCTCCGCGATCGGCCTCGGCCCGGCCCGTCTGATGGCCGTCGCGGCGACGACGACGGCCCTGTCGACCACCGTCGGCTCGACGCTCGCCCTGCTGTTCTTCCTGCACCTGCGCGGCGACCTCACGGGCCTGCCCTTCGACGCCGCGGCGGCGGACTTCCTCGCCGCGGGCCACCCCCTCCCGCTCCCCGCCGCCCTCACCCTCCTCGCCCTGGTCCCGGCGGCGGCGTCCCTGGCCGTCGCCGTGGTCCTGCGGCCACGGGAGAGCCGGCGCACGGGGCGGAGGCAGGGCGGCCGGTCGGGGTGGGCGAGGCAGGGCGGCCGGTCGGGGTGGGCGCGGGCCGGCGGCCACGGCACCAGGCGCGGGTCCGCCGGAGCGGGCGGCCGCGTCCGCCCGCCGTCCGCGGATGCCGCCCGGCCCGTCGGGACGGACGGCGCCGGCGAGGCCCGCCGGGCCCACGCGACCGGCGGCCGGGACGGCGCCCCCCGGCCCCACGCGGCGGAGGGTTCCGGTCGCGCGCCCGCGGCCGTCGGGTCGTACGGCCCCTCCGGCCACCGGCCCCACCGGGCGCCGACCGCGCGCACCGCGGACGCGCGGGAGACCGACGTGTGGGAGGCGGACGTGTGGGAGGCGGCCCCCCGTCCGACGGACCGCCACGAGGACCGCTCCCGCCCGGCGTACGGCGTCACCGCCCCCTCGCCCCTCCCCACCGACCACCGCGCCGCCCCCGTCGCCCTTCCCTGGGGCATGACCACCGTCGCCGCCGGGCTCGCCGTCGAGGCCTACGCCGGGCATGCCACGGCCACTCCCGCCGGACTCGCCCTCCCCGGAGGACTGACCGGCGGACCGGCCGGCGTGCTTCTCGGGTGGGCGCTCACCGCCCTCGGGCTCGCCCTCGCCGGCCCCGGCCTCACGCACCTGTCCGGCAGGCTGCTCCAGGCCGTCCGGCCCGGGGCGCTGCGGCTGCTCGCGGGCCGGGTCCTGATGGCGGAGGCGTCCCGCATCGGACGGCCCCTCGGCGTGGTCTGCGCCGTCGCCTCCGCCGCGTACGCGACGGCCGTCCTGCGCGCTCCGGACGGGCCGTCCTTCGGTCCGCTGTCCACCCTCGGCGCGCTGCTCGTCGCCGGCTGCGCCGTCGCCACGCTGCTCACCGCGGCCGTGGAGGCCCGGCAGATCCGCGCCGAGACCACCGCCGCCCTGGTGCGGCTCGGGGCCCCCGCCGCGCTGCTGCGCGCCGCCGCCGCGCTGCGCGCCGGGGCGCTCGTCGCCGTCTTCACGCCGCTGACCCTGGTCGTCGCCGAGCTGGCCGCCCAGCCCCTGGCCCGCTGAGGGACACTGCGGAGATCCCGCGGAAAAAAATCTTCGGGCGCCGATGAGTTCGCGGACCCGCCCCGGTCTACCCACCGAACACGACGAACCCGACGGGAAAGGCCCCGCCATGTACCAGCAGATGATCTTCGTGAACCTGCCCGTGAACGACATCGAGGCCTCGAAGAAGTTCTTCACGGAACTGGGCTACTCGATCAACCCCCAGTTCAGCGACGAGACCACGGCCAGCGTCGTGATCAGCGACACGATCATCGCGATGATGCTCTCCAAGGAGAAGTACGCCCAGTTCACCAAGAAGGAGATCGCGGACGCCACGAAGACCAGCGAGGTCCTGATCGCGCTGAGCGCCGAGAGCCGCGAGAACGTGGACGAGCTGGTGGACAAGGCGATCGCGGCGGGCGGCACCGCCTCGGGCGAGACCCAGGACCTCGGTTTCATGTACGGCCGCGCCTTCGACGACTTGGACGGCCACACCTGGGAGGTCGTGTGGATGGACCCGGCGGCCATCGAGGGCTGAGCCCGCACCGGCCGCCCGTCGGCGGGGCGGGCGGCCCTCGTGCCTAGCATGGGCGGGTGCAGCAACCACCCGCCCGCGCATCCCACCCGTCCGCTCCCGCGCCGGCCCCCGCGGACTCGTCCAGCGGAGCCTTCCCCACCGGCGCCACGGCCTCCCACACAGCCTCGCACGACCGCGAGATCGAGTCGCTCGCCGAGTTCGACGAGGTCCTCGCCGCCCATGGCACCCTGGCCCGGTTCCGGGTCCAGGCCGTCGATCTGACCGGCCGTACGGACCGCCTGCTGACCGCCGACGTCTCGGGCGCCGTCTTCCTCGGCTGCCCGATGAGCCCCGAGGCCGCGAACCGGGTCGCCGCCGCCGGGGCACTCGTCTTCCCGCCCGCACCGGGCCTGCCCTTCGACCCGTACCGGGGCTTCGTGTACACCCCCGAGGAGCTGTTCGACTCCCTCGACGCGGGCTACGAGGCCACCCCCGACTTCCACGCCTACGCCTGGTTCCGGTCGACCCGGGCCGACGGGGACGTCTTCGCGTCCATGCTGCGCACCGTCCACGACGACGCGATCTCCGACGCGCTCGACGAACTCCTCGTCGGCGCACGGGTGGTGGGCGTCATGGGCGGCCACGCGATGGCGCGCGGCACCGCGCCGTACGAGGGCGCCGCCCGGCTCGGGCGCGAGCTGGCCCGCGCCGGACTGACCGTCGCCACCGGCGGCGGCCCGGGTGCGATGGAAGCGGCCAACCTCGGCGCGTACGCCGCCCCGTTCGACGACGGGATGCTCGCCGAGGCCCTGCGGCTCCTCGCCGAGGCACCGCAGTTCGTCCCGTCGGTCACCGACTGGGCGCGGGCCGCCTTCGAGGTGCGCGCCCGCTGGCCGCACGGCGGTCCCTCGGTCGGCGTCCCGACCTGGTTCTACGGCCATGAGCCGCCGAACGCCTTCGCCGCGCACATCGCCAAGTACTTCGCCAACGCCACCCGCGAGGACGGCCTGTTGGCGCGCTGCACCGCGGGTGTGGTCTTCCTGCC
Source organism: Streptomyces sp. NPDC006610 (assembly GCF_040611575.1). Taxonomy (NCBI): domain Bacteria; kingdom Bacillati; phylum Actinomycetota; class Actinomycetes; order Kitasatosporales; family Streptomycetaceae; genus Streptomyces; species Streptomyces sp. NPDC006610. The sequence continues at coordinate 93,412 of NZ_JBEXOP010000013.1, forward strand.
GGGAGCGGCCGGGACCGTGCAGGAGATCTTCGACAACACGACCCCGAACTACTACGAGTCGCGCGGCGAGCCGACCCCCATGGTTCTGGTCGACCGCGCGCACTGGACGGAGCGGTTGCCGGCCTGGCCGCTGCTGCGATCACTCGCCCGGGAGCGGCCGATGGAGGCGCGGATCGCGCTGGTGGACACCATCGAGGAGGCGCCGGCGGCCCTCGAGCGGCTCGGTGGCCGGTAAGACCCCTTCGCGGCCCATGAGCGGGTAAAGGCAAGTCCCCCGCGGGGACCGCGGATTGACACTGTTATCGAACGCTTATAGACCTGTGAGTCTCCTGGGAGTGGTGAGGCGCCGGCACACTCCGATCGTCCCGCCTCTCCCCTCAACCCCCCGCAATCTGCGCGATCCTGAAGGACAAACGTGTCCATAATCCACCGCACCGCACGTCGCCGCGTGCGTTTCCTCGGTGCCGCCTCCGTCTCGGCCGCGCTCGCGCTCGGCGTCGCGGGCCACGCGTTCGCCAGTGACATCGGTCAGTTCTCCGCCGCGGCCGAGTGCGACGGCGGCAAGGGGATCATCACGGTCACGGCCAAGGATCCGGCCGGCACGCCCGCGCTCGTCTCCGTCTACCTCGAGAACAACGGGGCGGACGCCCGGTTCGTCGGTGAGCAGGAGGTCCGGGGCTCGGCCGAGGGCGTCAGCGTGGTCTTCGCCGAGGACTGGAAGCCGGGCGCCGTCTACCGGATCCGCGTCAAGGCCGGCGCCGAGGTCGACGAGGACATCCGGCCGAATCTGACCGCGCCGGGCACGGCCTGCGCCGACGACTCCGAGGACCCGAAGCCGGCCCCGTCGCAGCCGGCGGCCGCCATCTCGGCGCACCCGACGTCCCAGGCGCCCGCGCCGGCCACTCCGCAGACCAGCATCCCGCCGGCCTCCGCGGACAGCGTCCCGTCGCCGGCCACCGGCGACTCCCATCTCGCCGCGACCGGCTCCAGCTCCAACACCGGCCTGATCATCGGCATCGCCGCCGTGCTGGTCGCCGTCGGCGTGGCCGCGGTGTTCCTGGGCCTGCGTCGCCGGGGCACGAACGACGACCGCTGAGCCGAGCGGGCGGGGCATCGGCGAAGGTCGCCCCGGCGGGCGGCCTCATGCGCAGGTCGCCCCCGGCGGGCGGCTTCGGTCGAACGCCGTCCCGGGCGGGCGTTCTCCTCAGTCGAAGGACGCCCGCTCCAGCCAGAACTCCAGCAGCCCGCGCTCGCCGAGCACGTCGAGGCCGGGGCTGTCCAGCGGCAGTCGGCGGTAGAACGCGAGCAGCACGGAGGTGAGCGGCCCGCGCAGGGCGACGGTCGCCTTCTCGTGGCCGCGCCGCCACACCACCCCCTCCCCGGTGAGTTCGATGGTCCACTCGGCGTCGAGGGCGGCGTCCGTGTCGGTGGCGTGCAGGTGGATGCTGCCGGTCCGCCCGAGCAGCTCGCGCGTCGCCTCGCCGGGGGCATAGCGCTGGAGGTACGCCACGATGCCGAGCCACTCGTCGAGGGCGTCGGCGGCGATCTCGGGGGCCACGCGGTACGGCAGGCCGGCGGCGAGGACCGCGTCGGCGCGGTGGACGGCGAGTTCGTGGGTCATCCGGCGCGCCCAGAAACCCGCGGTGCGGGTCCCGGCCCAGCCCCACACCTCGGCGTCGGGCCCGGCCTCGCGCAGGGTGCGCGCCAACCGCTCGCCGCTCTCGGCCATCCAGGCCGCCAGCGCCGGCGCGTCCCCCCGGGCCTCGGGCCCGGCCGCTCCCGGCACCCGGTCCCCGGGGATCATCTCCACGGCGCGGGTGCGCACCATCAGCTCCGCCCAGCGCAGGGCGGAGCCGACGTGCCGGACGAGCTGTTCCAGGGTCCAGTCCGGGCAGGTCGGCACGGTCGCGGACAGATCGGCGCCGGAGGCGACCAGCACCTCCAACTCCTGTGCCTGCGCGGCGATTTCCTCGCAGTAGCGGTCGTACGTCAAAGGTTCGGCACGGTCGGTCATGCCCGCACCCTACGGTCGCCCGGTCAGCCGAGCACCACGATTTCCGCCGGGTCGAACTCCACCCCGACCACGCCCCCGGCCTCGGGAGCGTCCCGCAAAGCACACGCCGCCTCCAGCCGCGGCGTGCCCTCCGGCTGGAGCTGTACGGCGACATGGGTGCCCTTGAACGTGCGCGCGACCACCGTGCAGCGCAGGCCGGCGCCGGCCTCGACCAGGCGCACCCCGGCGGGCCGTACGAGCAGGGTCCGGGAGCCCTGGGGGGCGCCCTCGGGCACGGGCAGCCTGCCCCACGGCGTGTCCGCGGCCCGTCCGCCCACTGTCGCCGAGGTCACGTTCTCGAAGCCGAGGAAGCGGGCCACGAACGCGTCGGCCGGCCTCTGCCACACGTCAAGGGGCGAGCCCGACTGGGCGATCCGTCCGTCCCGCATGACCACGACCCGGTCGGCCAGCGCGAACGCCTCGCCCTGGTCGTGCGTCACGGCGAGCACGGTGGTGCCCAACCGGGTGAACAGCTCGCGCAGCTCCACCACCAGCCGCTCCCGCAGAGAGCGGTCGAGCTGCCCGAGCGGCTCGTCCAGCATCAGCAGCCTCGGCCGCGGCGCCAGCGCCCGGGCGAGGGCGACCCGCTGCTGCTCACCCCCGGAGAGCGAGGCGACGGCCCGCCGCCCGGCGCCCGGCAGCCCGACCAGCTCCAGCAGCTGCGCGACCCGTTCGCGCTGCCGCTCCTTCGGCGCCCCGTGCATCCGCAGCCCGAAGGCCACATTGCCGGCCACGTCCCGCTGCGGGAACAGCTGATGGTCCTGGAACATCAGCCCGACGCCCCGCTTGTGCGCGGGCGTCCCCGCCTGGTCCCGCCCGTCGAGCAGCACCCGCCCGGAATCCAGCGGCTGCAGTCCGGCGACCGCCCGCAGCAACGTCGACTTGCCGCTGCCGCTCGGCCCGAGCACGCACACGATCTCGTGCTCGGCGACGCCCAGGCCGACGCCGTCGAGCACGGCCCGCCCGCCGAATCGGACGGTGGCGTCCTGGAGGGCCAGCAGCATCAGAACTCTCCCGTCCGGTCGGTACGCAGACGTTCCAGCACCAGCAGGGCCACCGCGCACACCACCATCAGAATCGTGGACAGGGCCATCGCCTGCCCGTAGTTGAGTTCGCCGGGCCGGCCCAGCAGCCGGGCCACGGCGACCGGCAGCGTCGGGTTGTCGGGCCGGGCGATGAACACCGTGGCGCCGAACTCGCCGAGGGACACGGCGAACGCGAACCCGGCCGCGACCAGCAGCGCCCGCCGCACCATCGGCAGGTCGACCTCGCGCCAGACCCGCCAGGGCGACGCCCCGAGCACCGCCGCCGCCTCGCGCAGCCGCGCGTCCACCGCCCGCAGCACGGGCAGCATCGTCCGCACCACGAACGGCACCCCGACCAGCGCCTGCGCCACCGGCACCAGCAGCCAGGAGGAACGCAGGTCCAGCGGCGGCTCGTCGAGCGCGATCAGGAAGCCGAAGCCCACGGTCACCGCGGACACGCCGAGCGGCAGCATCAGCAGCGCGTCGAAGCCGCGCACGAACCGGCCCGCGTCCCGCCGGGTCAGCGCGGCGGCGGCCAGCCCGCCGACCAGCACGGCGATGGCGGTGGCGACGACGGCGTACCCGAGGGAGTTGCCGACCGCGTTGATCGGCGGCACCAGGAAACTGCCGCCCTCCTGACTGGTCAGCGCCCGGTAGTAGGCGAAGTCGGGGGCGTCGAGGGACCGTTCGACGAGCACGGCCAGCGGCAGCAGGATCAGCGCCGCCACGGTGGCGAGGACCCCGGCCAGCAGCCACCGCTCCCCCGCTCCGCGCGGCCGGTGCGCGGTGACGGAGGCGTCGACCAGCTTCAGCGCGGTCTCCCTGCGCCGTACCGTCCAGGCGTGCAGGGCGAGGATCGCGCCGACCGCGAGGAACTGGATGAGCGTGAGCACCGCGGCCGTGGACAGGTCGAAGATCTCGGAGGTCTGCCGGTAGATCTCCACCTCCAGGGTCGCGAAGGCCGGTCCGCCGAGGATCTGCACGACGCCGAAGGAGGTGAAGGTGAACAGGAAGACCATCAGCGCGGCGGCGGCCACGGCGGGCGCGAGCGCGGGCAGCGTGACCTGCCGCCACGCCCGCAGCGGCGAGGCGCCGAGCATGCGCGCGGCCTCCTCCTGGCGCGGGTCGAGCTGGGCCCACAGCCCGCCGACCGTGCGGACGACGACGGCGTAGTTGAAGAAGACGTGCGCGAGCAGGATCGCCCACACGGTGGTGTCGAGCCGGACGCCCCACAGCTCGTCCAGCAGTCCGCCGCGCCCGACCAGCGCGAGGAACGCCGAGCCGACGACGACCGTCGGCAGCACGAACGGCACGGTCGCCACCGCCCGCAGCACCTGCTTGCCGGGGAAGTCGAGGCGGGCGAAGGCGTAGGCGGCGGGCAGCGCGATCAGCAGCGTCAGCGCGGTGGAGAGCAGGGCCTGCCAGGTGGTGAACCACAGGACGTGCCGGATGTCCGGCCGGGTGAGGACGTCCGCGATCCGGCCCAACTGCCAGGCCCCGTCGACGCGCAGACCGCGGGCGACGATCGCGGCGACGGGGTGGGCGAAGAAGACGCCGAAGAACGCGACGGGCAGGGCGATCAGGCCCAGCCGCGCCGCGCTCCCCTTCGCACGGAGCGCCCGGGACGTCACTTCAGGACGAGCGAGGTCCACGCGCCGACCCACTCGTCGCGGTGGGCGGCGATGTCGTCCGGGGCCATGGTCCGCGGGTCCTCGGCCTGCCGCCCGTACTTCCTGAACTCCTCGGGCACCTGGGCGCCCTCGCGCACCGGGTGGACGAACATGTTCAGCGGCATGTCCTCCTGGAACTCCTTCGAGATCAGGAAGTCCAGCAGCGCCTTGCCGCCCTCGGGGTTCTTCGCGTTGCCGAGCAGCCCGGCGTATTCGATCTGCCGGAAGCAGGTGCCGGTCGCCACGCCGGTCGGGGCGGTGTCCGGCCTGGGGTCGGCGAAGACGACCTCGGCGGGCGGCGAGGAGGCGTACGAGACGACGAGCGGCCGCTCTCCGCCGGCCTCCCGGCCGCCGGAGGACCCGGAGAACTCCTCGTTGTAGGCCTGCTCCCAGCCGTCGACCACCTTCACGCCGTTGGCCTTGAGCTTCTTCCAGTACTCCGGCCAGCCCTCGTCCCCGTACGCGGCGGCGGTGCCGAGCAGGAAGGCGAGGCCGGGCGAGGAGGTGGCGGCGTTCTCGGTGACGAGGAGGTCCCGGTACGCGGGCTTCACCAGGTCGTCGAAGGTCCGCGGCGGGTCCAGCTTGCGGTCGGCGAAGTACTTCTTGTCGTAGTTGACGCAGACGTCGCCGGTGTCGACGGGCGTGACCCGGTGCTTCACCGTCTCGTCGCGGTACTCCGGGCGGATCAGGTCGGCGCCCTTCGCCTCGTACGGCTGGAACAGGCCGTTGTCGAGCGCGCGGGAGAGCAGGGTGTTGTCGACGCCGAAGAAGACGTCGCCCTGCGGGTTGTCCTTGGTGAGGATGGCCTTGTTGACGGCGGTACCGGCGTCGCCGTCCATGAGGACCTTGAGCCGGTAGCCGGACTTCTTCTCGAAGGAGGCGATCACGTCCTTCGACACGACCCACGAGTCGTGGCTGACCAGCGTCACGGTCTTCGAACCGGACGTCCCGGTGCCGTCGGAGCCGTCGGAGTCGCCGGACGTGCACGCGGACAGCGTGACGAGGCCCAGCCCCACGACCGCGGCCGTGAACTTCTTGGCGGTGGTGCTCACCGATTTCCTCCTGGCTGACCAGGAAGAGACGCGGCCCTGCCCGTTCGCGGGCAGGGCGCAACAGCTCGAGTGGTGACCGATCTCCCTACCCAGAATGACCTGGGCGAGGTTCGGAGGGTCTGCGGTCTTGAACCGCACTCTCAGCGCTGTGGCGCTCCCCTGTCGGAATATGTAGGAATACTCAGATCACGAACATGTACGTACGAAGGTCAGACTACCGCTCGGTGGCCGCGAGCTGACCACACGCCCCGTCGATCTCCTGGCCACGGGTGTCCCGGACAGTGACCGGCACCCCGTGCGCGGCGATGGCCTCCACGAACGCCTTCTCGTCCTCGGGCCGCGAGGCGGTCCACTTCGAGCCGGGCGTGGGGTTGAGCGGGATCAGGTTGACGTGCACCGGCCGACCCTTGAGCAGCCGGCCGAGCCGGTCGCCGCGCCATGCCTGGTCGTTGATGTCGCGGATCAGCGCGTACTCGATGGACAGCCGCCGCCCGGACCTGGCCGCGTAGCCGAAGCCCGCGTCGAGCACCTCGCGGACCTTCCACCGGGTGTTGACGGGCACGAGGGTGTCGCGCAGCTCGTCGTCGGGAGCGTGCAGGGAGATCGCGAGCCGGCACTTGAAGCCCTCGTCGGCGAACCGGTGGATCGCCGGGACCAGTCCGACGGTGGACACGGTGATCCCGCGCTGCGACAGCCCCAGCCCGTCCGGCTCGGGGTCGGTCAGCGCGCGGATGGCGCCGACGACCCGCTTGTAGTTGGCGAGCGGCTCGCCCATCCCCATGAAGACGATGTTGGACAGCCGCGCCGGCCCGCCCGGCACCTCGCCGTCCCGCAGCGCCCGCATGCCGTCCACGATCTGGTGCACGATCTCGGCCGTCGACAGGTTCCGGTCCAGTCCCGCCTGCCCGGTGGCGCAGAACGGGCAGTTCATCCCGCATCCGGCCTGCGAGCTGATGCACATCGTCACCCGGTCCGGGTAGCGCATCAGCACCGACTCGACCAGCGTGCCGTCGAACAGCCGCCACAGCGTCTTGCGGGTGGCGCCCTCGTCGGTCGACAGATGCCGTACGACGGTCATCAGCTCGGGGAACAGCGCCTCCCGCAGCCTGGCACGCGAACCGGCGGGGATGTCGGTCCACTGCTCGGGGTCGTGCGCGTACCGCGCGAAGTAGTGCTGCGAGAGCTGCTTGGCGCGAAACGGCTTCTCGCCGATCTCGGCGACGGCTTCCCTGCGCTCGGCGGGCGAGAGATCGGCAAGGTGCCGCGGCGGCTTCTTGGCTCCGCGCGGGGCGACGAAAGTGAGTTCTCCGGGCTTGGGCATGGTCCTACCAGTGTCGCAGATCGAAAACGCCGCCCCGGACGCCCGCCCGCCGCGCTAGAGATCGCCCAGCAGATCCGTGATCGCGGAGAACCAGCCCTCACGGTGGTCCTTGCAGTACTTGTAGCGGCTCCTGCGGATCCGTATCCGCGGCTGCCGGACCGGGACGCCGCACGCGCGGCAGGGTCTCGTCCGTCTGCTCATCGTCGCTCTCCCCCTGTGAACGCCTGCAGCCACTCGTGCAGGTACCAGCCGGAACCCGTGAACGCGGCGAGGGCCCCCCGCCCCGAAGGACGACGGGCCCTCGCCCACTGCCGTCGGTCAGCCGCTGCCCACGAACAGCACCAGCAGCAGCCACACCACCGGCGCCGTCGGCAGCAGCGAGTCCAGCCGGTCCATGATGCCGCCGTGCCCGGGCAGCAGGGTACCCATGTCCTTGATGCCGAGGTCCCGCTTGATCATGGACTCGCCGAGGTCGCCCAGCGTGGCGCTGGCGGCGACCGCGAGGCCCAGGAGCAGGCCCTGCCACCAGGCGCCGTCGTCCACCAGGAACTGCATGCACAGCGCGCCCGCCGCCATGGCGAACGCCACCGCGCCGAGGAGCCCCTCGCGGGTCTTGCCGGGGCTGATGCGCGGCGCCAGCTTGCGCCGGCCGAACCGCCAACCCACCGCGTACGCCCCGGTGTCGCTGACCACCGTCAGCAGCAGGAACGTCAGCACCCGGCGCGGGCCGTCGTCCGCGGCGAGCATCATCGAGACGAACGTCGCCAGGAACGGGACGTAGAACGCGGCGAAGACGCCCGCCGTCACGTCCCTGAGATAGTTCTCCGGCGGTGCGGTCATCCGCCACACGAGCACCGCCAGCGCCGTGAGCGCCATGGCCACCCACGCGCCCTCGGCGCCCCGCGCATAACCGGCGACGACCATCGCAGCGCCGCCCACCGCGAGCGGCACGAGCGGCACGTGGATCTGCTTGCGCTCCTCGAGCCGCTTGGTCAGCTCCCACAGCCCGACGGCCGCGGCGACCGCGATCACGCCCACGAACACGGCCTTGACGACGAACAGCGACACGACGATCACCGCGCCGAGTCCGACGCCGACCCCTATCGCCGCGCCCAGGTCCCGTCCCGCGCTCTTCTTCTGCGGTGCGGGGGCCGGCTGCGGGGCGTCGGGCATGGGCTCCGGATTCTGCGGGGCCGCGCCGTGGTGCGGCGCCGGCCGGCTCTGGTCGCGGAAGGAGGGGCCGCCCGGCCGAGCGGCCCCCCTCTCGTCATCCTGGTCTCCGCCGTGGGCGGACACGTCGGGCACGATGGGCATGGGGCGAGTCTGCTGCGCGGCGAGCGCATCGTAGGCGGGACCCGCCGGGGCGACCCCCTGGAGGGGCCCCCGGTCGGACGGCCCCCAGTACCCAGCGTGCGGCGGCGCCCCCCAGGAAGAGTCGTTCATCAGACCTCGAGAAGCTCCGCTTCCTTGTGCTTGAGCAGCTCGTCCACCTGGGCGACGTACTTCGCGGTGGTGTCGTCGAGCTCCTTCTCCGCACGGCGGCCCTCGTCCTCGCCGACCTCGCCGTCCTTGACCAGCTTGTCGATGGCGTCCTTGGCCTTGCGGCGCACCGAGCGGATGGACACCTTGGCGTCCTCGCCCTTGCCCTTGGCGACCTTGATGTACTCGCGTCGGCGCTCCTCGGTCAGCTCGGGGAACACCACGCGGATGATGTTGCCGTCGTTGCTCGGGTTGACGCCCAGGTCGGAGTCGCGGATCGCCTGCTCGATGTTGCGCAGCGCGCTCTTGTCGAACGGGGTCACGACGGCCATGCGCGGCTCCGGCACGGAGAACGAAGCCAGCTGGTTGATCGGCGTCGGCGCGCCGTAGTAGTCGGCCACGATCTTGTTGAACATCGCCGGGTGCGCACGGCCGGTGCGGATCGCGGCGAAGTCCTCCTTGGCGACCACGACGGCCTTCTCCATCTTCTCCTCGGCCTCGAGGAGGGTCTCTTCGATCACCACTTGCTCCTGCGTGTCTTGAGTAGGCCCGGCTGCGGTTCCGTGGCTGCGGTCGGCGGCCGGCTGCGTCGCGTCTTCTTCCTGCACGTTTCCCGACCGGCGGGACATTGTCCATCCCCCGGCCGGGCAGCGTGGTTCACCGGTCAGTCCCGGCTGCCCTGGTCACCCACGAGCGTGCCGATCTTCTCACCCTTGACGGCGCGGGCGATATTGCCCTCCTTCAGCAGCTCGAAGACCACGATGGGCAGCTTGTTGTCGCGGCACAGCGTGACGGCGGTGGCGTCGGCGACCTTGAGGTCCCGGGTGATGACGTCGCCGTAGCCGAGGGAGTCGAACCGGACCGCGTCCGGGTTGGTCTTGGGGTCGGAGTCGTAGACACCGTCGACGCCGTTCTTGCCCATCAGCAGCGCCTCGGCGTCGATCTCCAGGGCGCGCTGGGCGGCGGTGGTGTCGGTGGAGAAGTACGGCATGCCCATACCGGCGCCGAAGATCACCACGCGGCCCTTCTCCAGGTGCCGTACGGCGCGCAGCGGAATGTACGGCTCGGCGACCTGCCCCATGGTGATGGCGGTCTGCACCCGGCACTGGATGCCCTCCTTCTCCAGGAAGTCCTGGAGGGCGAGGCAGTTCATCACGGTGCCGAGCATGCCCATGTAGTCGGAGCGGGCCCGGTCCATGCCGCGGACCTGGAGTTCGGCGCCGCGGAAGAAGTTGCCGCCGCCGATGACGATGGCGATCTGCGCGCCGTCGCGGACGACGGCCGCGATCTCGCGGGCGATGGCGTGCACCACGTCCGGGTCGACGCCCAGGCCCCCGCCGCCGGAGAAGGCCTCACCGGACAGCTTCAGCAGAAACCGGCCGGGTACTTTGCCGTCGTCGCTCTTCTGGGCCTGCGTCGTCATGGGGTTCTCGCCTCTTCATACGTGGTGCACATACGAAGAAGGCCATTGCCGGTGGTGGGTTCACATCCCCTACGCGGCAATGGCCTCCTCGTCAGATCTGCTGTCGTCCGTGACCCGCCGGGCGCCGGCGCGCACGGCACGGACGACTGCGGTCGACCCTAGCGGTATTCCTCACGGCGTTCCGCCCGGGTCCGCGAGTCGCTCGCGGTTCGGACTCAGATGCCGACCTTGATGCGCGAGAAGCGCTTCAGGGTGACACCGGCCTCATCCAGGACCTTCTGGACCGACTTCTTGTTGTCGAGGGCGTACGGCTGACCGAGCAGCGTGGCGTCCTTGAAGAAGCCGTTCAGGCGACCCTCGACGATCTTGGCGATCGCGGCCTCGGGCTTGCCCTCGGCGCGGGTGGTCTCCTCGGCGATGCGGCGCTCCGACTCGACGACGTCGGCCGGCACGTCCTCCTTGGAGAGGTACTTCGGCGCGAAGGCGGCGATGTGCTGCGCGACGCCCTTGGCGACCTCGGCGTTCGGCTTGTCCAGCTCGACCAGGACACCGATCTGCGGGGGCAGGTCGGGCATGGTGCGGTGCATGTACGCGGTCACGAAGCCGTCCGCGAACTGCGCGAAGCGGTCCAGGACGATCTTCTCGCCGAGGTTGGCGTTGGCCTCGTCCACGTACGCCTGGACCGTCTTGCCGGGCTCGATCTCGGAGGCGAGCAGCGCCTCGATGTCGGCCGGGGAGGTCTTGGCGACGTGCTCGGCGATGGTCTTGGCGACGGCCTGGAACTTGTCGCCCTTGGCGACGAAGTCCGTCTCGCACTTCAGCTCGACCAGGACGCCGGAGGAGTTGTCGTCGGCGATGATGGAGACCACGGCGCCGTTCTCGGCGGAGCGGCCCTCGCGCTTGGCGACGCCCTTCTGGCCCTTGATACGGAGCGCCTCGACGGCCTTCTCGACGTTGCCCTCGGCCTCGTCCAGCGCCTTCTTGCAGTCCATCATGCCGGCGCCGGTGAGCTCGCGGAGCTTCTTGACGTCGGCGGCGGTGTAGTTCGCCATGAGTCTGTGAGTCTTTCTCGAAGTCTGGAGGATCGGAGATCTGCACGGTCTGCGATCCACATGTAGATGCAGATCCGCGACTCGATGCTGACCTACGGGTGAACGGCGGGGGCGGAGTTCATGTCACCGCCCCCGCCGTCAACGCTGACGTCGGCGGTCAGGCCTGCTCGCCCTCGGCGGCCGGAGCCTCGGCGGCCGGAGCCTCGGCGGCGGGGGCCTCCTCGGCGGCGGCCTCGGCAGCGGGGGCCTCGGCAGCGGGGGCCTCGGCCGGCTTCTCGGCGCTGTCCTCGCCGTCGGCCTTCTTCTCGCCCTCGAGCAGGTCGCGCTCCCACTCGGCCAGCGGCTCGCCGGCGGCCTTCTCGCCCTTGCCCTCGGTGGCAACACCGGAGCGGGCGATGAGGCCCTCGGCCACCGCGTCGGCGATCACGCGGGTGAGCAGGGTGACGGAGCGGATCGCGTCGTCGTTGCCCGGGATCTTGTAGTCGACCTCGTCGGGGTCGCAGTTGGTGTCGAGGATGGCGACGACCGGGATGTTGAGCTTCCGGGCCTCGCCGACCGCGATGTGCTCCTTCTTGGTGTCCACGATCCAGACGGCGCTGGGCACCTTCTGCATCTCGCGGATACCGCCGAGGGTCTTCTCCAGCTTGGCCTTCTCGCGCGAGAGGACCAGCAGCTCCTTCTTGGTGAGGCCGGAGGCGGCCACGTCCTCGAAGTCGATCTGCTCGAGCTCCTTGAGGCGCTGCAGACGCTTGTAGACGGTGGAGAAGTTGGTGAGCATGCCGCCCAGCCAGCGCTGGTTGACGTAGGGCATGCCGACGCGGGTGGCCTGCTCGGCGATGGCCTCCTGCGCCTGCTTCTTCGTGCCGACGAACATGACCGTGCCGCCGTGGGCGACGGTCTCCTTGACGAACTCGTAGGCGCGGTCGATGTACGACAGCGACTGGAGCAGGTCGATGATGTAGATGCCGTTGCGCTCGGTGAAGATGAAGCGCTTCATCTTCGGGTTCCAGCGACGGGTCTGGTGACCGAAGTGGACGCCGCTCTCCAGCAGCTCCCGCATCGTGACGACGGCCATGGCCGTATCTCCTTGAATTTCTCGGTTGTGCCGCGGCTGCCGGACGGCTGCCGCGCCTGACGCCCGCTGTGCGCCGTTGCCGCGAAGGACCGAGGGGCGCTGATACCGGGGAGGTACCGGGGCGTGCGAAGTCGACCCGGTGGCCCGGGTCGCCACGAGAAGTGTACGGGACCGTCGCACCGCCGGGTGACGCGGCTGTCCACAACCTGCGGGCGGTCCACAGGCTGCGGCCCTGCTCGCCCGGGGTGCGGGACGGTGGCCGTCATGTGTTCCGTACCTGCGTACCGATGGGCGACGAGGGGTGCGGCGGGGCTGTTGCCGTTCCTCGTCCTCGTGCTGCTGACCGCTGTCGCGATCCTCCCGGCCGGGGCGGCCCCGGCCCCGCGGGTTGCTTCCGCACCGCCCCGGGCCCCGGCCGTATCGGCGCCGCGGACGCCGAGCCCACCGCCGCCGCCTGTGCCTGCGGTCGGCCGGAACTGGCCGGTGGGGGTGCGTCCCGTGGTGTCCCGGGGCTGGGAGCCGCCGCCGACGCCGTACGCCCGCGGTCACCGCGGGGTCGACCTCGCGGCGCCTGCGGGTGCGCCCGTCCGTGCGGTCGCGGCGGGGCGGGTGACCTTCGCGGGCCGGGTGGCCGGAAAGGGCGTGGTCGCCGTGACCCTGACGGGCACGGGTACGCCCGCGCTGCGCACCACGTTCGAACCCGTACGGGTGACCGTGGTCAAGGGCGACGAGGTGATTCCCGGCCAGATGATCGGCACGGTCGAGGCGACCGGCTCGCACTGCACGACGCCCTGCGTCCACTGGGGCCTGCGGCGCGGGGAGGCCTATCTGGACCCGCTGTCCCTGCTGCCGCCGTGGCTGCTGCGCCGGGGGCCGTCGAGACTGCTTCCGGTGCTGGGGGTGCCGCTGCCCGGCCGACCCGCGGACCGGCGTAGGGGCCGTGAGACCCGTGGCCCGGGGCAGCGACCGCGAGCCCCGCGGCCGGCGCAGGGGCCGTGAGCCCCTCGGCCCGGCGCAGGGGCCGTGAGCCCCTCGGCCCGGCGCAGGGGCCGTGAGCCCCTCGGCCCGGCGCAGGGGCCGTGAGCCCCACTGAACGGCGCAGGGGCCGGTCAGCCCCGCACGCCCCGCAGGGCCATGGCCACCGCGGCCTCGGTGATGGCCCCCGGGTCCTCCGCCGCGCCCAGCTCGATACGGCGCACCGCCGCGTCCACGACGCCCTGGAGCAGCATCGCCGCGAGTCGCGGCTCGGTGTGGCCCAGGTCTGCCAGCGCGGCGCCGATCATCGCCACCAGGCCCCCGTGCGCGGCACGGATCTTCTCGCGGGCGCCGGCGTCCAGCTCGCTCGCGGAGATCGCGACGACGGCCCGGTGCCGGCGGTCGCCGACCAGTTCCAGCTGCTTGCGGACATAGGCCTCGACCTTGCCCTCGGCCTCGTCGGCCGCAGCCATCGCGGCCTGGACCTCGGCCGCCCAGACCGGGAAGTCGACGGCGCACAGTTCCTCGACCACGGCCGCCCGCGAGCGGAAGTACTCGTACACGGACGACCGCGCCAGTCCCGTGCGCTCGGCGAGGGCCGGGAAGGTCAGCGCCTCCGTACCGCCCTCGGACAGCAGGGAGCGAGCCGCGTCCAGCAGGGCGGCTCGCTGCATCGACCGGTGCTCGGCCACGGAGGCCGCTCGAATCCTTGGCACGACGTCCACTGTACGGAGCCACTCCGGCGAGCGGGAGTGACGCGCACCGCTTTGGACCGGTACGGGCGGACGCGGATCACCGGCCGAAGCCGGCCAGCTTCGCGCGCAGCTGGAGCACCGACTTGGTGTGGATCTGGCTGACCCTGCTCTCGGTGACGCCGAGCACATTGCCGATCTCGGCGAGCGTCAGGCCCTCGTAGTAATACAGCGTGACCACGGTCTTCTCCCGCTCCGGCAGCGTGTTGATCGCCCGTGCCAGAAACCGCCGCAGCTCCCGGTCCTCGGCCACCTCCACCGGGTTGTCCGCCGTGGTGTCCTCGAGCGTGTCCATCAGGCTCAGCCGGTCGCCGCCCTCGCCGCCGACGTGCAGCAGCTCCTCCAGGGCCACGACGTTCGCCAGCGACAACTGGCTGAAAACCGCGTGCAGTTCCTCCACCGCGATGTCCAGCTCGGCGGCCACCTCGCTCTCGCTCGGAGTACGCCGCAGCCGGGCCTCCAAGGTCGCGTACGCCCGCTCCACGTTCCGCGCCTTCTGCCGCACCGACCTCGGGATCCAGTCCAGCGCGCGCAGCTCGTCGATCATCGCGCCCCGGATCCGGGTGATCGCGTACGTCTCGAACTTGATCTCCCGGTCGATGTCGAACTTCTCGATCGCGTCGATCAGCCCGAACACGCCGGAGGAGACGAAATCGGCCTGCTCGACGTTGGGCGGCAGGCCGACGCTCACCCGTCCCGCCACATACTTCACGAGCGGCGAGTAGTGCAGGATCAGCTGCTCCCGCAGCCGCTCGTCCCCCGTCGCCTTGTACGACCGCCACAGCTCGTCGAGCGTCGAGGGAGCGGGCGGCCGCACGCTGCCACCGTCGCGGGCGGCTGGGGGGATCGCCGCCCGGTCGGACCCGGAGGTGTGCTGGGGCATTCGTCGCCTTGTGCCGTTCTGCCGTGAGGGTGCTGCCTGGGTGACCTGTCGGTCCTTGCCGTCGGTTCGCCGTCTGGTGGTTCTGTCCGTTGGTCCTGCCGGCTCTGCTGCTTGCGCCGGTGCTGATTCTGTTGGTTCGTCCGAGATCCTCGTGAGCGTAGCGTGACTGAAGAGTCGCGGTGTGCGAAGAACGGCCGGACACCGGTACCGGGATGCGTTCGACCGGCCGCACCACCGGGTCACCGCGGTCGCTGTGCGTCATCGCCGGAAGGCGTCAACTCCGCGATTCCACAAGGGCTTCCGGCAGGACCGCGGCGGTTCCCCCGGACGGCCGAACACGCTGGGTCAGCGGGCGGCGCGGCCCTCTCGAACGGACGTCACCGCCTGGCGTGTCAACTTCCAGTCATCGCCGTGTCGTTCGACGTAACCAAGCGCTCTGAGTTCGTACAGTCTCGCGATGGCGTCGTCCTGTGTGGTCAGCGCGACCCGCGCGATCTCGGCCGGCCCGGCCGCCGAGGAGCCCGGCAGCGCGGCGAGAACCCGGCGGGCGGCCGGCTCCAGCAGGTCGCGCGGCAGCACCGGGCCGCGCCGCTCCGGGGCCAGCTCGCCCACTTCCCCGACGAGTTCTACGACCTCGGCGGCGTCGGTGACCAGCTCGGCGCCACCGCGCAGCAGCTCGTGCACACCGGCGGACAGCGCGCTGGTGGCGGGCCCCGGCACGCCCATGGTGTGCCGCCCCAGCCGCTGCGCCGCCCGCGCGGTGACCAGGGATCCGCTGCGGTGGGCGGCCTCCACCACCACGGTGCCCCGGGTCAGCGCGGCGATGACCCGGTTGCGCAGCACGAACCGGCTGGGTGTCGGATGCTCGCCGGGCGGCAACTCCCCGACCACCAGGCCCTGTTCCGCGATCCGGCCGATCAGCTGGGCGTGTCCGCGCGGATAGGGCCGGTCGACGCCGCAGGCGAGTACGGCGACGGTGGCGCCGCCCGCGCCGAGGGCGCCCCGATGGGCGGCCCCGTCGACGCCGTAGGCTCCGCCGGAGACGACCACCCAGCCGCGCTCGGCCAGCCCCGCGGCGAGGGTGACCGCCATGTGCGACCCGTACTCGGTGCACGCCCGCGCGCCGACGAGGGCGACGGATCGGAGCGCCCACATGCGCAGGCCGGCCCGCCCGCGCACCCACAGCCCGAGCGGCCGCGCGTCCCCCAGGTCGTCGAGCTGCCCGGGCCACTCGGCCGCACCCGGGCACACGAACCGCACCCCCGACGCCCGCGCGACCGCGAGGTCCCGTTCCGGCTCGGCCCGCGCGGCCCGCGCCCGTATCCCGGCCCACCGCCTGGCGCTCACCCCGGGCAGCGGCCTGCCCCCGTCCCGCAGTCGCCGCACCACCTCACCGGCCCCCAACTCCCGCACCCACCGTCCGCCCGCCTCGTCCCCGGGCTCCAGGACCCGGGTGAGGAAGACCCGGGCGAGCAGCTCGGGACGAGGCGCATCCGCGCCGGCCTCAGGGGCGGACCGGGTGCCGGCCCCAGGGGCAGACCGGGTGCCGGACTCGGGGGCGGACCGGGTGCCGGACTCGGGAACGGACCGGGTGCCGGACTCGTGGGCGGACCGGGTGCCGGACTCGGGAGCGGCGGTCCAGCCGCCGGTGCGCGGCTCGCAGTCGGCCCGCCCGGGACCAGGCTGCTCCCCGGAAGCCCAGGCCCCGCCGCCGCGTGCCACGTCCCCTCCCGACCGGTCGCCGTCCCACGCCCGCGCGCCCCGCGCCTCACCCCCGCTCACGTCAACGCCCCGATCGCCATGGGCACCCCCCGCGGCACCCCCGTGCGCAGTTGCAGTGCCAGGGCCACGTCCGTGGCGTCGGGGCGGGAGTGGCCGACCAGGTCGGCGATCGTCCAGGCGACGCGCAGGACCCGGTCGAGTCCGCGGGCCGTCAGCGCCCCCCGCTCCAGCGTGCGCTCGGCCTCGTCCATGGCGCCCGGCGCAGCCTGCCACCGGCTGCGCAGCTCCCGGCCGGGCACTTCGCTGTTGGTCCGCCACGGAGTCTCCGCGAGCCGCGCCGTGGCGCGCTCCCTGGCCGCCCGCACCCGGTCGGCGACCGTCGCGCTGGACTCGCCGCGCGTCCCCCGGTCGACCAGCTCGGCCCGTGTCACCCGGTCCACCTCCACCCGCAGGTCGACCCGGTCGAGCAACGGCCCGGACAGCCGGGCCTGGTACCGGCGGACCGCCGAGGGCGGGCACTCGCACAGGTCGCCGGTGAGGGAGTAGCGGCCGCAGGGGCAGGGGTTGGCCGCGAGGACCATCAGGAACTTCGCCGGGAACCTCACCACCCCCGCGCTGCGGGCGATCACCACGTGCCCCGACTCCAGCGGCTGCCGCAGCGCGTCGAGGGCCTGCGAGCCGAATTCCGGGGCCTCGTCCAGAAAGAGCACCCCGCGGTGCGACAGGGACACCGCGCCGGGCCGGGCGACGCCGTGGCCGCCGCCGACGAGCGACT
The DNA here is from genome assembly GCF_040611575.1 of Streptomyces sp. NPDC006610. Taxonomy (NCBI): domain Bacteria; kingdom Bacillati; phylum Actinomycetota; class Actinomycetes; order Kitasatosporales; family Streptomycetaceae; genus Streptomyces; species Streptomyces sp. NPDC006610. The sequence goes on from NZ_JBEXOP010000013.1 coordinate 110,669, forward strand.
GCATGGTGGCCGAGTGGTGCGGGGCGCAGTAGGGGGCGGCGTCGATCATCGGCTTGTCCGGCGGCAGCAGACCCGCCACCGAGTGCACGGCCGTGACCTCCAGCGACTCCTCCCGGCCGAGCCGGGGCAGGATGCCGGGCAGCCGCTCCGCCAGCATCGTCTTGCCGGCTCCCGGCGGCCCTTCCAGGAACAGATGGTGACCGCCCACGGCGGCGACCTCCACCGCCGTGCGCGCCGCGATCTGGCCCACGACGTCGGCCAGGTCGTGTCCGGCGTCGTGCCCGGCGTGCGTGCCGTGCATGCCGGTGGCCGCCCCGGCGCCCGGCACCCGCAGCCCGGCGAGCAGCGGGTCGGGGCGTCCCTCGTCGAGGGGTTCCTCGTCGGGCACCGGTTCGTCGGCCAGGACCGCGATCAGCTGGCGCAGGCTGCGCACCCCCAGCACGGACACCCCGGGAACCAGCGACGCCTCGGCCGCCGCGCACTCCGGCACGACGACCTGCTCGTAACCGGCGTCCGCCGCGGCCAGCACGGCCGGCAGGATGCCCCGCACCGGCCGCACCCGGCCGTCCAGGCCCAGCTCGCCGATCATCACGATGTCGGCGAGCACCCGCGGGTCGATCCGCTCGCTCGCCCCGAGAACGGCACAGGCAACAGCGAGATCGAAACCGCTGCCAGCTTTGGGCACCGAAGCCGGGCTGAGTCCCACCGTCAGCTTCTTCTGGGGCCACTCGGCCCCGGAGTTCACCACCGCGGCCCGGACCCGGTCCCGGCTCTCCGTCAGGCTCTTGTCCGGCAGGCCCACGAGCGTGAACGCCGCGACTCCCGGTTCGAGGTCGGCCTGCACCTCGACCACCACGCCCTCGACGCCCACGAGGGTGACCGAACAGGTGCGGGCGAAGCCCATCACGCCACCCCCCGCGCGTGCTCGACCACCGGGGCGCCGCGGTCCGGCAGGACCACCCCGACCAGGTCGATGCGGACCCCGCCGGGCGGCGCTCCGCCGTGCGACTGGATCCAGCGCTCGGCGAGGTCCCGCAGCCGCGCGGCCTTCTCCGGGGACATCGCGGCCATGGGGTGCTCGAAGGAGCCGCCCCGGCGGGTCTTGACCTCGCAGACGACGAGCGCGTCGCCGTCCCGGGCGACGATGTCGATCTCGCCGGTCCTGCCGCAGCGCCAGTTGCGCTCCACCACCGTCATGCCGGCCTCGGCCAGTCGCCTCGCCGCCAGATCCTCGCCGTACCTGCCCGTCGCACTTCGTGCGTTCATGTCGGCACCACCTCCGGCGCCAACCGTCACGCATCCGGACCCGGCGAGTGGATCTTGGTGGGCTACCCGCCGGTTGTGGACAACCCCACCACCTGTTCGGGTGACGATCAGCTGCCGGGCAGTTCCAGGTCGCTCTTGTTCAACTCCTCGATGTTCACGTCCTTGAACGTGAGGACGCGGACCTGCTTGACGAACCGGGCCGGCCGGTACATGTCCCACACCCAGGCGTCCGCCATGGACACCTCGAAGAACACCTCACCCTGGACCGAGTGCACCTGCATCTCGTAGTCGTTGGTCAGATAGAAGCGCCGCTCGGTCTCGATCACGTATTTGAACAGACCGACGACATCGCGGTACTCCCGGTAGAGCTTGAGCTCCATCTCGGTCTCGTACTTCTCGAGGTCCTCGGCGCTCATGGCATGTTCCCCTTCAGCCGTGCGATCCCCCCATTGTGCGCCAGTCCCGTGGACCCCTAGGCGATTTCCGTGTCAAGGATCTCGGGCCTGGCCGGAGGACCTTCGTCGAGCAGCCTGCTCAGCAGCTCGGCGAGTCTGGTCGGGTACACCGTCTCACGCGCGTCGGCCAGTTCCCGACAGGTCCACCAGCGCGCTCCGACGACGCTGCGCCGCTCCAGTTCGGTGAGCGCGGCCGGCTCGGTCGCGGTCTGCGCCGTACGGGCCAGGTAGTACCACTCGTCCTGGTCCCAGCGCCGCCCGGCGAAGGGGAAGGAGCACCGCCGCCGCCACAGCACCGGCCCCAGCTCGACCTCTGTGATTCCCGTCTCCTCCGCGAGTTCCCGCAGGGCGGCCTGTGCACGGGTCTCGTCGCCCTCCAGGCCGCCGCCCGGCGTGAACCACCAGTCGTCGGCCGGGTCGTCCGGCTCATGGCCGTGCAGGAGCAGGATCCGGTCGTCGGGGTCGAGCAGTACCACGCGGGCCACCTTGCGCACCTCGTCGGCCGGCCCGTCGTACGGCGTGCCCGTACTCGGATCAGCTTGCACCGGCGGGCTCCGTCCGGTCCTTTCGGCGGCCCGCGCCGGCCAGCTTGGCGATCGGGCCGTACGCCGCGCCGCCGAGCACCAGCACCGCCCCGGCGCCGATCAGGTAGCCGATCGTGCGCAGCGGCCCCGGGGCGGACAGGGGGCCGAGTGCCTCGAAGCCGGTCGGGCGCGTCAGCATGCCCTCCATCGGCCAGACCACGGCGTCCACCCGCGCGGAGACCGCGTCGCGCGCCACGCTGCCACGGGCCGCGTCCGTGAGGTGGGCGGTGGAGTCCAGCGAGCCGTGCCGCTCGTCGCCGAGCAGGAACAGCCGCCCCTCGGGCACGGTCACCTCGCGGAAGGCGTACGCCCCGGTCACCCGTCCGTCGTCGAGATAGGGCTCGTCGATCTGCCGCCCGTCGACCGTGAGCCGGCCGTCCCGGCAGCAGGACACCCGGTCCCCGCCGACCCCGACCACCCGCTTGATCAGCGGCGCGTCACCCCAGTCGGTGTCCCGGAAGACCACGACGTCGCCGCGGCGCACCTCCGCGCCGTCGACGCGCTGCGCCAGCACCCGGCCGCCCGCGTCGATCGTCGGCGCCATGGAGTTGGTGGGCACGGTATAGGGCCGGTAGACGACGGCCGCCCAGGCGAAACCGCCGAGGAACAGCACCAGGCCCAGCGCGACCGCCAGCCCGGACAGTCGCTGTCCGAGCCGGCCGCCCGCCGGGCCGTCGCTCGCTGTGCCGCCGCGCGGGGCCGTACGTATCGTGCTCTCGCCACCCATGGATCCGCACCCTACCCGGCGGTACGGGACCCGGTCAGCCCCGCGCGTCCGCGCACCGGACCCCGCTCAGCGGGTCGGCCGGACGGTGATCCGGCGCCGGCGCCACAGCGCCACCGGCAGCACCGCGGCGAGCGCCAGCGCGTTCGGAGCGGCGACCTGCGCCGCCGCGGAGGAGGACGCCCCCGCGTCCAGACCCGGCTGGTCGAAGGTGGGCGGCACCGGCAGGGTGCCCCAGCGGTCGACCGGCCAGGCCTTGAAGACCGCGCGGCCGACGACCTTGTCCACCGGGACCATGCCCTTGTTGGCGTCGGCCTGGTTGTAACGGGAGTCGCGGGAGTTCTGGCGGTGGTCGCCCATCACCCAGATGTAGCCCTCGGGCACCTCGACCTTGAACTGGCCGCCCTGGTCGTCGTTGCTGCACGGCGTGTTGCCGGGGTAGACGTAGGGCTCGTCGAGCGCCTTGCCGTTGACCTTCAGCGGGCCGGTGTTCCGGCATTCGACGGTGTCGCCGCCGACGCCGATGACCCGCTTGATCAGGTCCTTCTCCTCCGCGGACGGCATCAGGCCGATCCAGCTCAGGAAGGTCTGGAAGGCGTTCGGGTCGGCCACGGGCTCGCCCGCGAGCCAGTTGTCCGGGTCGTGGAAGACGACGACCTCGCCGCGCTCCGGCTCGGAGCCGAACCACGGGGTCAGTTTGTCGACCAGGACCCGGTCGCCCTTCTGGAGGGCGTTCTGCATCGAGTCGGAGGGGATCGAGAACGCCTGCACCAGAAACGTCTTGATCAGCAGCGCGAGCACCAGGGCGATGCCGACCAGGATCGGCAGCTCCTTCCAGAAGGAGCGCTGCGTCCTCCCCTCGGACGCGCCGCCGTCAGGGCCGTCGGGCCCGTCCGGCGTGTGGTCCTCGGGGCCGCTCTGTTCGTCCGTCACCGTGCCGTCCTCGACTGACTGGGGGGCTGCTTCCACGGAACGTCCGCGGGGCTCCTCGCCGTCGTGTCCGGACCGTGCGCCTACCGCCACATCCCCCACGCCAACTCCTTACTCCGTGCCGCTGCCTGCCCCAGACGCGGCGCAGGCCCACCACTCCCATAACGAGCGGGAGTTCCGCAGGGGTCGGGAGCCGGATCGTTCCGTTCGGATCGTCGGGGGCAACCCTATGCGACGGCTGCGGCGCGGCGGTCGTCCCGGATGCCGAGTCGGACAGGGAAGCGAAGGTTTTCGGTTCTTCCAGGGTGGTCCAGTGGTCGAACGGCCAGGCGATCACGACGGCCCGGCCCACCACCTCGTCCACGGAGACGGTGCCGCCGTAGTCGGACTTCTGGTGGTAGCGGGAGTCCGCGGAGTTGGCCCGGTGGTCGCCCATCACCCACAGCCGGCCCCGGGGGACGGTGACGTCGAACTCCGTCGCGGACGGCTCGTTGCCCGGGTACAGGTAGTCCTCGACCAGGGGGACGCCGTTGACGGTGACCCGCCCCTGCTCGTCGCAGCACCGCACCCGGTCGCCGCCGACGCCGACCACCCGCTTGATCAGGTCCTGCTCGTTGTCGGAGGGCAGCAGGCCGATGAAGGTCAGGCCCTCCTTGACCTGCTTGACGACGACCGGGTCGTCCTTCTTCTGGGCGGGCTGTTCGTCCTTGAGCCAGCCGCCGGGGTCCTTGAAGACGACGACGTCGCCGCGCTCCGGCTCGGAGCCGAACCACGGGGTCAGCTTGTCGACCAGGACCCGGTCGCCGATCCGGATCGTCTGCTCCATGGAGCCCGAGGGGATCACGAAGGCCTGGACGAGGAACGTCTTCAGCACGAGCGCGATGAGCACGGCCACGCCGACCAGGAGCGGTATCTCCTTGATCGCCGAACGGCGCCGGCGCCGCTTGACCTTGCGCTGGAGCTTGCGACGCTCCGCGCGCGTGCGCCCTCCGGGCGGGCCGGAGGCGCGGCGGGTGCCGGTGGGCAGCAGATTCTCCGCGGGACCGCTGGGCGCGCCGCGCGGCTTGCCGCGGTTACCCATGGCCGCCGTCCGCCGCGGGCACGCGCGCGTAGGCGCCGGGACGGTCGAGCCGGCCGACGCGGCCGAAGGGCCAGGCGATCCAGTCCGCGCGGCCGATGACACCGGTGACCGGAATCATGCCGCCGCCGGGCGAGCCCAGGTGGTCGCGGGAGTCGCTGGAGGCGCTGCGGTGGTCGCCGAGGACGAACAGCGACCCGTCGGGCACCACGACGTCGAAGGGCACGGCGGACGCGCTGTCACCGGGGTACAGGAACGCCGACTCGTCGACGGACCGGCCGTTCACCCGAAGCCTCCCCTCCGTGTCGCAGCACACCACGCGGTCTCCCCCCACACCCACGACGCGTTTGACGTAGTCGGCGTTCCCGAAGTAGCCGGTGCCGTCGAACACGACGACGTCCCCGCGCCGCGGCTCGGCCCCGAAACGGTACGCCAGCTTATTTACGAGAACCCGGTCGCCGATCCTCAATCCGCGCTCCATCGACCCGCTGGGGATCTCGAACGGCTGCACGACGAACATGTTGAGCAGCAGCAGGAACAGCAGGCCGGTCAGCGCGGTCAGGGTGAGTCGCCCGGCCGGCAGCAGGTCGGCGAGCCGGGCCGCCAACGCGAAACGCGACCGGTCCTCCCGGCCCGCTGTGTCCGAGGTCTCCTCGGTGTCGTCGGGCCGGAAGGAGCGGTCGCGCTCCGTCGGCTGTGCTTCGGTGTCCATCGGGGCCAGATGTTATCCGGCCCCCCTGTGGACCCCGGGAGGCGCTCAGTTGTCGCGCTTCTCCTTGATCTTCGCGGCCTTGCCGCGCAGCTCGCGCAGGTAGTACAGCTTCGCGCGACGGACGTCACCGCGAGTGACGAGCTCGATCTTCTCCACGATCGGGGTGTGCACCGGGAAGGTGCGCTCGACGCCGACGGAGAAGGAGACCTTGCGGACCGTGAAGGTCTCGCGCACGCCGGAACCCTGGCGGCGGATCACGACGCCCTTGAACTGCTGCACACGGGAGCGGTTGCCCTCGATGACGCGGACGTGGACGTTGACCGTGTCGCCCGGGCGGAAGGCGGGGACGTCGCTGCGCAGCGACGCGGCGTCGACGGTGTCGAGCAGGTGGGACATTTCGTCTGCTTTCTTCGCTGATGCCACAGGTCATCAACGGCATCTAGGTGTTCGGATCGGTGGTGTGCGGGTCGGGGCGGGCGTCGTGTCCCCCTGTGGCAGGGGCGCACGCCGGACGGGCGCACAACAGCGGCCTATTCTTCCACGCCGCCGGTCCTGCGCCAAAATCGGCCGTACGGCTCCCCCTGCGGGTCCGGCTCCCAGCCCAGGATGGACAGCATCTCGCGGTCCTTCTTGTCGAACGCCTTCGGGTCGCAGCGCTCGATCAGGTCGGGCCGGTTGGCGGTGGTGCGCCGCAGCGCCTCGTCGCGCCGCCAGCGGGCGATCTTCCCGTGGTGGCCGCTGAGGAGGACGTCGGGGATGTCCCGGCCGCGCCACAGGGGCGGCTTGGTGTAGACGGGGCCTTCCAGGAGGTTGGCCATGGCGCCGGGCGCGAAGGAGTCGTCGCGGTGGGACTCGGCGTTGCCGAGGACGCCGGGCAGCAGCCGGGCGACGGCCTCCGTGACGACCAGGACGGCCGCCTCGCCGCCGGCCAGCACGTAGTCGCCGATGGAGACCTCGTACACCGGTATCCGGGTGGCGTACTCGTCGACGACCCGCCGGTCGATGCCCTCGTAGCGGGCCGGCGTGAAGATCAGCCAGGGCCTCTCGGCCAGTTCGACGGCGAGTTCCTGGGTGAAGGGCCGGCCGCTGGGGGTGGGCACGATCAGGGCGGGCGCGCGGGAGCCGGTCTCGTAGCCGTCGGCGAGGACGGTGTCGAGGGCGTCGCCCCAGGGCTCGGTCTTCATCACCATGCCGGGGCCGCCGCCGTAGGGCGTGTCGTCCACCGTGTTGTGCCGGTCGTACGTCCACTCCCGCAGGTCGTGCACGTGCACGTCGAGCTGCCCACGCGCGCGCGCCTTGCCGACGAGGGAGACGTTCAGCGGTTCGAGGTACTCGGGGAAGATCGTGACGACGTCGAGTCTCATGCCTCGTCGTCCCTCGACGAGGCGATCTCCGCGCGGTCGTCGATCAGTCCCGGCGGCGGATCGACGACCGCCCGCTGCTCCTCCAGGTCGATCTCGGTGACGATCTCCTGGACGAACGGGATCAGCGCCTCGGTGCCGTCGGGACGCTCGACCACGAACAGGTCCTGCGAGGCCAGGTGGGAGATCTCGGTGATGCGGCCCACCTCGACGCCGTCGACGGTCACCACGTCGAGGTCGATCAGCTGGTGGTCGTAGTACTCGTCCTCGCCCTCGGGCAGTTCCTCGGGATCGACCTCGGCGATCAGGAGGGTGTTGCGCAGCGCCTCGGCGGCGGTGCGGTCGCGCACGCCTTCGAAGCGCAGCAGGAGCCGGCCGCTGTGCACGCGGCCCGTCTCGATGGTGAGCGGCCCGACCGAGGCGGGGTCGGTGGCCAGGACGGCGCCGGGGGCGAGCCGCAACTCCGGCTCGTCGGTGCGTACCTCGACGGTGACCTCGCCCTTGATGCCGTGGGCGCGGCCGATGCGAGCGACTACCAGCTGCACTTGTTCAGATCTCCTGTCATACGACCGCGGGCCGGGGACGGCCCAGTGGCCCTCCCCGGCCCGAGCCGGTGCTGCGTTTGCGTCAGCGGACGTCGTCCACGTCGACGAGGTCGACCCGGATGCCGCGGCCGCCGATGGCGCCCACGACGGTGCGCAGAGCGCGTGCGGTGCGGCCGTTGCGGCCGATCACCTTGCCGAGGTCGTCCGGGTGGACCCGGACCTCGAGCACACGTCCGCGGCGCAGGTTGCGCGAGGCGACCTGCACATCGTCGGGGTTGTCGACGATGCCCTTCACGAGGTGCTCGAGAGCCTCCTCGAGCATGCTCAGGCCTCGGCCGACTCGGACTCGGCCGGAGCCTCGTCCTTCTTCTCCGCCTTCTTCTTCTGGGTGATGGCCTCACCCTTGCCCTCGTCGTCACCGCCGAGAGCCTCGAACGACGGGCGCGTGGCCTTCGGCTCGGCGACGAGCAGCGGCGCCGGGGCGGGCTCGCCCTTGAACTTCTGCCAGTCGCCGGTCTTCTTCAGGATGGCGAGCACGGGCTCGGTCGGCTGGGCGCCGACAGAGAGCCAGTACGCCACGCGCTCGCTGTCGACCTCCATCACCGACGGGTTGTACGTCGGGTGGTACTTGCCGATCTCCTCGATGGCCCGGCCGTCACGGCGGGTACGGGAGTCGGCGACGACGATGCGGTAGTGAGGCGAACGGATCTTGCCCAGACGCTTCAGCTTGATCTTGACTGCCACGGGAGTGGGTTCTCCTGGAATTGACGTGGTTGGGCGCGCGGAGATGCCGCGTGGGGTTGCGGTACCCGAGTGCCCGATGGACGCGTCAGCCGGAGGAGAGAGGGGTCCTGTGCGGCTGTCGAGTACAGCTGGCCATTCTGCCACACCCGAAGGGCCGCTTCCGACCCGGGGGTACGGGCGTGCGGGCAGGGCTCAGCCGCACCCGGCGCCGCGGCGGGAAACCGCGGGGGTGCCGAGGGCCCGGCTGCCACGAGCAGCCGGGACCTCACCTGACGGCCGCGCCCACGACCTCCGGGATGCGGAACGGCTTCCCGCAGCCGCCGCAGACGATCGGCGCCTGGGCCAGTACCGACGGGACGACGCGGACGTTGCGCCCGCAGTCGCAGACCGCCTTGACCCGGACGCCCCCGCCGGACGAGCCGTGCCGGGCCGCCGGTCCCCGGAAGGTACGGGAGGTGTCCGCGGACGTGGCGGCCATGTGGGCCTTCAGCGCGCGCTGCAGACGCTCGATGGTCGGACGGTAGCGCCGCTTCGCCTCGGGGTTGAGCGTGACCAGCGAGAAGCCGCTGCTCGGGTGCGGCTCCTCGGGGTGGTCCAGGCCCAGCTCCTCGGCGATCGCGAGGAATCTGCGGTTGTGGTATCGGCCCGCGCGCGAGGTGTCGCGGATCCCGCGGGCGGCGGCGATGCCGTGGACTGCCTCGTGCAACAGCCGTTCGAAGGAGAGTTCGTGACCGCAGGCGGACGACGACTCCCCGATCAGGGACTCCGGCGCGGCAAGGTCCGGCAACTCGGGGTGGTGCCGCTGGATGTCGGCCCACGCCTGCGCCAGCTCTGCGGCGAGAACAGGTGGTGTCTGTGTCGTGCTCACGTAATCACAACGAGCGGAGGTGCCCCTGTGTTCCTATTCCGGGGCATCCCAAATAATTTGCACGTACCCGTCAGTTGCCGCTGATGCGTCCTGACGAGGGCGGGTGCGCTGATCTGCGGAGAAGCGGCACAGCTCCTACCAAGCTGGTACGTAGTCCGACGTACGACCCGGCGCGTATGCCCCGCGCACGCGCCGGGGGCCGTCATGCCCGCGCCGGCGCAAGAGTCGTTTCGGTCGCTCGCGCTGTCCCCCAGTATGCGCGCATCCCCACGGCGACGTTACCGGGTCCGTCCCCACCTCCCGGCACCGGCCCCGCGCACGTTGCCGGAATGTGAATTCTCGCCACTCCCGCGAACACCTCGCAAACAGTCTCCTTGGACCACTGGACGCCGTCGCGGGCGGGGAGTTACCTGACATACGGGGGGAAGAGCGAGCGCATGTCACGGGGGGCCAGGGGGGACAGCTGCAGACTCTCGGCGGATTGGGGCGCTTTCGATGACACCTACGCTCGTGCGGCAGCACCTGCCCCACACGGGACCCGTGTCCCGGGTGGACCCGACTGCACGCGCGCGTGACTGGTCCGAGATCCAGGAGCGGATGCTCGTACCGCTCTACGAGGCCGTCTACGAGCGACTGGAAGTGGGCGCCGGCACGACCGTGCTGGGCCTCGACTGCGGATCCGGACTGGCGCTGCTGCTGGCGGCCGCCCGCGGCGCCGACGTCACCGGCGTCGAGGCCGGCTCCCCCGAACGGCTGGCCATCGCCCGGGAGCGGCTGACTCCCGGAGCGGAAACGAACGGCACACGCGCGCATGCCGTCACCCGACTGGTCGACGGCACGCCCGCCGACCTCGACGACCCCGCGCCGGACGGCGAGTACGGCCTGGTGACGGCCTTCGAACCGATCGGCTGCCGCGAGGGCGACGCGGAGGAGCTGGGCGAGCGGCTCCGCGCCGCGGCACCGCTCGCCGGACGCGGGGCGCCCGTCGTCCTGGCCGGGTGGGGGCCGCCGGAGCGGTGCGCCACCTCGGGCGTGCTGCGGGCGGCCGGCCGGCTCGCGGACCCGCTCCCGGGCGGCGACCGCGCGCGACCGGCCCGGCGCGACGAGCTGGAGCAGGTCGCCGAGCAGGCCGGCCTGGTGCCGGACGGCTCCGGCCGCGTCGCCTGCCCCTTCGGCTACGCCGACCTCGACAGCGCGGTACGCGGACTGCTGTCCACCGGCCTGTTCGACCCGGCGATCACCGCGACCGACGAGGAACAGGTCGACAAGGAACTGCGCGAGGCGCTGCACCCGTACCGCCGCCCGGACCGCACGGTGTGGATGCCCAACGTCTTCCGCTATCTGATCGCCCGCAGGCCGTAGCGGTGGCCGAGGGCGCATGTACGTCGCCGGGGGCGCCCCCGGCGACGTACGGCACGGGCGCCGTCAGCCCATGAACTTCTTGAACTCGTCCGGCAGCTCGAAGTCCTGCGGAACCTGCTGGCCGGGCACGCCGAACGCACCGCCCTGAGCGGCGGCGGCGCGCCGGGCGGCCTCCTCCTGCTCCTGCTGCTTGCGCTTCATCGGGTTGCCGGAGCGCTGCTTGCCCTTGGCCTTCTTCGGCTGCTTCTTGGACCGGCCGGGGCCGCCGCCCATGCCCGGGATCCCCGGCATGCCGGGCATGCCGCCGCCCTGGGCCATGCGGGACATCATCTTGCGGGCCTCGAAGAACCGCTCGACCAGGTTCTTGACCGCGCTGACCTCGACGCCGGAGCCCTTGGCGATACGGGCGCGGCGCGAGCCGTTGATGATCATCGGGTCCTGGCGCTCGGCCGGCGTCATCGACTTGATGATCGCGGCCGTGCGGTCGACGTCCCGCTCGTCCAGGTTCTGGATCTGGTCCTTGATCTGGCCCATGCCGGGCAGCATGCCGAGCAGCTTCGAGATGGAGCCCATCTTGCGGACCTGCTCCATCTGGGCCAGGAAGTCGTCCAGGGTGAAGTCCTGGCCCTTCTTGGACGCCAGCTTGGAGGCCATCTTCTCGGCCTCTTCCTGGCTGAACGTCTTCTCCGCCTGCTCGATCAGGGTGAGCAGGTCACCCATGTCGAGGATGCGGGAGGCCATCCGGTCCGGGTGGAAGGCGTCGAAGTCGTCCAGCTTCTCGCCGTTGGAGGCGAACATGATCGGCTTGCCGGTGATCTGCCGGATCGACAGCGCCGCACCGCCACGGGCGTCGCCGTCGAGCTTGGAGAGCACCACGCCGTCGAAGCCGACGCCGTCGCGGAAGGCCTCGGCGGTGTTGACCGCGTCCTGGCCGATCATGGCGTCGACGACGAAGAGGATCTCGTCGGGCCGGGTCGCGTCGCGGATGTCCGCCGCCTGCTGCATCATCTCCTGGTCGATGCCGAGGCGGCCGGCGGTGTCGACGACGACGACGTCGTGGACCTTGGACTTCGCGTACTCGATGGAGTCCCTGGCGACCTCGACCGGGTCGCCGACGCCGTTGCCCGGCTCGGGCGCGTAGACGGCGACGCCGGCGCGCTCGGCGACGACGCTGAGCTGGTTGACGGCGTTGGGGCGCTGGAGGTCGCAGGCGACCAGCAGCGGGGAGTGGCCCTGGTCCTTGAGCCACTTGCCGAGCTTGCCCGCGAGGGTGGTCTTGCCGGCGCCCTGGAGACCGGCGAGCATGATCACGGTCGGGGGCTGCTTGGCGAAGCGCAGGCGGCGGGTCTCGCCGCCCAGGATCGTCACCAGTTCGTCGTTGACGATCTTGAGGACCTGCTGGGCCGGATTCAGCGCCTTGGAGACCTCGGCTCCGAGGGCGCGCTCCTTGACGTTCTTGATGAACGACCGGACGACCGGCAGGGCGACGTCCGCTTCCAGCAGAGCGATGCGGATCTCACGCGCCGTGGCGTCGATGTCCGCTTCGCTCAGCCGGCCTTTTCCGCGGAGGTTTTTGAAAGTCGCGCTGAGGCGGTCGGAGAGAGTATCGAACACGGCGGCGTCGGTCCTCGAGATCGGGGGCGGTGAGCATCTTCCAGGGTATCCGGCCGTGCGGCGCATTCGTCCCCGCCTGCCGCACCCGGCCGGCGGGGACGTGGGTGTGGGGTCTCACCCCCGCAGCATCTCCTCCAGCTTCCGGGCCACCGACACCGCGTCCTCACCCGGGAGCGGAACACCCTCGGCGGTCGTCGCATAAAAGGCGTCGACCGCGTTGGACCCGAGCGTGCTGACGTGCATGCTGCGCACCCGCACCTGCGCGTCCTCCAGCGCCCGCCCGATGCGGAACAGCAGCCCCGGCGCGTCCTGCGCGCGGACCTCGATCACCGTGGCGAGGCGGGACGCGGCCGGGGCCACGGTCACCCTCGGCGGGGGCGCGACCACGCCGCGGCGGCGCGGGTAGGCGGCGTCGCGCTCGGCGAGACGGCCCGCGATGTCCAGGGAGCCGTCGAGCGCCCGCACCAGGTCGGCGCGGAGACGGGCGGCCTGGGGCAGGGAGCCGTACTCGGCGGCGACCCGCCAGTCCAGCAGCAGCACGGAGCCCTCGACGCCGTCGGGGAGGTCCATGGCCCGCAGCTCGGCGGTGCGGACCGTCAGCCGGTGCATGGCGAGCACCCCGGCGACGGCGGGCAGGACGCCCGGCTGGTCGGGGACGGCGATCTGGAGTTCCACGCCCAGCGGCTCCGGGTCCCCGGAGGGCTCCTGCTCGGCCGGGACCTCGGTCTGCGCCCGCAGCGACAGCACCGGTCCGCCGGTGCGGAAGGCCTCGATGGCGAGACGTTCCTGTTCGGCGGTGGGCGCGGCGGCCTCGGGTTCGTCGGGCATGTCGCCCGCGAGCACGGCGGAGACCCGTTTGACCAGGTCGGCGACGAGGGAGCCGCGCCAGGAGGACCAGGCGGCGGGGCCGGTGGCGAGGGCGTCGGCCTCGGTGAGGGCGTGCAGCAGTTCGAGCGTGCTCTGGGTGCCGACGGCCTCGGCGACGGCGCGCACGGTGGCCGGGTCCTCCAGGTCGCGCCTGGTGGCGGTCTCGATGAGCAGCAGGTGGCGGCGTACGAGGGTGGCGAGGACGGCGGCGTCGGCGCGGTCGAAGCCGATGCGGACGGCGACGTCGCGGGCGATGATCTCGCCGGCCACCGAGTGGTCGCCGGGCCAGCCCTTGCCGATGTCGTGCAGCAGCGCGGCGACCAGCAGCAGGTCGGGGCGGCTGACGCGGCGGGTGAACTCGGAGGCGCGTACGGCGGTCTCGATGAGGTGCCGGTCGACGGTCCAGATGTGCACGGCGTTGCGCTGCGGCCGGCAGCGCACCCGCTCCCAGTCGGGCAGCAGGCCGGTGATCAGGCCCTCCGCCTCCAGGGCCTCCCAGACCTCGACGGTGGGGCGGCCGGAGCCGAGCAGGGTCACGAGCTGTTCGCGGGCCTCGGCGGGCCAGGGCGTGGGCAGAGGGCGCGCGGTGGCGGCCAGACGGCGCACGGCGTGCAGGGAGAGCGGCAGTCCGGCCTGTGCGGCGGCGGCCGCGGCACGCAGGGGGAGCACGGGGTCGCGCTCTGGGCGGGCGGCGCGGGCGAGTACCACCTCGCCGTCCTGCTCCACGACGCCCTCGGCGAGCGGCGACCGTTCGGGGACCGGTTTCCCGCCGAGCATGGCGCGCAGCCGGGGCCGTACGGCGCGCGCCCGCAGCACGCGCCCCACTTCTCGCCAGGTGACGTCGCTGGCGTAGGAGATGACGCGGGCGGCCTCGTAGACCTGGCGGAGCAGGGTGTCGGCGTCGAGGAGGCCGAGTTCGGCGGCGACCTGGTCCTGTTCCTGGAGGGACAGCCGGTCGGTGGCTCGGCCGGTGGCGAGGTGCAGGGCGTCGCGGACGTCGAGCAGCCGGCGCCGGGCGTCGGCGAGGCCCTCGCGGGGGGCGTCGGCGAGCCAGGAGGCGGCGACGGCGCGCAGGGCGGTGGCGTCGCGCAGGCCGCCGCGGGCCTCCTTGAGGTCGGGTTCGAGGAGGTACTGCAGCTCTCCCTGGCGGGCGGCGCGCTCGGCGCACAGCTCCTGCAGTTCGGGGAGGCGTTTGGGTGCCTGGTTGCGCCAGTCGGCGAGGACCGTGGTGCGCAGGGCGGCGGTGAGGCCGAGGTCGCCCGCGAGGTGCCGGGCGTCGAGCAGGCCGAGCTGGACCTTGAGGTCCTCGCCGGCGGTCTTGCGGGCCTCGGCGGGGGTGCGCACGGAGTGGTCCAGGGCCAGGCCGAGGTCCCACACCGGATACCAGATGCGGTCGGCCAGGGCGGCGATCGCGCCGGGTTCGGCGCCGTCGTGCAGCAGGAGCAGGTCGAGGTCGCTGCGGGGCGACAGTTCGCCGCGTCCGTAGCCGCCGACGGCGACCAGGGAGACTCCGCGCAGTCCCGCGGCGCCGGCGTCGAAGAGGCCGGCGAGCCATTGGTCGGTCAGCTCGGCGAGGGCGGCACGGCGCGGCGGCCCGGACCGCGCCCCCTCGGAGAGGAGGCGCAGCCGGGCCGCCGCGTAGCCGCTGGGTCCCGAGTCCTCTGCATCCGCACGTACGTCCGTACTCGTCACCCAGCGACTCCTGTTCTTCGTGATCAGAGCGCGTCGGGACCGCGCTCGCCGGTGCGGACCCGGACGGCCGTGTCGACCGGGAGGGACCAGACCTTCCCGTCGCCGATCTTGCCGGTCCGGGCGGCCTTGACGATGACGTCGATCAGCTGCTCGGCGTCGTCGTCCTCGGCCAGGACCTCGATACGGATCTTGGGGACCAGGTCGACCGTGTACTCGGCGCCGCGGTAGACCTCGGTGTGGCCCCGCTGCCGACCGTAGCCGCTGGCCTCGGTGACCGTGAGTCCGTGGACTCCGAAGGCCTGGAGGGCCTCCTTGATCTCGTCGAGCCGGTGGGGCTTGACGACGGCGGTGATGAGCTTCATGCGTCCACCTTCTTGTTCTCGGCGTCGGCGACCGGGGCGGGGGCGGGGGTCCGGGCGGCGCCGCCGCCGGCGCCGCTGAAGTCGTATGCGGTCTCGGCGTGCTCGGCCTGGTCGATGCCGGCGACCTCGTCGTCCTCGGGGACCCGCATGCCGATGGTCTTGTCGAGGAGGAAGGCGAGGATCGCGGAGACGACCAGCGAGTAGGCGAGGACGCCGAAGACGCCGGCGCACTGCTTCCAGAACTGGTCGAGGCCGCCGCCGTAGAAGAGGCCCTCGACGTCGGACTGGCCCTTGCCGGTGGCGAAGAAGCCGACGAGCAGGGAGCCGAGGATGCCGCCGACGAGGTGGACGCCGACGACGTCGAGGGAGTCGTCGTAGCCGAACCTGTACTTGAGGCCGACCGCCATGGCGCACAGCACACCGGCGATGACGCCGATGGCGATCGCGCCGAGCGGGGAGACCGCGCCGCCGGCCGGAGTGATGGCGACCAGGCCGGCGACCGCGCCGGAGGCGGCGCCCAGCGTGGTGAACGCGCCGTGGCGGATCTTCTCGTAGGCGAGCCAGCCGAGGACTGCGGCGGCGGTGGCGACCTGCGTGTTGACGAACATCAGCGCGCCGACGCCGTCGTCGTTGCCGAGCCACGAGCCGGCGTTGAAGCCGAACCAGCCGAACCACAGCAGACCGGCGCCGAGCATGACCAGCGGGAGGCTGTGCGGGCGCATCGGGTCCTTCTTGAAGCCGACGCGCTTGCCGATGACGAGGATGACGCCGAGCGCCGCGGCGCCCGCGTTGATGTGGACGGCCGTGCCGCCGGCGAAATCGATCACGCCGAGCTCGAAGGCCCAGCCGCCGGCGCCCCACACCCAGTGCGCGACCGGGAAGTAGACCACGGTGGCCCACAGGGCGACGAACAGCGCCCAGGCGGAGAACTTGACGCGGTCCGCGAGGGCGCCGCTGATCAGGGCGGGCGTGAGGACCGCGAACATCAACTGGAAGACCAGGAACACGAACACGGGGATCGTGTAGCCGTCCCACAGCTCGGTCAGGCCGATGTCGCTGAGGCCGACCCAGTCGGAGTTCCAGCCGATGACGGAGCCGGAGTCGGTGCCGAACGCCATGGAGAAGCCGTAGAGCACCCACAGGACGGTGACGATCCCCAGGCTGATGAAGCTCATCATCAGCATGTTGAGGGTGCTCTTGACGCGGACCATGCCTCCGTAGAAGAAGGCCAGGCCCGGGGTCATGAGCATCACCAGGGCGGAACAGATGAGCATGAAGCCTGTGTTGGCGGACGACAGTGTCGGTGCGTCCGCCGCAAGCGTGATGGCTGGTGCCATCGGCGTCTCCTCGTCGTTGGATACGGCCCCGTGCGGGCGAAGCCTTGAGCGGTCATGAGGGGTGGGCCGGTTATGCGCCATGAGATTGGCGCAGCGCGGTTTCGGTGGAGGCCCCTCGTTGTTTCGCGGTGGTGACGAAGGCGTGTGGCGTGTTACGCGTCGATGAACTGCCTGCTGCCGGGCCGCACGATCGTTATCGTGGCGCAACCTTCGGGTCGAGGCTCTCCGCGCACGGCGCGGCGGGCGCCGTCCGGAGCATGGGAAACCGGCCGCGGGCGGCCTTCCGATGACCTGGCATGGGGGGAGCCGAGTCGGGCAGTTCGGGAGGGCCGGCCGCGGCCGGGTCAGGGGGCCTGGAGGGCGTGCCGGGCGGTGCTCAGACCGCTTCGGCGGCCTCCGGCATCTCGGCCGCCAGCTTCTCGGCGAGGTCGACGACCTCTGCGAGATCACCGAAGTCGCGGGCGGCGGTGTCGACGGTCTTTCGGATACGAGTGTTGACCCGCTCGGAGCGGACCTCCTTGGCGACGCGCATGGCCTGTTCCGCGTAGACGGTGCTCTGCTCGGGCTGGCGCTGGAGCAGATGGACGGTGGCCATGCCGATCAGGTTGAGCGCGTACGACCGCTTGTGGTCGTTGTCCTCGGCGAACAGCTCCACGGCCCTCCGCATCAGCGGTTCGGCCATGGAGGCGTAGGTGGGGCTGCGGCCGGCGACGTAGGCGAGGTCCCGGAAGGAGTGGGAGTTCTCGGCGTAGAGCTCCGCCTCGGAGAAGAAGCGGATCCAGTCGGGGTCGGGCTCGTCCCAGTCGTCGGCGTCGGCGAAGGTGTCCTCGGCCATGCGCACCGCGCGCTTGCACTTGCCGGGCTGGCCCATGTTGGCGTAGGCGCGGGCCTCCATCGCATACAGCATGGCCTGGGTGCGGGGGCTCGCGCAGTCCCGGCTGCCGTACTGCGCGAGGTGGATCAGCTCCAGGGCGTCGTCGGGCCGGCCGAGGTGGATCATCTGGCGGCTCATGCTGGAGAGGACGAACGAGCCGAGCGGCCGGTCGCCGGCCTCCTTGGCGGCGTGCAGGGCGAGCACGAAGTACTTCTGGGCGGTGGGCTGGAGGCCCACGTCGTAGCTCATCCACCCGGCCAGTTGCGCCAGTTCGGCGGCGACCTTGAACAGCTTGCGGTTGGTGTCGGCGGGCTGGGGCTCCTGGAGGAGGTCGGTCACCTCGTGCAGCTGGCCGACGACGGCCTTGCGGCGCAGGCCGCCGCCGCACTGGGCGTCCCATTTCCGGAACATCACGGTGGTGGTCTCCAGCAGCTCCAGCTCGGGCCGGGAGAGCCGGCCTCGCGCGCGGCTGGAGGGCACGGCGGAGGGCTCCGGCTGCGGGGAGTGCGGAGCGGGGACGAGCCAGCGCTGCATGGGTTCGATCAGCGCGGGCCCCGCGGACAGGGCGAGCGAGGTGCCGAGGAAGCCGCGGCGCGCCAGCATCAGGTCGCTGCGGGAGAACTCGCCGAGCAGGGCCACCGTCTGCGGGCCCGTCCAGGGGAGGTCGACGCCGGTGGTGGAGGGCGCCTGGCGGGCGGTGCGCAGGCCGAGGTCCTCGATGGAGACGACGCAGCCGAAGCGCTCGGAGAACAGCTCGGAGAGGATCCTCGGGATCGGCTCGCGCGGGTTCTCGCCGTCCAGCCAGCGGCGTACGCGCGAGGTGTCGGTGGAGATGTGGTTGGCGCCCAACTGGCGTGCCCTGCGGTTCACCTGGCGCGCCAGCTCGCCCTTGGACCAGCCGCTGCGCACGAACCACGAGCCCAACAGCTCGTTCGGGCGCTTCTCAGCGTTCGTCCCGCCTCCGCCGCTGCCGCCCACTGGAAACGCCCCCATCCGTAAGCCTGTCGCCGTCGCACCGCTCGCCGCCGCCGCACCGCTGTCGCCGGTGCAGCCGCGTCAAGTGCGCCAAGCCCTATCAGAATGCCCGTGATCCGGGCCATCCGTACGGCAGTTGCCTCTCTTCGAACGGGAATCCGCATTGCCTCCGGCATACCCGTTACGGCACTTGCCCCGAGCTTTGTGCACTCACCGTAACCTCACGATCACCCGTCCAGCCATGGTGAATGCGTAAACGCCACCATTCGCCACCCCTTCGAATGAACTCAGGGTGGCCTTCTCGCGATTCACTTGACACGGAACGGACGGGAGTGGGCGGCCGGGTGCACGCCGGGGCGCGCTCGGCCGGGCGCACCACCAGGAGTGCTTCGGGGCGCTGCCCGTGAAACCGAGCCCGAACGGGAAGGCGGAAACAGAGAGTCACGCTCCGCTTCCGTCTCGTAACCACCGCTGTGTCGGACCCGTTGGAGGGGGTATGGGCTTCACGATCGGCAGCAGTCGGGGGATCCGCGACATCCGGTCCGGTTCGCGGCGCCGCGGCCGCTCGACGGAGTGCACCGCCGTGGCCGAGTACACCGGGCTGTGGGGCTGGGACGTCGCGCCCGGCGCCAGGGCCGCCGCGGGCGTCTGCTCCTGCGGCCTCGCCGGCTGCCGGGCGCCGGGCGCGCATCCGCTGGACTTCGCGCCGGAGGTGCCGGCCGGGGCGACGCTCGACGAGGTCACCGAGGCCTGGGGCGAGGTGCCGGGCGCGGCGGTGCTGCTGCCGGTGGGGCGGGCGTTCGACGTGATCGAGGTGGCCGAGTCGGCGGGGCGGCGGGCGCTGGTCCGGCTGGAGCGGATGGGCCTCCCGCTCGGGCCGGTGACCGCGACGCCGGACGGTCGCGTCCACTTCTTCGTCGCGCCGGGCTCCGCCGCCGAACTGCCCGATTTGCTCTACCGCATGGGCTGGGACGACCCGACGCCGGACCTGCGCGGCCTCGGCCCCGGCGCGTACATCACGGCCCCGCCCTCCGACCGGGCCGGCCTCGGCCCCGTCCGCTGGCTGCGCCCGCCCGACCTGGAGTCGGCCCGCAAGCCCCCGGCGGCCCGCCTGCTCCTGGGCACGCTGGCGTACGTGGCCCACCGCTCACGGGGCTGACCGGGTCGGGCGGGCGCGGGCGACCGCGCGGTCTCCCGTACGACGACCCGCGCGCCCGCCCGCGCGGCACGACGGCACGACGGCACGCCGGCCTCGCCTCACGGCGGCAGACCCCTCCTCGCCGCACGACGGCACGCCGGCCTCGCCTCACGGCGGCAGGCCCCTCCTCGCCGCACGACGACGCGCCGCCGACCACGTCGTACGACGCCTCCCCGCCGCCCCAGCCCTGCGGTCACTCCCGCCACACCCGCAGTAAGGACACCTCGCCCGAACGGCGAAGCGCCGCCCCGTCGTCCTTCCGCTTCGGGGGCGGGCGCTTCGCAGCGCGTGGGGTCCGGTGCGGGGTCACTCCCCGATGAGCGCGTCCACGAACGCCTCCGGCTCGAACGGCGCGAGGTCGTCCGCGCCCTCGCCGAGGCCGATCAGCTTCACCGGAACGCCCAGCTCGCGCTGCACGGCGACGACGATGCCGCCCTTCGCGGTGCCGTCCAGCTTGGTCAGAACGATGCCGGTGATGTCGACGACCTCCGCGAACACCCGGGCCTGGACGAGACCGTTCTGCCCGGTGGTCGCGTCGAGGACGAGCAGCACCTCGTCCAGCGGGGCGTGCTTCTCGACGACGCGCTTGACCTTGCCCAGCTCGTCCATGAGGCCGGTCTTGGTGTGCAGGCGCCCGGCGGTGTCGATGAGGACGACGTCGGCCCCGATCTCCTTGCCCTCCTTGACCGCGTCGAAGGCCACCGAGGCCGGGTCGCCGCCCTCGGGGCCGCGCACGGTGTGGGCGCCGACGCGCTCGCCCCAGGTCTGGAGCTGGTCGGCGGCGGCGGCGCGGAAGGTGTCGGCGGCGCCGAGGACCACGCTGTTGCCGTCGGCGACCAGGACGCGGGCGAGCTTGCCGGTGGTGGTGGTCTTGCCGGTGCCGTTGACGCCGACGACCATCACGATGCCCGGCTTGCGGCCCTCGGGCTCGGTCTTCACGACGCGGTCGAGGTCGGTGCCGACCAGCGTGAGCAGCTCCTCGCGCAGCAGGCCGCGCAGTTCCTGGGGCGTGCGGGTGCCGAGCACCTTCACGCGCTCGCGCAGCCGCTCCACCAGTTCCTGGGTGGGCTGCACGCCGACGTCGGCGGTGAGGAGGGTGTCCTCGATCTCCTCCCAGGTGTCCTCGTCGAGGTGCTCGCGCGACAGCAGCGTGAGCAGGCCCTTGCCGAGTGCGTTCTGGGAGCGGGACAGCCGGGCGCGCAGGCGCACCAGGCGCCCCGCGGTGGGCTCCGGCACCTCGATGACGGGGGCCGGGATTTCTTCGACGGGCGGTTCCTCGACGGCGATCGTCGAGCCGCTGCCCGGGAGGTCCACCTCCTCTATGGTCCGGCGCGGTTCTTCGCGCGGCTTCTCGGCCTCGTCGCCGACGTGCGGCTCGGCCGGAGGGGCGGTGATGTCGGGCGTGGTGGGCGGCGGCGGGGGCAGCGGCTTCCTGCGCCTGCTCCCGACGACGAGCCCGCCGATCGCGCCGAGCACGACCACGGCGATGACTACAGCAAGGATGAGGATGTCCATAACGCGTCCAGTATCGGCCATGCCGCTGTCCCGAACCCCTTTCACGGGGCCGGGCGCTGCCCGCCCGCTCACGCGTACTGCCCCGGCTCAGCCGACGAGCCGGGGCAGTGTGCGTGGAGAACGAGGAGAGGGGCAGCGGGGACTTGGCCCTTCTCCCCGAGCCGTGGGGAGGAGGCGGAGGTCAGCCCATCTCCTCCAGGCGCTTGCCCTTGGTCTCCTTCACGTACCGCAGCACGAACGGGATGGAGAGCGCGGCGAAGGCCGTGTAGATCACGTACGTCACGGACAGGTTCCAGTCGGCCAGCGACGGGAAGCTCGCGGTGATGGCCCAGTTGGCGACCCACTGGGCGGC
This sequence comes from Streptomyces sp. NPDC006610, assembly GCF_040611575.1. Lineage (NCBI taxonomy): Bacteria > Bacillati > Actinomycetota > Actinomycetes > Kitasatosporales > Streptomycetaceae > Streptomyces > Streptomyces sp. NPDC006610. Next base: position 132,084 of record NZ_JBEXOP010000013.1, read on the forward strand.
GGCGGCCACGCCGAGCGCGGCGGCGCGGATCTTGTTCGGGAACATCTCGCCGAGCATGACCCAGACGACCACGCCCCACGACAGGGCGAAGAAGAGGACGAACACGTGCGCGGCGATCAGGGCAACCCAGCCCTGCGTCTCGGGCAGCCGGCCGTCGACCAGGTCGAAGGAGAACGCCCATGCCTCCAGCGCGAGGCCGATCACCATGCCGACCGAACCGATGATGGCGAGCGGGCGGCGGCCGATGCGGTCCACGAAGAGCATGGCGATCACGGTGCCGACGATGTTGATGATCGACGTCGTGAAGGAGTAGAAGAACGAGTCCGCCGGGTCCACGCCGACCGACTGCCACAGCGTGGAGGAGTAGTAGAACGCGACGTTGATGCCGACGAACTGCTGGAAGACGGACAGGCCGATGCCGATCCAGACGATCGGCTTGAAGAAGAAGGAGCCGCCGAGCAGGTCCTTGAAGCGGGACTTGTGCTCGCTCTTCATACCGGTCTCGATCTCGGCGACGCGCGCGTCGAGGTCGATGTCCTGGCCCTCCACCTCGGCGAGGATCTCGCGGGCGCGCTCGTGCTTGCCGACGGAGATCAGAAAGCGCGGGGACTCGGGGATGGCGAAGGAGAGCAGGCCGTAGAGGACGGCCGGGACGACCATGACGCCGAGCATGACCTGCCAGGCCTCCAGGCCCATCAGCTCACCGCGCTGGTCGCCGTCGGCGGCGTTGAGCAGGCCCCAGTTGACCAGCTGCGACACGGCGATGCCGACGACGATCGCGGCCTGCTGGAAGGAGCCGAGGCGGCCGCGGTACGCGGGCGGGGCGACCTCGGCGATGTAGGCGGGGCCGATGACGGAGGCCATGCCGATGGCGAAGCCGCCGACGACGCGCCAGAAAGCGAGGTCGTAGAGCGAGAAGGGGAGCGCCGAGCCGACGGCGCTGACGGTGAAGAGGGCGGCGGCGATCTGCATGCACCGGATGCGGCCGATGCGGTCGGCTATCCGGCCCGCGGTGGCGGCGCCGACGGCGCAGCCGATCAGGGCGATGGCGATGACCTGCGCCAGCGCCGCGGAGCCGATGTCGTAGCGGTCCCGGATGGCCTCGACGGCGCCGTTGATCACGGAGCTGTCGTAGCCGAAGAGGAATCCGCCCATCGCGGCGGCGGCCGCGATGAAGATGACGTGCCCGAGATGATCGGGATGAGCCGTACCGGCTCCGGACTTGGGTGCCTGCGCTGTGCTGGTCACGTGTAACTCCTCGGGCCACCGGCTGCGCTGCCGGTGTGGGGATCAGCCCTTCGAGGTCCACCTGAAGGTACCTGAAGGTAAAAGTAACGTGGCAGAGACTATGCCTTCAACTTTCGAAGTCAATAGGGGGGTCGGTGTGAAGTCCTCGGTGTGAATGTGGTCAGTGTGTTCAAGTTTTGAATGGATGACGTCGGCCCAGGTCAAGACGGGTGTAATGGGCACGCACTTAGCGCAGGCGCTGGCTGATGACCTTCGACACACCGTCGCCCTGCATGGACACGCCGTACAGCGCGTCCGCGACCTCCATCGTCCGCTTCTGGTGCGTGATGACGATGAGCTGAGAGGTCTCCTGGAGCTCCTGCATGATCCGGATCAGCCGCTGGAGGTTGGTGTCGTCCAGCGCCGCCTCGACCTCGTCCATGACGTAGAACGGGCTGGGCCGCGCCTTGAAGATCGACACCAGCAGCGCGACGGCCGTCAGCGACCGCTCCCCGCCCGACAGCAGCGACAGCCGCTTGACCTTCTTGCCCGGCGGGCGCGCCTCGACGTCCACGCCGGTGGTCAGCATGTTGTCGGGGTCGGTCAGCACCAGCCGCCCCTCGCCGCCCGGGAACAGCCTGCCGAAGACGCCCTCGAACTCGCGCGCGGTGTCCCGGTAGGCCTCGGTGAAGACCTGCTCGACCCGCTCGTCGACCTCCCTGACGACCTGGAGCAGGTCGGCGCGGGTCTTCTTCAGGTCCTCCAGCTGCTCGCTGAGGAACTGGTGCCGCTCCTCCAGCGCCGCGAACTCCTCCAGCGCCAGCGGGTTCACCTTGCCGAGCTGCTGGTAGGCCCGCTCGGCCGCCTTCAGCCGCTTCTCCTGCTCCGCGCGGACGAACGGCCGGGGCCGGTTGCGCGGGTGGTCGGGGTCCTCCGGCAGTTCCTCGCCCTCGGCGGGGGGCGAGGGGGGCACCGGCTGGTGCGGTCCGTACTCGGCCACGAGCCCCGCCGGTTCCACACCGAGTTCCTCCAGCGCCTTCGTCTCCAGCTGCTCGATCCGCAGCCTCTTCTCGGCGCCGAGTACCTCCCCCCGGTGGACCGAATCCGTCAGCTTGTCCAGCTCGGCCTTCAGATCACGGCCCTGGGTGCGCGCGGCGCCCAGTTCCTGCTCGCGGCGGGCCCGGGCGGCCTCGGCGGCGGTGCGCTCCGCGTCGGCGCGGGCCAGGGAGACCTCGACGTGCGCGAGCAACTGGCGCGCGCCGGAGGCGACGGCCTGGGCGACGGCCGCCTCGTGCCGCAGCCGCGCACGCCGCTGCTCGGCACGCGCGCGTGCCTCGCGTTCGGCGCGCGCGGCCCGGTCCAGCGCGTCGGCCCGCCCGGCGAGCCCTTTGACCCGCTCCTCGTGCGTACGCACCTGGAGCCGCGCCTCCATCTCGGTCTGCCGCGCGTTGGCCCCGTCGGCGGCGAGCCGGTCCCGCACGGAGGTGTCCGGCTCCTCCTCGAACGGCATCTCCTCGGCGACGGCCAGCCGCTCCGCCAGTTCCTCGGCGTCCGCGAGCGCCTTGTCGAGCGCCTCCTGCGCCCGCGCGGCGGCGGCGACGCTGCGCTCGGCCTCGCCGGCGGCGGCCCTGGCCTGCCCGGCGAGCCGGCCGAGCTGCTGGGCGACGGCCGACTTCTCCCGGTCGGCGGCCCGGCGCCGCTCCCCCAGCTCCTCGACCAGCGCGGCGGCCTCGGTGCGCCGCTCGGCCGCGGCCCGCTGCGCCTCGGCCAGCTCCTCGCACCGCACGGCCAGCTCGGCCAGCTCGGCCGCGGCCTCGTCGACGGAGGCCTGCACCTCCAGCAGGCTCGGCGCCCCGGCGGAACCGCCCTGTGCGAAGTGCGCCCCGAGCAGATCGCCCTCGGCGGTCACCGCGGTCAGCGCGGGCCGCGCGTACACCAGCTCCTCGGCGTCCTCCAGGGTGGGCACGACGACGATCCCGCGCAGCAGCCGCCGTACGGCGGGCATCAGCTCCTCGGGACCGCTCACCAGGTCGGCCGCGTACGGCGGCCCGTCCGTCCCCGTGCTCTCGCGCGGTAGGTCGTCGGGCGCGCCCGACAGCAGCAGCGCCGCCCGTCCGGCGTCCTGCTTGCGCAGCAGCCGGATGGCGTCGGCCGCCGCGGTCGGCGTGGTGACCGCGAGGGCGTCGGCGGCGGCGCCGAACGCGGCGGCGAGCGCAACCTCGTGGCCGGGTGTCACGGTGAGCAGTTCCGCGGCCGGGCCGAGCAGTCCGGTGAGCCGGTCGCGGGCGGCGAGCAGGGCGCCGGTGCCGTCCTTGCGGCGCAGTCCGAGGGCGAGGGTGTCGTGCCGGGCCCTGGTGGCGGCCCGCTGCCGTTCGGCCGCGCCGGCCGCCTCGCGGGTCGCGGCGAGGTCGCTCTCCGCCTCGGCGAGCCGGCGTTTCGCCTCCTCGTGCCGCTCGGCGAGTTCGGTGTCGCCGGCGTCGAGGCCGTCGACCTCGGCCTTGAGCGCCTCGTACTCCTCCTGCGCGCGTACGGCCCGTTCCTGGGCCTCGTCGCGGGCGGCGGCCAGCCGGTCGATCTCGGCCTGGGCGGAGGCGGCGCGCGAGCGGGCGGCGTTGACCTGGCCGTTCAGCCGGGCCAGGCCCTCGCGGCGGTCGGCGATGGCGCGGGCCGCGTCCTTCAGCCGGCGCTCCTCCAGCGCCAGCTCGCGTTCCAGTTCGGCGCGGTGCGCGACCGTGTCGTCCAGGGCGCGCTGGGCGGCTTCGAGGGCGGCCTCCAGTTCGGCCTCCTGCTCGCGGATGCGCTGGGCCTCGCGCTCCATGTCCTCGGGGTCGCGGCCACGGCGTTCCTCGAGTGGGGCGGAGGTGGCGCTCTTCACCCGCGCGTCGGCCAGGGAGACGGTGCCGCGCACCCGCTCGGCCAGCTGGGACAGCTCGTACCAGGTCTGCTGGGCGCGCTGGAGGCGCGGGGTGAGCTGCCGGACCTCGTCCTCCAGGAGGGCCTCGCGCTGGAGCGCCCGGCGCAGCTCCTGCTCGGTGGCCTCCTTGCGTTCCTTGAGCGCGGCCTCGTCGGCGACCTCCGCCTGGAGCGCCTCCCGCAGCCGGACCAGGTCGTCGGCGAGCAGGCGCAGCCGGGCGTCGCGCAGGTCGGCCTGGATGACGGCGGCGCGGCGGGCGACCGCGGCCTGGCGGCCGAGCGGCTTGAGCTGGCGGCGCAGTTCGTCGGTGAGGTCCTGCACACGTGCGAGGTTGGCCTGCATCGCGTCCAGCTTGCGCAGCGCCTTCTCCTTGCGCTTGCGGTGCTTGAGGACGCCGGCCGCCTCCTCGATGAAGGCGCGGCGGCCCATGGGGTCGGCGTGCAGGACGGAGTCGAGCTGGCCCTGGCCGACGATGACGTGCATCTCGCGGCCGATGCCGGAGTCGGAGAGCAGTTCCTGGATGTCGAGCAGACGGCAGGTGTCCCCGTTGATCTGGTACTCGCTGCCGCCGTTGCGGAACATGATCCGCGTGATGGTGACCTCGGCGTACTCGATGGGCAGCGCCCCGTCGGAGTTGTCGATGGTCAGCGACACCTCGGCGCGGCCGAGCGGCGGCCGGCCGGTGGTGCCGGCGAAGATGACGTCCTCCATCTTGCCGCCGCGCAGCGACTTGGCGCCCTGCTCGCCCATGACCCAGCTGAGCGCGTCCACGACGTTGGACTTGCCCGAGCCGTTGGGCCCGACGACACACGTGATGCCCGGCTCGAACCGGAGTGTGGTCGCCGAGGCGAACGACTTGAACCCGCGGAGGGTCAGGGCCTTGAGGTGCACGCCGCCGGACTCTACCTTCCGGGGTTGTCCCACTCCATGAACCCGCGGTTTCGCCGCTGCACGCGCAGGGCACACCAGACGTTAAGACGCTGAAAGGATGCGCGGAGAAGGAACGGCTCCGGGGGCGGACGCCGGAAGGGCGCGGAGAAGGGCGCGAAGCGCGCGGGGAAAGAAAGAAGGGACGCCGAAGCGTCCCTTGCAACTTCTGACACCTGAGCGGTTGGTACGGTCCGCCCGACCACTGTGTCGTTGTGCGATGCAGTGATCAGGTGAGCGCAGGCTCCGCCTGGTGTGCGTCGACGCTCTCCATGATCCTGTCGTGGTGAGAAGCGGCAGCCGCCAGCGCGTCGTTCTCGGCCTGGATCCGTACGAGTTCGGATTCCAGGTCCTGGACGCGCTGCTGGAGCCGTCGCATCTCGGCGAGGAGTCGAGGGTCGGAGCCGCCGACGTAACCGAGAAGCGCCTTTGCCATGATGGATGGTCCTCCACAATGAGTGACCGACCGATGCGGTGTGGGTCGTGAGGGATTCGCACCCGCGGTGCTTGGCACTGTGGAGTTGTGCTGCCGTTCATCCATGCCAAACAGCCAAGGTGCGCGGGGCTTTCAGCGTCTCACCAAAAAGTTTGACGGTCAACACGATCACGCCCCGTATTGGGGGCAACCCGGGCGAACACGGCGTGAAGCGGTGGTGTCGCGGCATATGCGGGGCCCGGGGGGCGTGGCGGCCATCCTGGCGCGCGGAGCCCTCGTCGGCAAGACCCCGGCCGCAATCACCTGCTTCTTTCCGTCCGGGGCAGCCACCGCGGGCATGTCCGTCGCCCGCCGTTCCGGCCGGGCGCCGGGCCGGGTCAGCGGATGGCGAAGCCGTCGTAACCGCCGCGCGGTGTGTCCCAGATCTCTGTCACGCCGTCCACGCGCCCGGGCGTGTCGTCACTCCGGAGCCAGTCGAGGAGTCCTTCGCAGCCGGCGCGAGGGCCTTCGGCGACCACCTGGACGCGACCGTCCTCCAAATTGAGAGCAAAGCCACTCAGCCCGCCGATCTCCAGCGCCTTGGCCCGCGTGAACCAGCGGAAACCCACACCCTGGACGCGTCCGCGCACCCAGGCGACCAGTCGCACATCGTCGCTCATGGAGGCAACCTAACGGGCCAATGTCTCTTGGGACACTTCCTCCCCGTGCGCCATGCGGTACCGTCCAGCCCCAATGAAACTCATCTGAAACTCACTCGATCGTGTGGGTTTTGTTGATCAACCGCGACAACGCGAGAGTCGCCGCGAGGACGAGGAAGGCCAGGACATGGGACGCCACCGACGCTCCGCCGCCGGCCGCGCCGCCACGGGCCGCGCGACGGAGGCCACTGCGGCGCACGGCTCCGCCGCCGGAAGTCAGGACCCGCGGCACTCGTACCCGGGCGACCGGCCCGAGCCCGGCATCGCGCCCTATCCGAACCCGGAGGCCTACGCCGAGGCCGTGACGCGCAGCGACGCGTACCTCTTTGCGACGGACGCCACCGGTCCCACGGGTCCGGCGACGGGCTCGCCGGAAGACGGCGGGTACCCGGCCGAGGGCGGCGCCTCGCGCGGACGCGCCCACCGCCGCAGGAAGAAGGCCGCCACGCCGGTACGGACCGGGCTGCTCGGCGTCTCCGCCGCGGTCGCGCTCGGCACGGTCGCGGTCGCCACCGGCGTCCTGCCCGGCGGCGAGAGCTACACGCTCGGCGGGAGCGGCGCCGACAAGGTGCAGACCAGCGACACCCCCGGCAACACCGGGACGCAGCAGGGCGGCGCCTCCGCCAGCATCGAGACCGGCGCCGTGGCCGGCGGCACGACGACGAGCCCCGGCACCGGGCGCTCCGCGTCGCCCTCGGCGTCCCCGTCGAAGACGTCGAAGACGTCGGCCGAGCCCAGCACCGAGGCCCCCTCCAAGAAGCCGAGGACCGAGCCGTCGGCGAAGAAGCCGAAGCCGGCGCAGCCGACCCGCACCGCGCAGCAGACTCCGCCGAAGGCCACGCCGAAGCCCGAGGCTCCGGTGACGGTGTCCGCCGAGGCCGCCGCCGAGGCCGAGGTGCTCCGCCTGGTCAACGAGGAGCGGGCGCGGGCGGGCTGCAGCCCGGTCGCCGCGAACAGCGCGCTCGCCGGCCTCGCCGGGGACTTCAGCCGCGCCATGGCCGAGCAGGGCTTCTTCGACCACACCGACCCGAGCGGCGCGACCCCGTGGGACCGTGCCGAGCAGGCCGGCATCACCAACCTGGGCGGCGAGAACATAGCCCGCGGCCAGGCCGACGCGGCCTCCGTCATGGAGGCCTGGATGAACAGCCCCGGCCACCGCGCCAACATCCTGAACTGCGACTTCAAGACCCTGGGCGTCGGCGTGCACCACGGCTCGGGCGGGCCGTGGTGGACGCAGAACTTCGGCTACTAGCGCTACGCGGCGCGCACCGGGCCGGCACGCTCACCAGCGGTTAGCGTGCTCTGCCGGTCAGCGCTGTGCGGGCGTACGCTTGCGGTATGACGACCACGCACGAGTGCACGGAGGACGAGCGCCTCCCGTACGACGTGTTCTCCCGGGCCTGTCCGTCGCGCGGGACGCTGGAGCACATCACGGGACGCTGGGGCGGGCTGACGCTCGGCGCCCTGTACGAAGGCTCGCTGCGCTTCAACGAGCTGCGCCGCCGGGTGGACGGCGTGAGCGAGAAGATGCTGTCCCAGACCCTGCACGCGCTGGAGCGCGACGGCCTGGTGCACCGCGAGGCCCAGCCCACCAACCCGCCCCGCGTCGACTACGAGCTGACGCCGCTCGGCCGCGAGGTGGCCCGGCGGCTGACCTCGCTCATCCAGTTCGTGGAGGGACGGATGGACGAGGTGCTCGCCGCCCGCCAGGCCTACGACGCCCGGCGCGGCTGAACGGCGCCCGGGCCGCTTGCCACCACCGTCACGCGCGGGGGCCGCTGGCACTTCGGGCAGAAGTAGCTGGAGCGGTTCATCCACGGGCGGCGGCGCATCGGGGTGCCGCAGCGCCGGCAGGGCAGCCCTTCGCGGCCGTACGCGTCGAGGGAGCGGTCGAAGTAGCCTGACTCGCCGTTGACGTTGACGTACAGGCTGTCGAAGCTGGTGCCGCCCACGGCGAGCGCCGCGTTCATGACGTCCCGGACGTGGCCGAGGAGCTGGAGCGTGCGCGGGCGGGTGAGGCCGGCGGTCGGGCGGTCGTAGTGGAGGCGGGCCCGCCACAGGGCCTCGTCCGCGTAGATGTTGCCGACGCCGCTGATCAGGGACTGGTCGAGCAGGGCGCGTTTGATGGTGGTGCGCTTGCGGCGCAGCGCCCGGTGGAAGGCGTCCTCGTCGAACAGCGGGTCCAGCGGGTCGCGGGCGATGTGCGCGATGACGTCCGGCAGCCCGTCGGTTCCGGTGTCGTGCAGCGAGAGGCCCCCGAAGGTGCGCTGGTCCACGAAGCGCAGCTCGGTCCCCAGGTCGTCTCCGAAGCGGACGCGGACGCGCAGGTGCTTCTCGTCGGGCGCGGTGTGCGGCTGGACCAGCAGCTGGCCGCTCATCCCGAGGTGCGCCAGGACGGCCTGCCCGGAGTCCTCCAGCGGCAGCCACAGATACTTGCCGCGCCGGCTCGGCGTGCCGAAGCGGTGACCGTCGAGACGCCGGGCGAAGTCGTCGGCGCCGGCGAGATGGCGGCGGACGGCGCGCGGGTGCAGCACCTCGACGCCGGCGACGGTCCGGTGGGCGACCCACCGGTCCAGACCGCGGCGTACGACCTCGACCTCGGGCAACTCGGGCATGGACTCCCCCGTGGAATGAGCCGAGCGCCCGTCCCCGGGCGGGGCGGGCGCTCTGGCCGTTGCTGTGCTCTGCCGGCGCCGACACCGGCGCCGGCGGAGCCGGACGACCGGCGGGCCGACGGGCCGATCAGTCGTCGGCCCCGGCCTCGACGGTCACCCCCGCCTCGACGGTCGCACCGGCCTCGACGGCCGCTCCCGTCTCGACGGCGGTGGCGGCCTGTGAGGCGGCGGCCGCCTGGGCGGCCTGCGCCGCCGCGGCGGACTTGGCGCGCTCGTCCGCGGCGGCCCGGATGGCCCGCCAGGCGGACTCGGCGGCCTGCTGCTCCGCCTCCTTCTTGCTGCGGCCGGTGCCGGTGCCGTACGAGACGCCTCCGACGCGGGCGGCAGCAGTGAAGGTCTTCTCGTGATCGGGGCCGGTCTCCGTGACCAGGTACTCGGGAACGCCGAGCCCTTCGGTCGCGGTCAGCTCCTGGAGGCTGGTCTTCCAGTCCAGGCCGGCGCCGAGGTTGGAGGACTTCTCGATCAGCGGGTCGAACAGACGGTGCACCAGCTCCGCCGCCGATTCCAGGCCCTGGTCGAGATAGACCGCGCCGATCACCGCTTCGAGGGTGTCGGCGAGGATGGACGCCTTGTCCCGGCCGCCCGTGCCCTCTTCACCGCGGCCGAGCCGGATGAAGGAACCCAGGTCGAGCGTGCGTCCCACGTCCGCCAGCGCACGCGAGTTGACCACCGCGGCCCGCAGCTTGGCCAGCTGGCCTTCGGGCAGGTCGGGGTGGGTGCGGTACAGCGTGTCGGTGACGACGAGGCCGAGCACGGAGTCCCCGAGGAACTCCAGCCGCTCGTTCGTCGGCAGACCGCCGTTCTCGTACGCGTAGGAACGGTGGGTGAGCGCTCGCACCAGAAGGGCGGACTCGACCTGGTAGCCGAGCCGCCCTTCCAGAAGCGTGTGGGACGAGGCCTGCTGGTCCGCAGAGTTTTTCTTCGGCGTGGACACAGTGCCTCTCACCAGCCGCTCAGACCTCGAGGACCTGGCGCTTGTTGTAGGTGCCGCACGACGGGCACGCGATGTGCTGCAGCTTGGGCTCGTGGCAGCGCTCGCACGCAACCAGGGTGGGGACCGCAGCCTTCCACTGCGACCGGCGGTGGCGCGTGTTGCTGCGCGACATCTTCCGCTTCGGAACAGCCACGGCTACTTCTCCTGCTTCTCGTCGACGCCCGCTTCGGCGCCGCTCATCTCGTCCTTATCGCCGGATTCGAGCGAACCGGCGATTCCCTGCAGTGCCGCCCAACGGATGTCGACGGCGTCGTGGTGGTGGTCCGGGTCGTCCGCCAGCCGCACTCCGCACTCGGAGCACAGACCCGGGCAGTCTTCCTGGCACACCGGCTGCATCGGCAGTGCGAGCACCACCGCATCGCGCAGCACGGGTTCGAGGTCGAACAGGCCGTCCTCGATGAAGAGCCTGTCCTCGTCTTCCTCGGCGTCGTCGGCCGGTTCCGCCTTGGGGCGGCCCCGGTCGTCGGCGTCAGGGTACGAGAACATCTCCTGGAAGTCCGCTTCGAGCTCCTGCTCGAGCGGCTCCAGACACCTTACGCACTCCCCCTCGGCCCGTGCACGGGCGGTGCCCGTGACGAGCACCCCCTCCATGACCGACTCGAGCCGGAGGTCCAGCTCGACCGGGGCGCCTTCCGGCACTCCGATGACGTCCTTAAGACCGAGGTCCCTGGGGGCGTCGACCGTGCGGGTCAGGCGCTGCAGCGCACCAGGACGCCGTCCCAGCTCGTGCGTGTCGAACACGAGAGGGTTGCGGTGGTCGAGGCGGGCGTTCAGAGCCATTCCTGCTTTCGATCCTTGAGCTGGGGACGCCGCCCTTCGGTGTTCCCGGGCAGCGCTGATCGCGGAGGTACACACGACCGAAGTGACAGGATACTGGACCTTTCGCTGTCGGCCCAATCGGGCCGCCTCGGGCCCCCGGTCCGGTCGCGGCCCGGCCACGGTGACCGTCCCGTGGCCCGGTTGCGGCCGTCCCGGAGCCCGGTCCGGGTCCGGCGTCAGCCGTTGCCGCGACCCTGTTCGTACGCCCTGAGCTGCTCGGCGCTGATCATGCCGGTGTCGAAGAGACTGGTCTCGTCGAGCTGCTGCGGCGCCTGCGCGGGGGCCGGGGCCGGGTCGTAGGCGGGCTGCTGCGGGTAGCCGGCGTAGGGGTCGGCCTGCTGGTAGCCGTACGGGTCCTGCGCGGCGTACTGCTGCTGGTAGCCGTAGGGGTCCTGCTGGGCCTGCGTGTGCGCCTGTGCGTGGGTCTGCGGCTGGGTCTGGCCGGGGTAGGCGTCGGCGTAGGCGTCCTGGGGCGCGTACGGCTGCTGGGCCGGGACCGGCGCGGGCTGCGGCTGCCGGTCCGGGGCGGGTTCGGCGGTCAGCGCGGCGAGGTCGGCCAGGTAGTCGGCGTCGCTGGTGTGCTGCCGGGTGGTGGTGTCGTCGGCGAGGGCGCCGAGGTCGTCGCTGGCGATCCGGCCGTGCAGCTTCTGCCGGCCGCGGCCGACGGCGTCCAGGGTCTTGGCGAGTACCGCCTCGAAGGCGCCGAGCTTGGCGTCGACGTACGCGTCGGCCGTGCGGCGCAGGGTCTCCGGGTCGTGGCTGCGCTCGGGGGCGTCCTCGTCCGCGTAGCCCTGCTCGTCCAGGCCCGGACCGGTGCCGAGCAGCTTCTCCCGGCCGCGGCCGACCGAGCCCAGGGTCTTGGTGAGGACCACCTCGAAGTTGGCGAGCTTGGAGTCGACGTAGTCGTCGGCCTCCGCGCGGATCTCCTCGGCCTCCTGGCGGGCCTCGGCGAGGATGCGGTCGGCCTCCTCCTGCGAGCGGCGGGCGATCTCGGTGCCGGAGATCAGCGAGCCGCGCTCGGCGTGCGCGCTCTCGATGATCCGCTCGGCCTCCTGGCGGGCCTGCTCGACCAGTTGTTCCCGGCCGCCGATCAGCTCCTGGGCCTGGGCGAGCGAGTCGGGCAGCGCGGCGCGCAGCTCCTCCAGCCGGGCGAGCAGATCGGCGCGGTTGATCACGCACGAGGCCGACATGGGCATGGCCCGGGCACTGGAGACCGCCGCGACGATCTCGTCGAGCTTCTTCTGCACGTCCACCGGTTGGCTCGCCACTCTCTACAGCTGTGTTGGAGACGGACGGGACGACTGTAAGGCCATGAGGCGCCGTCAGTCCTGCCTGAGCCGTTCGGCCAGCGCGCTCAGGACCACCGGGGGCACCAGGTGGGAGACGTCGCCGCCCCAGGTCGCGACCTCCTTGACCAGGGAGGAGGACAGGAAGCTGTAGGTGGGGTTGGTCGGCACGAAGAGGGTCTCCACGCCGGACAGGCCGTTGTTCATCTGGGCCATCTGCAGTTCGTAGTCGAAGTCGCTGACCGCGCGCAGGCCCTTGACGATGGCCGGGATGTCCCGCTCCTTGCAGAAGTCGACGAGGAGGCCGTGGAAGGCCTCGACGCGGACGTTCTCGTACTCGGCGGTGACCTGGCGGATCAGGTCGATCCGCTCGTCGATCTCGAACAGGCCCTTCTTGGCCTTGTTGATCATCACCGCGACGTACACCTCGTCGTAGAGACGGGAGGCGCGGGAAATGATGTCGAGGTGTCCGTTGGTGATCGGGTCGAACGACCCGGGACAGACGGCACGGCGCACTTGAGGTCCCTCGCTCTCCGGTCCGGTCATGGTGCGTCTTCGCACGTAGAGGCGGCGAGACCGTACCAAAACGTTCCCTCGCCGTAACGACGGGCCCGGAGCGCCTCGAAGCCGTCCGGCCAGTGGAAGACGCCGCCTCTGGTGCTGCGCTCCACGGTGACGAGGGCTTCGGCGGCGAGCCACCCCTCCGAGCGGAGTGTGAGCAGGATCTCCCGAAGATCGTCGTCCGACACGGCGTACGGCGGGTCGAGGAAGACCAGGTCGTACGGCTGGGCCGGGGGCGCCGTGCGGATGATCTGCTCGGCCTTGCCCGCCCGCACCTCGGCGCCGGGCAGGCACAGGTTCCGGACGTTCTCCCGGATCGTGCGGACCGCCTTGGCGTCGGCCTCGACCAGGAGGGCGTGCCCGGCCCCGCGGGAGAGTGCCTCCAGGCCCACGGCGCCGGAGCCGGCGTACAGGTCGAGGACGCGTTCGCCGGACAGGGGGCCGCCGAGGAGGGACTGCCAGGTGGAGAAGAGGCCCTCGCGCGCGCGGTCGGAGGTGGGGCGGGTGCCGGTCCCTGGCGGGACGGCCAGGCGGCGTCCGCCGGCTGCGCCGGCGATCACGCGGGTCATCTTCGGTCCTTGTCCGATGCGGGCGGGGTTGGCGGGGTGGTGCTCGACGGGGCGGTGTTCGGGGGGGTCGTGGAACCAGTCTGGCAGGCGTGGGGGTGGGGCGCCGTTCTCGTGAGCGGTCATCCCTTCTCCAGGTACCGCTCCCGCTCGTCGTCCAGCAGCGCGTCCAGCGCCGTGCGCAGGGCCGGGTGGGACGTGAGGTCGGGGTCCGCCGTCACGAGGGCCGTCGCCTCCTGTCTCGCCTCGGCGATGATCTCCTCGTCCTCGATCACGGCCAGGACCCTGAGACTGGTGCGGGCCCCCGACTGGGCCTGGCCGAGGACGTCGCCCTCGCGGCGCTGCTGGAGGTCGATGCGGGACAGCTCGAAGCCGTCGAGGGTGGCGGCGACCGCGTTCAGGCGCTGGCGGGCGGGGCTCGCCTCGGGCATCTCGGTGACCAGCAGGCACAGGCCGGGAGCGGAACCCCGGCCCACGCGGCCGCGGAGCTGGTGGAGCTGGGAGACGCCGAAGCGGTCGGCGTCCATGATCACCATCGCGGTGGCGTTGGGGACGTTCACGCCGACCTCGACGACCGTCGTGGCGACCAGGACGTCCGTCTCGCCGGCGGCGAAGCGGCGCATCACGGCGTCCTTGTCGTCCGGGGCCATCCTGCCGTGCAGGACCTCCACCTTCAGGCCCTTGAGCGGGCCGGCCGCGAGCTGGTCGGCCACGTCGAGGACGGCGAGCGGCGGGCGCTTGTCGGCGCCCTCGGCCTCGGCGGCCTCCCGCTTCTTCGGGTCCTCCTCCTCGTCGCCGATGCGGGGACAGACGACGTACGCCTGGTGGCCGCCTGCGACCTCCTCGCGCACGCGTTCCCAGGCACGGGCCAGGAAGTGCGGTTTGTCGGCGGCGGGGACGACATGGCTGGCGATCGGGGAACGGCCTGCCGGGAGCTGGTCGAGGACCGAGGTCTCCAGGTCGCCGAAGACGGTCATGGCGACCGTGCGCGGGATGGGGGTGGCCGTCATGACGAGGAGGTGCGGGGGCTGTTTGCCCTTGCCGCGCAGGGCGTCGCGCTGTTCGACGCCGAAGCGGTGCTGCTCGTCCACGACGACCAGGCCGAGGTCGTGGAACTGGACCTTGTCCTCGATGAGCGCGTGGGTGCCGATGACGATCCCCGCCTCGCCGGTGACGAGGTCGAGCAGCGCCTGCCGGCGGGCGGCGGCGCCCATGGAGCCGGTCAGCAGCACGACCTTGGTGGCGTGCTCGGAGCCGCCGAGCATCCCTCCCTCGGCCAGCTCGCCCATCATCTCGGTGACCGACCGGTGGTGCTGCTGCGCCAGCACCTCGGTCGGCGCGAGCATCGCGGCCTGCCCGCCCGCGTCGACCACGGCGAGCATGGCGCGCAGGGCGACCAAGGTCTTTCCACTGCCCACCTCGCCCTGGAGCAGGCGGTGCATGGGGTGGTCGGTGGCCAGGTCGTCGAAGATCTCCTGGGAGACCTTCCGCTGGCCCTCGGTGAGGGTGAAGGGGAGGCGGTCGTCGAAGGCCGCGAGGAGGCCGTCGGGGCGGGGTCTGCGGGGGACCGCCGGGAGCAGCGCGTCGGTGTGGCGGCGGCGGGCGAGGGCGACCTGGAGGACGAAGGCCTCGTCCCACTTGAGGCGGTCGCGGGCGTCGGCGACGTCCGCCTTGGTGTGCGGGCGGTGGATCTTGAGCAGGGCCTCGGGGAGGGAGACCAGGCCCCGGCCCTCGCGGAGGGACCCGGGCAGCGGGTCGGCTGCCTCCTGGGCGCTGGGCAGGACGGTCTGGATCGCCTTGCCGATCTTCCAGGACTCCAGTTTGGCGGTGGCCGGGTAGATCGGGATGAGGGCGCCCGCCCAGGACTCGGCGGTCTCCCCGGCGGCCTCGCCCGGGTCGCCGGGGTCGCCGGGGTCACCGCGCAGCAGTTCGTAGGCGGGGTGGGCCAGTTGCAGCCGGCGGTTGAAGACGGAGACCTTGCCGGCGAACAGCGCGCGGGTGCCGGGCAGGAGTTCCTTGTGGGGTTTGTGGACGCCGTTGCCGAAGAAGACGAGTTGGAGCCGGCCGCTGCCGTCGGTGATCGTCACCTCCAGGCGCTGGCCCTTGCCGCGCGGCGCCCTGCTGGAGGCGAAGGTGTGCAGGCGGGCGTCGGCGACCTGGGCGACCACGGTGACGTGCTCGTCCATGGGCAGGTCCGCGAGGTGGGTGAGCCGGCCCCGCTCCTCGTATCTGCGCGGGTAGTGGTGCAGGAGGTCGCCGACGGTGTGCAGGCCGAGGTGCTCGGCCATCACCTTCGCGGTGGCGGGGCCGAGCACCTTCTTCAGTGGTTCGTCCAGTGCGGGCACGGTTCCATTGCACACCACGACACTGACAACGCCGCGGCGCTCTGGGTTCCAATGCCGTATAAGTCCGAGGAATCCCCTGGTCAGGCGGTTCGGTAGGGCTCTAGGATGACGCGCTCCGGCCATCCCTTCGCGGTCACGGCCTCACCGGACCGCCCGACCCCGCGCCGCCGGCCGTCTCTCCCGGCAGCGCTGTGACGATGGACTCCCAGACCTCGCAGTCATCCCAGGCATCCCCTTCACCTCACACCTTCCAGGTCGACCTGCGTGGTCTGGTGGACCTGCTCTCCCATCACCTCTACTCCAGCCCCAAGGTCTACCTGCGCGAACTGCTGCAGAACGCCGTGGACGCGATCACCGCCCGGCGCGCGCTGGATCCCGGCGCGCCCGCGCGGGTGCGGCTGTTCGCCGAGGCGGGCGCGCTGCGGGTGGAGGACTCCGGCGTGGGGCTCACCGAGTCCGACGTGCACGACCTGCTGGCCACGATCGGCCGCAGCTCCAAGCGGGCGGAGGCGCTGCACGAGGCGCGTTCCGGGTTCCTCGGGCAGTTCGGGATCGGACTGCTGGCGTGCTTCGTGGTCGCCGAGCGGATCCGCGTGGTCAGCCGCAGCGCCCGTACGCCGGACGCCCGGCCGGTGGAGTGGACGGCGGCGGACGACGGTTCGTACACCGTGCGCACGCTGCCGGACGACGCCCGGCCCGAGCCGGGCACGACCGTGCACCTGGTGCCGCGGCCCGGCGCCGGGGAGTGGCTGGCCGAGGAGCGGGTGCTGGAGCTGGCGCGGGAGTTCGGCTCGCTGCTGCCCTACGACGTCCGGGTGGGCGGGGAGGCCGTCACCGACCTTCCGGCGCCCTGGGACCGGCCGTACCCCTCCCCCGCGAACCGGCGGGCGGCGCTGGCCCGGCACTGCCACGACCTGTTCGGCTTCACCCCGCTGGACTCGATCGACCTGAACGTGCCGCTCGCCGGGATCCGGGGGGTGGCGTACGTGCTGCCCTCGGCGGTGAGTCCCGCGCAGCGGGCCCGGCACCGCGTCCACCTCAAGGGCATGCTGCTGACCGAGCGGGCCGAGCAGCTGCTGCCGGACTGGGCGTTCTTCGTGCGCTGCGTACTGGACACGGACAGCCTGCGGCCGACGGCGTCGCGGGAGGCGCTGTACGAGGACGAGACGCTGGCGGCTGTGCGGGACGCGCTCGGGGAGCGGATCAGGTCCTGGCTGACCGGGCTGGCCGCGGGCGATCCGCAGCGGCTGTCGGCCTTCCTGGCGGTGCACCACCTGGGCGTGAAGTCGCTGGCGCGGCACGACGCGGAGATGCTGCGCATCATGCTGCCGTGGCTGCCGTTCGAGACGACGGACGGGCGGGTGTCGCTGGCCGAGTTCGCGCTGCGGCACCCGGTGGTGCACTTCACGCGGACGGTGGAGGAGTTCCGCCAGGTCGCCCCGATCGCGTCGGCGCAGGGCATCGGCGTGGTGAACGGGGGCTACACCTACGACGGCGAGCTGGTCGAGGCACTGCCGTCGGTGCGGCCGGGGACGGTGGTCTCCGAGCTGGACGCCGACACGGTGACCGCGCACCTGGAGGCCGTGGACCCGGCCGAGGAACTGGCGCTGTCGGGATTCCTGGCGGCCGCGCGGGCGGCGCTGGACCCGCTGGGCTGTGACGTGGTGCTGCGCGCGTTCCATCCGCTGTCGGTTCCCGCGCTGCATCTGAGCGACCGGGAGGCGCGGCACGAACAGGCGCGCGCGGAGGCCGAGGAGCGGGCCGACGACCTGTGGGCGGGCATCCTGGGCTCGCTGCGGGGCGGGGCGCCCCGCGCGCGGCTGGTGCTGAACCATCTCAACCCGCTGGTGCGGCGGATCGGTTCGCTGCGCGAACCGGAACTGGTCGGCACGGCGACGGAGTCGTTGTACGGGCAGGCCCTGCTGATGGCGCAGCGCCCGCTGCGGCCGGCCGACTCTGCGCTGCTGAACCGTGCCTTCATCGGCCTCCTGGAATGGGCCACCCACAGTGACACGGACTCCCCGGGGGAGGGGCACCGATGAGTGAGATCTCGGACTTCGAGGAACTGCGCCGGGCGATGGCGGAGAACGCCGAGCAGCCGGAGGGGCCGGCCCGCAACGCGCGCGCGGAGGTCCTGCTCGCGCAGGCGGAGCGGCTGAACATACCGCTGGCCGTGATCGAGGCGCTCGGGCATCAGCTGAAGGTCTACAACTACAGCTCCGAGAAGGACAAGATGTTCGTCCCGTTCGCGCGGCTGCTGCGGATGTGGGACGAGCGGCCCGAGGACTTCGACGCGTACGAGGCGCATTCGCTGCACTGGGTGTTCAAGTGGATGTCGAGCGGGATGCTCGGCCAGCCGCACATCCCGCTCGCCGCCATCGAGAAGTGGCTGGGCGAGATGGAGCACCGCTACCGGCTGGCCGGGTACTCGCAGCGGGCCGTGCGCAGCGCCGAGTTCAGCGTGGCCGCGCACGTCGGCGACCTGCCGCGCGCGGAGCGGGCGTACGCGGCGTGGCTGGCGGCGGACCGGGACGCGATGGCCGACTGTCACGCCTGCGAGCTGAACGGGCAGGGCTGGTGGCAGGCGGTGAGCGGGCGGGACGCCGAGGCGCTGGAGCTGTGGGGGCCGGTGCTGGAGGGGGAGTTCACCTGCGCGCACGAGCCGCACTCGGTGCTCTCGTCGTCGCTGAAGTCCCTGCTGCGGCTGGGCCGCGTGGACGAGGCGCGGGCCCATCACCTGCGCGGGCTGAGACTCGTGCGGCCGATGGAGAGCATGCGGGGCGCGTACGCGGACCACGTGGAGTTCTGCGCGCTCACCGGGAACGAGGCGCGCGGTCTGGAGCTGCTGGCGGAGCGGCCGGCGTACTTCACCGACGACGGGCATCCGCAAACCCGGCTGGACTTCCTGAGCGTGGTGGCGCTGCTGATGGACCGGCTCACCGCGCGAGGGCTGGGCGGCCGGCAGGTGCCGGGGCCGACGGGGCGGAGCTGGACGGCGCGGGAGCTGGGCGCGTACGCGCGCACGGAGGCGCTGGCGCTGGCGGCGCGGTTCGACGCGCGTAACGGAACGTCGTACGTCAGTGAACGCGCCCGCGCGCGGATGGACCAGGAGGCGCTCGTGGAGCGACTCCCGCTCGGTGTGCGCTCCGCACGCCCCGGGTCCACGGCGCACGCCTCGCCGGCGGCCGTGTCGGCGCCCGCCCCCGACGCGGCTCCCGCACCGGACGGCGGTTCCGGACTCTCCGCCCTGCTCGCCGAGGCCCGGCGGCTGTCGGAGACCCTGCGGCCGAACGCCGTGGAGGCCTGGGCGGCGGTCGCGCGGGCCGCCGAGGGCGTCGCGCTCGACGCCCGGGACCGGGCGGAGATCGCCGATCACGAGGCCATGAGCCTGGGTCCGGCGGGCGCGGAGCTGTTCGACCGCGCGGCGCGGCTGTACGCCGAGGCGGGCGACCCCGGTGAGGCGCTGGCGGCACGCGCGCGTGCGGCGTACGTCCGCGCGCTCGGCGGCGACGTGGACGCGGCCGTGGCGGCCGTCGCCGAGGCCTACGACGAGGTCCTCGCGCTGTTCGCCGAGAGCGGCACCGGGGTCCGGCAGACCGCGTCCGTGCTGATCGGGCGGGCGCGCGTCCTGATGCGGCGGGTGATCGAGCCGGACGACTCCTCCGGCGGCCCGGCGGGCGGCGGGGCCCCGCGGGACACCGTCCTGGCGGAGGCCGAGGCCGCCGCGCGCGAGGTGCTGGCGCTGGTGGACGGGCACACCGGCGACGACGTACGGCTGGCCTCGCGGGCGGCGGAGGCGCGGGCGATGCTCGCCGAACTGGCCGTGCACCACGGCGACCTGCGGTCGGCCGCCGGGCTGTTCGCGCAGGCCGCGGCGGCGTACGTCGACGCGGGGCTGCCGTGGTTCGCGGTGGAGTACGAGGCGCGGCTGGCCGGGCTCGCCCATCACCTGGGCGACACGGAGGAGGCCGAGCGGGCACTGCGGGCGGCGCTGGAGCACGGCGGGGCCCAGCTGGAGCCCGTCGGACGCGCCCAGCTGCACCTCCAGCTCGCGGAGCTGCTCGGCGGCCGGGAGCTGCCCGCCGAGGCCGCGGAGCACGCCCTGGAGGCGTCGCACTGGGCCGACGAGGCCGGCGAGAGCCCGACCGTCGGCGCCTGGGCGCGCCATCTGCTGGGCGGGTTCCTGCTGCGTCAGGGGCGGTGGGCCGAGGCGGCGGAGGTGCTGGAGTCGGCGCTGCTCGACCTCACCGCGGAGACGCACGGCGACGGGGCGATCGTGCAGACGCAGTGGTGGCTCGGCGACTGTCTGAGCGAACTCGGCGAGCACCGCGCGGCGGCCGAACGGCGCCTGGAGGCGGCGGAGACCGCCCGGCACTGGCCCGAGCAGCAGGACCACGCCACGCTGGCCCATCTCGCCGCCGAGTCGCTGGGGCGGGCGGGGCTGCGCGACGAGGCGGATCGGGCGTACGCGCGCGCGGGCGAGCTGTGGCGCTCCGTGGGCAACGTCCACGGGCTGGTCCGCTCGCTGCGCGCCCGCGCGTGGCTCGCCCTGAGCACGCAGGACACGGAGGACGGGGAGAGTGCCGAGGACGGCCGGGAGGTGGGGCGGGAGCTGATGGAGGCGGCGGTGGCGGCGTGCGAGTCGGCGCTGCGCACGGCGGCCGACGAGGAGTCCAGGTTCCGGCTCACCGAGGAACTGGGCCACACGCACCGCCAGTTCGGCGACCTGCTCGCCCGCTCGTCGGCCGAGGACGCGGAGGACGGCTCCATCCAGGCCGCCTTCGAGGAGGCGCTGGCCGAGATGGAGGAGGCCGTCGCCCTGTTCGCGTCCCTCGGGTACGAGGCCCTGCACAGCCGCACCGGCGCCGAACTCGCCGCCGGGTGGCTGGAGGCCGACCTGGGCCGCACCGCCCGCGCCGAGTCCCGCGCCCGCGCGGTGCTGGCGGCCTACGCGAACGCCTCCCCCGACGACGAGACGACCCGTGCCCGGCAGGCGGAGGCGGAACAGATGCTGCGGGTGGTGCGGGAGCAGGAGGACGAGTAGCCGCGCGGCCGGCCCGGTTCGGCGGCCCCGCTACTCCACGCCGATGAGCAGCAGCGAACCCTGTCTGCCGCCCCGGTACACCACGGTGTCGACGGCCAGGTAGGCCTCCCGCACGCGGGCCTCCAAGCGGCCCGCGACCGCTTCGGGGGCCTCGTCGCCGAGGACGACGGTCACCAGTTCGCCGCCAGCGGCCAGCATCCGGTCCAGGACCGTCGTGGCGACGGCGGCGACGTCGGTCCCGATGAGGGCGACGTCGCCGTCGATCAGGCCGAGGACGTCGCCGGCCTGGCAGATGCCGGCCGTGGTCCAGGACTGGCGTTCGGCGACGGCGACCTCGCCGTACCGGGTGGCTCCGGCCGCCGACGTCATCGCGACGACGTCCTCGTCGAAGCGGCGTTCCGGCGCGTGCACCGCGAGCGCGGCGATGCCCTGCACCGCCGAGCGCGTCGGGATCAGCGCCACCCGGATGCCCTCGGAGCGGGCCTGCTCGGCCGCCGCGGCGGCGGTGTGGCGCAGCTCGGCGTCGTTGGGCAGCAGCACGACCTCGCGCGCGTGGGCCCGTCGTACCGCCTCCAGCAGCTCCCCGCTGGCCGGCGGCTCCCCGGGGCGCGCGAGCACGGTCGTCGCGCCCGCCTCCGCGTACAGCCCCGCCAGGCCCTCGCCCGGCACGACGGCCACCACGGCACGCTGGGCGCGCTCCCCGGACGGCCAGGGCCCGCGCGCGGCGTGCGCGTCCCCGGCGCCGAAGTGGGTGATCCGGATCCGGTACGGCCGCCCGGCCTCCACGCCCGCCTCCACGGCCGCCCCGGCGTCGTCCACATGGACGTGGACGTTCCACAGCCCGTCCCCGCCGACGACGACCAGCGAGTCCCCGAGCGCGTCGAGCCGCTCCCGCAGCCGGGCCACGGCCGAGTCCTCGGCCTCGAGGAGGTAGATCACCTCGAAGGCGGGCCCGCCCTCCGCGGCGTCCGGGCACTCCCGCCCACCGCCCTCGGCCCTCCCGGCCGCCCCCGGCGACGCCGCCGCCACCGTCGATCCCCCCGGCCACCGTCCCGTGAGCGTCTCCACCAGCGCCGCCAGCACCGCCACCAGCCCCCGCCCGCCGGCGTCGACCACCCCCGCCCGCTCCAGGACCGCCAGCTGTCCCGGCGTCGCGGCGAGGGCCTCGCGCGCCCCCTCGTACGCGGCCCGCGCGACCGCCCCGCAGTCCCCCTCCGTGCCCCCCGCCGCCAGCGCGGCCTCGGCCGCCGCCGAGGCGACGGACAGGACCGTGCCCTCCACGGGACGCGCCACCGCCTGCCGCGCGGAGTCGGCCGCCCGGCGCAGGGCGAGCCCGAGGCCGGGTCCGTCGACGCGGCCGGCCTCGTCCCCGTCCTCGCCGGCGAGGACCTCGGCCATGCCGCGCAGCAGTTGCGCGAGGATCGTGCCGGAGTTGCCGCGCGCCCCGATGAGCGCCCCGTGCGCCATGGCCCGTACCGCCTGGGCCAGCGACGGTCCCGTCCCGCCGGTCCGGTGGCCGGCGAACACGGCCTCGACGGCCGACGCCGCGGACTCGACGGTCAGATACAGGTTGGTGCCGGTGTCCCCGTCCGCCACGGGGTACACGTTGATCGCGTCGATCTCCTCCCGGGCGGTGCCCAGCGCCCGGAGCGCGAGACCGCACCAGGTGCGCACCGCCTCCGCGTCGAGGAATGTCTGCGGCACCCGCGCCACCTGCGCCTCCTAGCTGCTGGCAATGGGACGCAGCGTAGTCCCGGAGCCGGTGACCGCCGGACGAGGGCGGGGACGGGGGCCCGGGCGGTCATGGTAGTTTCGTTGTACGGACGCAGTCGTTGTATGCTGCTCCGGTTGCCCGATCCCGATCGGGCCATTCCCCTGGCAGCGCCACTCAGATTTCGACCGCTCGCAGAGCATGAGAATCTCGATTCCGGCATGCCGGGATCAACCGTAAGTGCATCTGAAGTCTTTGGAGTGACCCGTGGCTGCCAACTGCGACGTCTGCGGCAAGGGGCCGGGCTTCGGCAACAACATCTCGCACTCGCACCGCCGTACGCCCCGCCGCTGGAACCCGAACATCCAGCGTGTGCGTACCGTGGTGGGCGGGACGCCGAAGCGCGTGAACGCTTGCACCTCGTGCATCAAGGCCGGCAAGGTCTCGCGCTGACGCTCAGCAACAGCGCGCGGCCACTGTCGGTTCGCTGCACTGAGCCGGTCCATCTCGCATGGACCGGCTTTTTGCATGCCCGCGGCGGCCGGGCCCCGGCGTCCGGGCCTGCGTACATGTCACCCGGCAGCCGTCCGCCGTCACTCCCGGCTGCCGTGCCGTCGGCACTCGTCGTCCCGGCAGCCCCGGCAGCCCGGCGGAACCCGTCAGGCGAAGAGGCACCCGTCGTGCCCCGCGGAACCCGTCAGACCCAGAGGCACCCTTCATGCCTCGCGGGGCCCGTCAGCCCCTGAACCGCCACCCGTGATCCACCGGTCCGATCCCGCCCCCCAGCGCGAACCCGGCCGCGATCGCCCCGGTGACGTACTCCTTGGCCGCCCGCACCGCCTCCGGCACCGACGCCCCGCGCGCCAGCCCGCAGGCGATCGCCGAGGCGAGCGTGCAGCCGGTGCCGTGGGTGTGCCGGTTGTCGAGCCGCGGGGAGCGCAGCCAGTGCTCCTCGGTCCCGTCGGTGAGCAGGTCCACGGCGTCGCCCGCCAGATGCCCGCCCTTGATCACGACCCAGGCGGGCCCGTACGCCAGCACGGCCGCCGCCGCCTCGCGCAGCCCGTCCTCGCCGTCCACCCGCACTCCGGTCAGCTGGGCGACCTCGTCGAGGTTCGGCGTCGCCACGGTCGCCGTCGGCAGCAGCTTCGTGCGGACGGAGTCCAGCGCGGACGCCGCCAGCAGCGGATCGCCGTGCTTGGAGACCCCCACCGGGTCGACCACGGCCGGCGCCCCGGTCCCCGCGATCAACTCGGCCACCGCCTCCACCAGTTCCGCGGAGGCGAGCATCCCGGTCTTCACCGCCTGCACGCCGATGTCGTCCACGACGCTGCGGTACTGCGCCCGCACCGCCTCCACCGGCAGTTCCCAGGCGCCCTGCACGCCCAGCGAGTTCTGCGCGGTCACCGCCGTGAGCACGCTCATGCCGTGCACGCCCAGGGCGAGCATGGTCTTCAGGTCGGCCTGGATCCCGGCCCCGCCCCCGGAGTCGGAGCCGGCCACGGTCAGCACCCGGGGCGGCGCGCTCATGACTCGATGCCCCCGAAGTGGTCCCAGCCGCCCTTGTTCGTCCACGGCGCCCCGTCCACCGTGACCTGCGGCAGCGCCGACGGGTTGAGCACCTCGCCGATCACCTTCCAGCGGGCCGGCAGCTTCACGTCCGGAGGGAAGGTCGCCACGATCGCGTGGTCCTCTCCCCCGGTCAGCACCCACTGCAGCGGGTCCACGCCGACCGCCTGCCCGATGTCGTTCATCTGTGACGGGATGTCGATGGCCCCGGAGCGCACGTCGATCCGGACCTTGCTGGCCTCCGCGATGTGCCCCAGGTCGGCGATCAGCCCGTCGCTGACGTCGCACATCGCCGTCGCGCCGAGCGCCGCGGCGGCCGGGCCCGCGTGGTACGGCGGCTCCGGGCGCCGGTGCGCCTCCACGAAGGCGCGCGGCGAGCGGAAGCCACGGGAGAGCACCGCGTAACCGGCGGCGGACCAGCCGAGCCAGCCGGTCACCGCGACCAGGTCACCGGGCTGCGCGCCGGCCCGCGTCACCGGTTCCTGGTTGCGCAGATCGCCGAGCGCGGTGATCGACACCATGATCGTGTCCCCCCGTACGACGTCCCCGCCGACCACCGAGGCGCCCGCGACCTGGCATTCGTCGCGCAGCCCGTCCATCAGCTCGGTCGGCCACGTCACCGGCAGTTCGGCCGGCACCACCAGGCCGAGCAGCAGCGCGGTCGGCACGGCGCCCATCGCGGCGATGTCCGCGAGGTTCTGCGCGGCGGCCTTGCGGCCGACGTCGTAGGCCGTGGACCAGTCGCGCCGGAAGTGCCGGCCCTCGAGAAGTATGTCGGTGCTGGCCACGACCCTGCGGTCGGGCGCGGCGACCACCGCGGCGTCGTCGCCGGGACCGACCCGGACCGCCGGGGTGGTGGTGAGACGGGAGGTGAGCTCCCTGATGAGCCCGAACTCCCCCAGCTCACCAACAGTGCCCTTCATTGCCCTTACGCCCCTTCTGTCCCTGTGGCTGCCCGGTCGCGGGTCCTCAGTGTGCTCGATACGGTCGCGGTGAGCGCCGGCTTCGGCGGCGTCCGCGCCCCGGCACGCACGGCCCGGCCCCCGCGGGTCTCCCCGCGGCGAGCGGCGACGCGATACCGTGGCGTTCCTTTTCCCCACATGATCCTCGTGGCCGCCCTGGAGGTTCCGTGGTACAGGCGTACATCCTGATCCAGACGGAGGTCGGCAAGGCGTCGACCGTCGCCGAGACGATCGGCAAGATCCCTGGGGTCGTCCAGGCCGAGGACGTGACGGGACCGTACGACGTCATCGTGCGCGCCCAGGCCGACACGGTCGACGACCTCGGTCGCATGGTGGTCGCCAAGGTCCAGCAGGTTGACGGCATCACCCGCACCCTGACCTGCCCGGTCGTCCATCTGTAGCCCCCGTCTACCCTTGGCCGGTGGACATCTCCCGTCACCGGCCCTTCGGCCCGCCCGCGCCGGTCACGTCGATCGCCGTCATGATCGCCGTGATCGCCGTGGCGGGCTGCTCCTCAAGCGACGACAGCGCGACCGCCGCGGTTCCCAGCCCGGACACGGCGGTCGCCGCGTTGTGCCGGAACCTGGACAGGGCGCTGCCGGCCGAGGTCGACGGCGCCGGGCGCTCCGATCCCGAGCCGGCCTCCCCGCTGACCGCGGGCTGGGGGAACCCGGCGATCATACTGCGCTGCGGCGTCGTACGGCCGCCGAAGATGGCCGATCCGAAAGTGGCCGAGGGCCGCGACCCCGACGCGGTGGCCGGGGGCGTGAACGGCGTGGACTGGCTGCAGGAGAAGCAGGACGGGGGCCACCGCTTCACCACCGCGAACCGGTCGGCGTACGTGGAGGTGACGGTGCCCGAGCAGCGGGACAGCGCCTCCGTGCTGGTCGATCTGGCGCCGGCCGTGAAGAAGGCGATCCCCGAGGGGATCGCCGACTGAGCACCGGGGGCGGCGGCCCGTCAGCGCAGGCCGGTGGGGCGGCGCAGCGCCGCCTGGATCAGACGGTCCACCAGCTCCGCGTAATCGACGCCGCTCGCCTGCCACATCTGCGGGTACATCGAGATCGGCGTGAAGCCGGGCATGGTGTTGATCTCGTTGATCACGAACTCCCCGTCCTCGGTGAGGAAGAAGTCCGCGCGCACCAGGCCCTCGCAGGAGGCGGCGTCGAAGGCGGCCACCGCGAGCGCGCGCACCTCGGCGGTCTCCTCGTCCGTCAGCGGTGCGGGGACGATGCCGGGCGTGGAGTCGATGTACTTGGCCTCGAAGTCGTAGTAGGCGTGCGCGTCCGGCGGCGGGATCTCCGCGGGGACCGAGGCCCTCGGCCCGTCCTCGAACTCCAGCACGCCGCACTCGATCTCGCGGCCGCGCAGCGCCGCCTCGACGAGGATCTTCGGGTCGTGGCGCTGGGCCTCGGCGATGGCCTCGTCCAGTCCGGAGAGGTCGTCGACCTTGGTGATGCCGATCGAGGAGCCCGCGCGCGCGGGCTTCACGAACAGCGGCCAGCCGTGCTCGCCCGCGAAGTCGACGATCTTCTTGCGGGCGGCGGACTCGTCCAGCTGCCACTCGCGGGGGCGGATCACCACGTACGGGCCGACCCTGAGCCCGAAGGAGGCGAACACCCGCTTCATGTACTCCTTGTCCTGGCCGACCGCCGAGGAGAGCACCCCCGAGCCGACGTACGGCACTCCGGACAGCTCCAGCAGGCCCTGGAGGGTGCCGTCCTCGCCGTAGGGGCCGTGCAGCACCGGGAAGACGACGTCGACCTCGCCGAGGGCCTTGGGCACCGAGCCGGGCTCGCTGTAGACGACCTCGCGGCTGGCGGGGTCGACGGGCAGCACCACGCCGCCCTCGGTCGACTCGGCGAGCTGGTCGACGCTGGGCGTGCGGCGGTCGGTGATCGCCATGCGCTCCGGCGCGTCTGCCGTGAGGAACCACCGGCCCTCCGCGGAGATGCCGATCGGCAGGACGTCGTACTTCGTCCGGTCGATGGCCTTGAGGACGGCTCCGGCGGTGACCACGGAGATCCCGTGTTCGGAGCTGCGCCCGCCGAACACGACGGCCACACGCGGCTTGCGCGTGTGCTGCTCGGGGCTCTGGGGGAGGTTCTCGGTGCTCATATCGCGATGAGCGTACCCGGTGGTACTGACCGGAGACAGCGTCCGCCCCGGCGTGTGCTCAGCGTCGTTCGGGCTTCGCGCTGCGCGACATCAGCTCCTTGAGGGCGACCACCGGCGGCTTGCCCTCGTGGACGATGCCGACCACCGTCTCGGTGATCGGCATGTCGACGCCGTGCCGACGGGCCAGATCCAGCACGGACTGGCAGGACTTGACGCCCTCGGCGGTCTGCCTGGTGACCGCGATGGTCTGCTCCAGGGTCATGCCCCTGCCGAGGTTGGTGCCGAAGGTGTGGTTGCGCGACAGCGGCGAGGAGCAGGTGGCCACCAGGTCGCCGAGGCCGGCGAGGCCCGAGAAGGTCAGCGCGTCGGCGCCCATGGCGAGGCCGAGCCGGGTCGTCTCGGCGAGGCCGCGGGTGATCAGCGAGCCCTTGGCGTTGTCGCCGAGGCCCATGCCGTCCGCGATGCCGACGGCGAGGCCGATGACGTTCTTCACCGCGCCGCCGAGTTCGCAGCCGACGACGTCGGTGTTGGTGTACGGGCGGAAGTACGGCGTGTGGCAGGCGGCCTGGAGCCGCGTGGCGACGGCCTCGTCGGCGCAGGCGACGACGGAGGCGGCCGGCATCCGGGCGGCGATCTCGCGGGCGAGGTTGGGTCCGGTGACCACGGCGACCCGCTCGGGGCCGACCCCGGCCACGTCCCCCACGACCTCGCTCATCCGCATGGCGGAGCCGAGTTCGACGCCCTTCATCAGTGAGACGAGCACCGTGCCGGGGGCCAGCAGGGGCGTCCAGGCGGCGAGGTTTGCGCGCAGGGTCTGCGAGGGGACCGACAGGACCGTGAAGTCGGCGCCCGCGGCGGCCTCCGCGGGGTCGGAGGTGGCGCGCACGTTCCCGGGGAGCCGGAAACCCGGGAGGTAGTCGGGGTTGCTGCGGGTGGAGTTGATCGCCTCGACGACCTCCGCGCGGCGCGCCCACAGGGTGACCTCGCACCCCGCGTCGGCGAGCACCATGGCGAAGGCCGTGCCCCATGAACCGGCCCCGAAGACCGCCGCCTTGACCGGCTTGCTCACTTGCTCCGCCCCTCTTCCCGGCCGGTCGCGCCGGCCGCCCTTCCGTGTGCCTGCGCCTCGGTCTGCCCCTGCGTCTCCGCGCGGCTGCGGGCGCCGGCCCGGCCGCGCGTCTGCGCCTCCGTGCGGCGGCGCTGCTCGACGCGCTCCCGCTTCGGGTCGTACGGCGTCTCGGGTGCCCGCTCGCCGCGGATCTCCTCCAGCTGGCGGGTGATCGCGGCCATGATGACCTCGGTCGCCTCCTTGAGGAGTTCGGCGGTCATCTCCTTGCCGTAGAACCGGGAGAGGTCGACCGGCGGGCCGGCCAGGACGTGCGAGGTCTTGCGGGGGAACAGGCGCGGCTTCTTGCTGTACGGCGGCAGCAGTTCGTTGCAGCCCCACTGGGCGACCGGGACGACCGGGCACCGGGTCTGCAGGGCGACGCGGGCGGCGCCGGTCTTGCCGGTCATGGGCCAGCCGTCCGGGTCGCGGGTGAGGGTCCCCTCGGGGTAGAAGGCGACGCACTCACCGCGCTCCACGGCGGCGATCGCGGCGCGGAAGGCGCTCAGCGCGTCGGTGCTCTCACGGTAGACGGGGATCTGCCCGGTGCCGCGCATCGCGGCCCCGACGAACCCCTTCCCGAAGAGCCCGCTCTTGGCAAGGAATCTCGGCACCCGCCCGGTGTTGTACTGGAAATGGGCGTAGGCGAAAGGGTCGGCGTGCGAATTGTGGTTCACCACCGTGATGAATCCGCCCTCGGCCGGGATGTTCTCCATTCCACGCCAGTCCCGCTTGAGCAGAACCACCAGCGGCGGTTTGCAGATCACCGCGGCGAAGCGGTACCAAAAGCCGATTCTGCGGCGGGGCACGCGGACACCTTCCTTCTAGGGCCTGGGGGCCGGACAAGTGTCGCCCCAGGCCGCCGGTCTGTCGAGAACACCGTACGCCCCGGCACTCCGGCCGCCCGAAGGTCCGGGTGACAATGGCCGCGACAAGAGAGGGACGGACGCGCGTGCTGTGGACCTTGGTGATACCTCTGAAGCCTTTGGCGCGGGCCAAGAGCAGGCTCTCGGACACCGCCGCCGACGCGCTGCGTCCGGGCCTCGCGCTCGCGTTCGCGCAGGACACGGTGGCGGCGGCGCTGGCAGCGGCTGCGGTGCGGGATGTGGCGGTCGTCACGGACGACGCGCTGGCGGGCCGGGAGCTGTCCGCGCTGGGCGCCCGGATCGTGCCGGACGAGCCCGGCACGGGGCTGAACGCCGCGCTGGCGCACGCGGCGGCGGTGGTGCGCGCCGCCCGTCCCGAATGCCCGGTGGCGGCACTGAACGCCGATCTCCCGGCGCTGCGCCCACGGGAATTGCACCGGGTTCTGGAAGCCGCCGCGGAATTTCCGCGCGCTTTTCTCCCGGACGCCGCCGCAATCGGCACGACCCTGTTGACGGCCGGGCCGGGGACGGAATTGAGCCCGGCATTCGGCACGGATTCCCGGGCCCGGCACCGGGAGTCCGGCGCGCGGGAACTCGCACTCGCGGACGTGGATTCCGTACGGCAGGACGTGGACACCGGCGAGGATCTGCGCGCGGCGCTCGCGCTGGGGGTGGGGCCGTACACGGCGGCGGTGGGCGCGCGTTTGCCGATTCCCGGGCAGTAGCCGCGCACGGGGGCGGGCGCCGGCCCCCGTTGCGCCCGCGCGGCTTTCGGGCGGCGGCAGTAGGCTGCCGTCATGCAGGCGACCGCATACACGTACGACCAGGACACGCGCAGCGGGCAGGTGCTGCTCGACGACGGCACTCCGGTGCCCTTCGACAGCGCCGCGTTCGACGCGGGCGGGCTGCGGCTGCTGCGGCCCGGTCAGCGGGTGCGCGTGGAGTTGACGGACGAGGGCGGGGCGCGGCGGATCACGCTGGTGACGCTGCAGACGTTCTGATCGACGGCCGGACACGCCGCGGGCCGGGCTCCCGAGGGAGTCCGGCCCGGCGCGTGAGTGCCCTGTGCTGCGCCTACTTCTTGCGGGCGGCGGCCTTCTTGGCGGTGGTGGTGCGCGCGGTCGACTTCTTGGCGGGGGCCTTCTTGGCCGTCGCCTTCTTCGCCGGGGCGCTCTTGGCCGCCGTCTTCTTGGCGGTGGTCTTCTTCGCGGCGGTGGTCTTGGCGGTGGCCGCGGTCTTGGCGGGCGCCTTCTTCGCCGCGGTCTTCTTCGTGGCGGCCGCGGTGGTCTTCTTGGCCGTCGTCTTCTTCGCCGTGGTGGTCTTCTTCGCCGCGGCCGCCCTGGTGGTGGTGGCCTTCTTGGCGGCGGCCTTCTTCACGGTCGCGCCGGCGCCACCGCTCAGGCTGCCCTTGGGGGCCTTCTTGACGGCGACCTCTCCTCCTCGCGGCAGCTTCTTCGAGCCGCTGACCAGGTCCTTGAAGCCCTGGCCCGCGCGGAACCGCGGCACCGAGGTCTTCTTCACCCGAACCCGCTCGCCCGTCTGGGGGTTGCGGGCGTAGCGGGCCGGACGGTCGACCTTCTCGAACGAACCGAAGCCGGTGACCGAGACCCGCTCACCCGCGACGACCGCGCGGACGATGGCGTCCAGTACGTGGTCGACGGCATCGGCGGCCTGCTGGCGGCCGCCCATCTTGTCGGCAATCGCTTCTACGAGCTGCGCCTTGTTCACGTCTTCCCCTTCGGAGACATCGCCAGAACGAAAGTGTTCAAGCTTTTTCGCACGTTAGGCAGATATATACCGCAAATCAAACACGAAACGGGCTAATCACCCTTGTGCCGCAACGGACTCGGCGTTTCCGGACCTTGATCAGCCGTCGTCTTCGGGGATTCGCCCCTCGTCG
This sequence comes from Streptomyces sp. NPDC006610, assembly GCF_040611575.1. Lineage (NCBI taxonomy): Bacteria > Bacillati > Actinomycetota > Actinomycetes > Kitasatosporales > Streptomycetaceae > Streptomyces > Streptomyces sp. NPDC006610. The sequence continues at coordinate 162,804 of NZ_JBEXOP010000013.1, forward strand.
AGGTCGGCCGTGAACCGCTCCAGACGCCTGGTCGCTTCGGCGAGATCGTGCTTGGCCGCGGCCGTGATGACCAGCAGCTTCCGGGTCAGCGCCATCCGTACGCCCTCCGGGACTTGCAGTGCGCGCACCCTTGCGTGCGCTTCCTTGAGTTGGCTCGCGACCGCCGCATAGAGCTGGAGTTGGCCGTCGTGTTCCATGCACAGATTGTGCCATCTGGGGCGAGTTGTCGCCCGCCCGGGGGGCAACTCGCGCCTCCGACGGCCGCCCGGACCACCGCCTGAGCCGCGCTGTCAAGGCTCTTTTACCCCAACAACAACCGCCCTAACGTGGGACGTTGCGCGAACCATGGGTGCCGCGGCGCACCACCCGAACGGAAAAAAGGCTGTACCCCCGATCGGGCCGATCGGGGGTACAGCCGGGGTGTTGGGTGGCCGAAACTCGTCGTTGGCGGGTGATCCGCGGATCAGACCGTCAGGGTGCGCGGCTTGTAGGCGGGGCGCCCCGCCTCGTAGGCGGCGATGGCGTCCTCGTTCTGGAGCGTGATCGAGATGTCGTCGAGGCCGTTGAGCAGCCGCCAGCGGGAGTTCTCGTCCAGCTCGAAGGAGGCGGTGATGCCCTCGGCTCGCACCTCGCGGGCGACCAGGTCGACGGTGACCTCGGCCTCGGGGTCGCGCTCGGTCAGCTCCCACAGCGCGTCCACGATCTTCTGCTCCAGCACGACCGTGAGCAGGCCGTTCTTCAGCGAGTTGCCGCGGAAGATGTCGGCGAAGCGGGAGGAGATCACGGTTTTGAAGCCGTAGTTCTGCAGCGCCCACACCGCGTGCTCGCGGGAGGAGCCGGTGCCGAAGTCGGGGCCGGCGACCAGCACGGTCGCACCCTGCCGCTCGGGCCGGTTGAGGACGAAGGACGGGTCCTTGCGCCAGGCCTCGAACAGCCCGTCCTCGAACCCGTCGCGGGTCACCTTCTTGAGCCAGTGGGCGGGGATGATCTGGTCGGTGTCGACGTTGCTGCGGCGCAGCGGGACGGCCCGGCCGGTGTGCGTGGTGAATGCTTCCATGACTGATCAGACTCCAGCGGGCGTGCGGGTTGCGGCGTCGGACAGATCGGCCGGGGAGGCCAGGTGGCCCAGGACCGCGGTGGCCGCGGCGACCTGCGGCGACACCAGATGGGTGCGGCCGCCCTTGCCCTGCCTGCCCTCGAAGTTGCGGTTGGAGGTGGAGGCGGAACGCTCGCCGGGGGCCAGCTGGTCCGGGTTCATGCCCAGGCACATCGAGCAGCCCGCGTGCCGCCACTCGGCGCCGGCCTCCTTGAAGACCACGTCCAGGCCCTCGGAGACCGCCTGCAGACCGACCCGCGCGGAGCCGGGGACGACCAGCATCCGTACGCCGTCGGCGACTTTGCGGCCCTTGAGGATCTCGGCGGCGTTGCGCAGGTCCTCGATGCGGCCGTTGGTGCAGGAGCCTACGAAGACGGTGTCCACCTTGATGGAGCGCAGCGGCTGCCCGGCCTCCAACCCCATGTACTCCAGGGCCTTTTCGGCGGCGAGGCGCTCCGAGGCGTCTTCGTACGAAGCCGGGTCGGGGACGGCGGCCGAAAGCGGCGCGCCCTGGCCCGGGTTGGTGCCCCAGGTGACGAACGGCGACAGCTCGGCGGCCTCGATGACCACCTCGGCGTCGAACTCGGCGTCGTCGTCGGTGCGCAGCGTCTTCCAGTAGGCGACGGCGGCGTCCCAGTCGGCGCCCTCGGGGGCGTGCGGGCGGCCCTTGAGGTACTCGAAGGTCGTCTCGTCGGGGGCGATCATGCCCGCGCGGGCGCCGGCCTCGATCGACATGTTGCAGATGGTCATCCGGGCCTCCATCGAGAGCTTCTCGATGGCCTCGCCGCGGTACTCCAGGACGTAGCCCTGGCCGCCGCCGGTGCCGATCCGGGCGATGATCGCCAGGATCAGGTCCTTGGCGGTCACCCCGTCGGGCAGTGCGCCGTTGACCGTGATCGCCATGGTCTTCGGGCGGGCCATCGGCAGCGTCTGGGTGGCCAGCACATGCTCGACCTGCGAGGTGCCGATGCCGAACGCCAGCGCGCCGAAGGCGCCGTGCGTGGAGGTGTGCGAGTCGCCGCAGACGACCGCCATGCCGGGCTGGGTCAGGCCCAGCTGCGGGCCGACGACGTGCACGACGCCCTGCTCGACGTCGCCGAGCGGGTGCAGCCGGACGCCGAACTCCGCGCAGTTGCGGCGCAGCGTCTCCAGCTGGACCCGGGAGACCGGGTCGGCGATCGGCTTGTCGATGTCGAGGGTCGGGGTGTTGTGGTCCTCGGTCGCGATGGTGAGGTCGAGCCTGCGCACCGCACGGCCGCTCTTGCGCAGCCCGTCGAAGGCCTGCGGGCTGGTCACCTCGTGCAGCAGGTGCAGATCGATGTAGAGGAGGTCGGGCTCGCCCTCGGCGCGCCGGACGACATGGTCGTCCCAGACCTTCTCCGCGAGTGTCCTACCCATCGCTTTCCCTCCGGTCGGCAGACGTGCGCCGACCCAACTAGATCTTCGAGGAAGCGGCGCCCGTGCCCCTGGTCCGTCCGGGCATCCGCCGCCGGGCCCGTCCGAGCCTCGGGCCGCCGTGACATCCAGAGTGGCGTGTTCCACGGAAAATTGAACTTGCGTTTCACAGAGTGAGACGCAAGTATCGTTGCATGGACAACAGTAGCGGCGTCGGCGTTCTGGACAAGGCGGCCCTCGTCCTGAGCGCTCTGGAGTCCGGTCCGGCCACCCTCGCGGGTCTGGTCGCGGCCACCGGACTGGCACGACCCACGGCCCACCGCCTGGCCGTGGCCTTGGAACACCACCGTATGGTGGCGCGCGACATGCAGGGCCGGTTCATCCTCGGCCCGCGCCTGTCGGAGCTGGCCGCGGCGGCCGGCGAGGACCGGCTGCTCGCCACGGCCGGCCCGGTGCTCACCCACCTCCGCGACATCACGGGCGAGAGCGCGCAGCTCTACCGCCGCCAGGGTGACATGCGCATCTGCGTCGCCGCGGCGGAGCGCCTGTCCGGACTGCGGGACACCGTGCCGGTCGGTTCGACGCTCACGATGAAGGCCGGTTCCTCCGCGCAGATCCTCATGGCCTGGGAGGAGCCGGAGCGCCTGCACCGGGGACTACAGGGCGCCCGCTTCACGGCCACGGCCCTGTCGGGCGTACGGCGCCGGGGCTGGGCCCAGTCCATCGGCGAGCGCGAGCCGGGCGTGGCGTCGGTCTCGGCGCCGGTGCGGGGTCCGTCCAACCGCGTGGTGGCCGCCGTCTCGGTCTCCGGCCCCATCGAGCGGCTGACCCGCCACCCGGGGCGGATGCACGCCCAAGCGGTCATCGACGCCGCCGCCCGCCTCTCCGAGGCCCTGCGCCGCTCCAACTGAGCCCGGCGCCCGCACACGCGACAGGGCCTGCCTCAACGCCGCGGCAGGTCCCGGAGCGCGTCTCTCCCCTTTTCCCCCACGACGCGACGTCTACGACGCCCCTTCTCACGCCGACCGGAGCCGCTCGGCCGCGCGCTCGCCCCGTCGGCCGACCGGCACGACCCCGGTCGCGGCGCCCAGCCCGAAGGCGGGCATGTTCACGTAGACCGCCTCGTGGTGGCCGGCCGGCACGGCGTAGGTCTCGTGCCAGAAGCCGACCTTGTCCTTCCCCTCGCGCACCCGGCGGTTGAACGCCGCCCACGCGGGCCGGTGCTCCCCGTCCCCGGCCGAGGCGTAGGCGAGCAGCTTGTCCGTGGACTCCCAGTACTGCACGACGTAGAGCACCCGCGGCCCCAGCAGCGTCTGGAAGCCGAGCAGGCCGCGCCCTCTCTCCTGGGACAGCTCCCGCAGCATGCGCGGCATGGCCCGCATCACGGGCCACCAACTGCGCAGCGCGAACAGGCTGTTGAAGCGCATCCCGATCAGGAACACCACGACGTCCCGGTCCGTGTCCGCGGTCATCCGTCCGGCGATCGGCTTGTCACCCATGTCCGACCTCCACTGCTCCTCTTGTCACGGCACATTGGATAGTGCCGCTATCCATGATTGGATAGTGACACTCTCCAAGCGGGGGCGCAAGTGGGTTCATCGAAGGGGTCGAGCGGCGGATGAGGCTGTCGGAGCTGAGCAGGCGCGGCGGGGTGGCCACGGCCACGGTGAAGTTCTACCTGCGCGAGGGTCTGCTCCCGCCGGGCCGCCGGGTCACCGCCACGCAGGCCGAGTACGACGAAGGCCATCTGCGCCGACTGCGGCTGGTGCGGGCGCTGATCCAGGTCGGCGGGGTCTCGGTGGCCTCCGCGCGCGAAGTGCTGGAGGCGCTGGACGACGACTGCCTGGATCACAACGAGCGCCTGGGCACGGCCGTGTGGGCGCTGCCGCACGGCCCGGCGGCGGACGAGGCGGACCCGGCGACGGCGACGGCCCGGCGCCGCGCGGACGCGCTGCTGGAGCGGCTGGGCTGGGCGTACGGCCCCGAGCCCGGAAAGCCGGACGCGCCGGCGTACGGGATGCTGGTGACCGCCGTGGCCGCGCTGGAGCGACTCGGCTATCCCTGCGAGGTCGACGATCTGGAGCCGTACGCGCGTGCGCTGGCGCGGCTCGCGGTCAACGATCTCGATCTGGTGGAGCGCTACGGCGGCGCACCGGACGAGCAGGTGGAGGCGGCGGTGGCGCTGACGGTGCTCTACGAGCCGGTGCTGCTGGCCCTGCGCCGGCTGGCGGAGGCGGAGGAGTCGCGGCGCCGGTTCGGCGGGAGATGAGACGCGGGGCGGGCCGAGGAGACCCGGACCACCAGGGCCCGCGGGGCTCCGTTCGGCCGTGGGCACACGGGGCCGGACACGCCGATGGGCCCCCACCGTAGTGGGGGCCCATCGGTCGTCTTGTACCCCCGACCGGATTCGAACCGGCGCTACCGCCTTGAGAGGGCGGCGTGCTAGGCCGCTACACAACGGGGGCGAGGATCTTGCGTTTCCGCAGATCCGAGCTGGTCTACCTGGACTCGAACCAAGACTAACTGAACCAGAATCAGTCGTGCTGCCAATTACACCATAGACCAATGTGGTTTAGACCAGTCAGTACCCCCGACCGGATTCGAACCGGCGCTACCGCCTTGAGAGGGCGGCGTGCTAGGCCGCTACACAACGGGGGCCCTAGCGATCCCGCGAGCGGGACCAGTACCCCCGACCGGATTCGAACCGGCGCTACTGCCTTGAGAGGGCAGCGTGCTAGGCCGCTACACAACGGGGGCTTGCGGATGTGATCCGCGAGTGCAGATGAGCTCTGCGAGCTGGCCTACCTGGACTCGAACCAAGACTAACTGAACCAGAATCAGTCGTGCTGCCAATTACACCATAGGCCACTGGAACGCAAGCCCCGGAGGGGTCTTTGTTCTCGTTTGCGCTTCCGGTTCCCGGCCTTTCGGCCCGCTCTCCGGCGGCGCAGGAAGAACATTACCCGAAGGTGGACGGGGCTCCAAAACGGGTTTCCGAAGCGAGGACGGCCGGGAGTTCCGCGAGGGAGGCGATGCGGCAGGGCCCGCCCGTGGTGTCGTCGCAGGTGTACGCACCGTCACGGTCGATCCACACCGACCACAGCCCCGCCTCGGCCGCGCCCCGGCCGTCGATCTCCGGGTGGTCGCCGACGTACGCGACCTGCCGCGGGGGCAGCCCGAGCGCCTCGCAGGCCGCCAGGAACGCCCCGGCGGCGGGCTTGGAGACGCCCAGCTCGGCGGCGCACAGGATGGTCTCGAAGCGGTGGTGGACGCCGAGCATCCGCAGCTTGCGGTCCTGGACGTGCAGGCTGGAGTTGGAGAGCACGGCGTGCCGGTAGCCGGCGGCGAGCGCGTCCAGGGCCGGCAGCACGTCCGGGAAGAGCGCCCAGGCGGACTCGTAGTGCGCGAGATAGCGCGCGAACCAGGCCTCGGCCTCCGCGTCGGTCAGCTCCTGCCCCAGGAAGACCCGCACCCGGTCGCGCCGCTGCTCCTCGAAGCCCGCCTCACCGGCGGCGAACCGGGCCCACTGGCGGTCGGTGACCGCCCGCCAGTGGGCGAGGGCCCGCTCGACGCTCTCGTAGCCGTCGAGCAGGCCCTCGGCCGCCAGGTGCGCGGCCATGCCCGCGCGGTCCGCGGTCGTGTAGTCGAACAACGTGTCGTCGACGTCCCAGACCACCGCCCGTATGTCCATGCCCCGACGGTAACGCGGGCGGGGCGGGCGCGTCCGCGGGATGCGGGGGCCGGGTCGTGCGGGCGCGCGGCGTGCCGGGGCCGCACCGCGGGGCGACCGTCGGCGGCGGCCGGGAGCGCGTCGGCGATGCGAGCGGGACGGTACGGCCTACCGCCCGCCTGCGGCGAAGCGGGCGCGGCAGGGCGAGCGGGCGGCCGTCGGACCGGCCGCCCCGCGGTCCCGTGCCGCGACCCCGTTACGCCCCCAGCTTCGCCAGGGCCGCGTCGATGCGGGAGAGGGTCTTCTCCTTGCCCAGGATCTCCAGGGACTCGAAGAGGGGCAGGCCGACCGTGCGGCCGGTGACGGCGACGCGGACCGGGGCCTGGGCCTTGCCGAGCTTGAGTCCGTGGGCCTCGCCGGCGGCCAGCACGGCCTCCTTCAGCGACTCCGGGGACGTCCAGTCGGCCGCCTCCAGCTTCTCGCGGGCCGTGCGCAGCAGGGCGTCGGAGCCCTCCTTCATCGCCTTGGCCCAGCTCGCCCCGTCCTCGGCCGGCTCCGGCAGGAACAGGAAGTCGACGTTGTCGGTGATCTCGGAGAGCACCTTGAGGCGGGTCTGCGCGTGCGGGGCGATGGCGTGCCACTTGGCCTCGTCGAAGTCCTCCGGCGCCCACGGGGCGAAGGGGGCCTTCAGCCACGGCTCGCAGCGGGCGGTGAAGTCCTTCACGTCCAGCAGCCGGATGTGGTCGGCGTTGATCGCCTCGCACTTCTTCAGGTCGAAGCGGGCCGGGTTGGGGTTGACGTCCGCGACGTCGAAGGCCGCGACCATCTCGTCCATCGTGAAGACGTCCCGGTCTGCCGAGAGGGACCAGCCCAGCAGGGAGAGGTAGTTGAGCAGGCCCTCGGGGAGGAAGCCGCGCTCGCGGTAGAGGTTCAGCGAGGACTGCGGGTCGCGCTTGGAGAGCTTCTTGTTGCCCTCGCCCATGACGTACGGCAGGTGGCCGAACTGCGGGATGCCCTTGGCGACGCCCAGCTCGATCAGCGCCTTGTAGAGGGCGATCTGGCGTGGGGTGGAGGAGAGCAGGTCCTCGCCGCGCAGGACGTGGGTGATCTCCATGAGGGCGTCGTCGACCGGGTTCACCAGGGTGTACAGCGGAGCGCCGTTGGCGCGGACGATGCCGTAGTCGGGGACGTTCTCCGGGGTGAAGGTCAGTTCGCCGCGGACCAGGTCGGTGAAGGTGATCGTCTCGTCGGGCATCCGGAAGCGGACGATCGGCTCGCGGCCCTGGGCCTGGTACTCGGCGACCTGCGCGGCGGTCAGCTCGCGGCAGTGGCCGTCGTAGCCGGACGGCTTTCCGGCGGCGCGGGCGGCCTCGCGGCGGGTGTCCAGCTCCTCCTGGGAGCAGTAGCAGTGGTAGGCGTGGCCGGCGTCGAGCAGTTTGGCTGCGACGTCCCTGTAGAGGTCCATGCGCTGCGACTGGCGGTACGGCGCGTGCGGGCCGCCGACCTCGGGGCCCTCGTCCCAGTCGAAGCCGAGCCAGCGCATCGAGTCCAGCAGCTGCTCGTAGGACTCCTCGGAGTCGCGGGCGGCGTCGGTGTCCTCGATGCGGAAGACCAGGGTTCCGCCGTTGCGCCGGGCGAACGCCCAGTTGAACAGGGCGGTGCGGACCAGGCCCACATGGGGGTTACCGGTGGGCGAGGGGCAGAAACGGACGCGTACTGGAGTGCCGGGTGCGCTAGCCACGCTTGACAACCTTGTTGGTGAGAGTGCCGATGCCTTCGATGGTGACGGCGACCTCGTCGCCGACGTTCAGGGGGCCGACCCCCGCGGGGGTGCCGGTGAGGATGACGTCGCCGGGGAGCAGGGTCATGGCCTCGGAGATGTTGGCGATCAGATCCTCGATGGGGTGGATCATCTCGCTGGTGCGGCCGAGCTGGCGCTGCTGACCGTTGACGGTGAGCTGGAGGGTGAGGTCGGAGGCGGCGGCCACGTCGAGGTCCGTCTCCACCCAGGGGCCGAGCGGGCAGGAGGTGTCGAAGCCCTTGGCGCGGGCCCATTGCTTCTCGCGCTTCTGGACGTCGCGGGCGGTGACGTCGTTGGCGCAGGTGTAGCCGAGGATCACGTCGTCGACGCGGTCGCGCGGGACTTCGCGGCACATCCGGCCGATGACCACGGCCAGCTCGGCCTCGTGGTGCAGTTCCTCGCTGAAGGAGGGGTACTGGATGTCGTCGCCGGGGCCGATGACGGAGGTCGACGGCTTGAAGAAGGCGAACGGCGCGTCGGGTACCTCGTTGCCCAGTTCGCGGGCGTGTTCGGCGTAGTTGCGGCCGAAGGCCACGACCTTGTTGGGGAGTACCGGCGGCAGCAGCCGGACCTTGCTCAGCGGGACCTTGGTGCCGGACAGCTCGAAGTCCGCGAACGGGATGCCCTTGATGATGTCGAGGACGAGCTGGTCCGGCTGGTCGCCCTCGACCGCGCCGAAGGCGACGTTCCCGTCGATGGAGAACCTGGCGATGCGCACGGGATGCTTGGCCCCTTGACTGAAGCGGCTGGAGTCTGACGCTCCAGGCTAACGCGGCACGGGCGGGGCGCCCCGCGCATGACGTCGCGCGAGGCGCCCCGGTGGCGCGTGTGGTGCCGTGTCGTGCGGGGGCCGTCCGGACACGGGGTCCGCACGGGCGTGCTTGCCGTCTGCGCCCCGCCTGCTCCCCGTCTACTTCCCGGCGGAGGCCGAGGTCGGCAGCTCGTTGAGGATGGTGCGGCGGGGGTTGGCCGTCTGGGCCGGCAGGTCGACGGGGTGCTCCGGCTGCGCCGGGGTCTGCAGTTCGTCGGCGGCCTTGAGGTGCGCCAGCGTCGTGCGCCGCGGGTTGGCGATCTTGCGGAACATCATCGTCGTCTTCACGGTAGTAGTGAACCCTGTCGTGTGAAGGCGCCGGGGGCCGGGGCCCTTCTCATGGCGCGGTGGGCGGAGGTTGTCCGGCTGACGCCTCCGGTAAAGCGTCAGGCTAAACATCCGATTCCCTGCCGGGGGCGTGAAGTGTCCGGCTTTTCGGTGTGATTTTGCTCACGATCACCGGCTCAAACCGGTCAATTCCGACGGGCTTTTCGGGATGGCAAAGACGACATTCCGGGCCTGAACCTGTCATTCCGCTCCTGATCATGGCGACTGGGACACCCCGCCCATCCGGGCGACTGGCGACGTTATGTCCGCTATAAGGCAGACGTCGCTCTACACCTCGTCACACATCACTCACGCCCTGTCACGGAGGTCACAGCCTGACCAACAAGCCTTGTTGGAGATCCTGCACTGTGCTGGAATTCCACGGACCGCTGCAGGATCGAGCCGGCGCGCAGGGGGCGCGAGACAGCGCCGAGTGGCGGCGAGAATGGGGGAACCAGCGCCGGTCACTCACGACCACCCGGGAGCGTATTCAGGGCGCTCCCGACGACGCCGACACCGTCCTTCCGTTCACGCGGAGGGGCGCCTGGTCCAGAGGTTGCGACGCTAGTGCAGGGACGTTTCAAGAGGGATGGCAGCGCTTCGGCGGAGCCGGAGCCGCGTGGCGGGACCGACCGCGGTTCCTCGCCCCAGCACGCCCAGGGCCAGGCCCCGGCCCCGTCCGGTGACGGCGGTGGGCGCTCCGGGCGCCCCGGTGCGTCCACGACGCCGGGTCCGGCGGCTTCCGTCCCGGCGGTGAAGCCGCCGCAGGGCGTGAGCGGACCCGGGCCGCGAATAGCCCTGCGCAACTGGCGCATCTCCACCCGACTGGTGTCCCTGCTGGCGCTGCCGGTGGTCGCGGCCACCTCGCTGGGCGCACTGCGCATCAGCCAGTCGATGGACGACATGCAGCAGCTCGACAACATGAAGCTGCTGACGGAGATGACCAAGCAGGCCACCGAACTGGCGGCCGCCCTCCAGGAGGAGCGCGACCAGTCCGCCGGCCCGCTGGCGCACCGCTCGACGTCGAGCCGCATCACGGTCAAGGGCTACCAGGACAAGACCGACCTCGCGCTGGACAGCTTCCTCGACGCCTCCGAGGAGGTCGACGCCGCCAGCAAGGACGGCAACCTCCAGGGTGTGCGCGACAGCCTCGTCGGCATCGCCCGCGACCTCAACAGCCTCAACGAGATCCGCAACAACGCCTACGAGGCCGAGCGCAACTCCACCCAGACCGTCGAGGCCTACCACCGCCTCGTCACCCACCTGCTGGACCTCTCGCAGGACATGGCCGAGGCCACCAGCAACCCCGAGATGATCCAGCGCACCCGCGCGCTGGCGGCGTTCTCCAACGCCAAGGAATACGCGTCGATCCAGCGCGCGGTCCTCGCCGCGGCCCTGCCCGCGAACAACACCACCTACGGCGAGCTGTCGGAGAACGACCGGCTCTACGCCGAGTCGGCCCTGCAGAGCCAGACCTCCGAGATCCGCAGCTTCACCAGCATCTACGGCGACGGCGCCGAGGAACTCCTCAAGCCGATCGACGAGGGCAACGCGATCATCGAGGCCACCGACACCTACGCCAGCCGCGCGCTGGGCCGGCAGAACGGCCTGCGCGGACTGGACAAGCGCTCCTACCGCGACTGGGTGGACGACAGCTCCACCAAGATCCAGCAGATGAAGAACATCGAGCGCCGGCTCCTGGAGGACATGGAGCAGAAGGCGCGCGAGCTGCGCAACGAGTCCGAGCGCGAGGCGATCATCTCCGGTGCGCTCATCCTGCTCGTGCTCGGCGTCTCGCTGGTCGGCGCCTTCGTCGTGGCCCGGTCCATGATCCGCTCGCTGCGCCGCCTCGAGGACACCGCGACCAAGGTCGCCCAGGAGCGGCTGCCCGAGCTGGTCAAGCAGCTGTCCGAGGCCGACCCGCAGGACGTCGACACCTCCGTGGAGTCGGTCGGCGTGCACTCCCGCGACGAGATCGGCCGGGTGGCCGCGGCCTTCGACGACGTGCACCGCGAGGCGGTCCGCCTCGCCGCCGAGCAGGCCCTGCTGCGGGGCAACGTCAACGCGATGTTCACCAACCTCTCGCGCCGCTCCCAGGGTCTGATCCAGCGCCAGCTGTCGCTGATCTCCGAGCTGGAGTCCCGCGAGGCGGACCCGGACCAGCTGGCCTCGCTGTTCAAGCTCGACCACCTCGCCACCCGTATGCGCCGCAACGGCGAGAACCTCCTCGTCCTCGCGGGCGAGGAGCCCGGCCGCCGCTGGACCCGCCCGGTCCCGCTGGTCGACGTGCTGCGCGCCGCGGCCTCCGAGGTGGAGCAGTACGAGCGCATCGAACTGGCCTCGGTGCCGACCACCGAGGTCGCCGGCCGCGTCGTCAACGACCTCGTGCACCTGCTCGCCGAGCTGCTGGAGAACGCCACCTCGTTCTCCTCCCCGCAGACCAAGGTCAAGGTCACCGGTCACGCCCTGCCCGACGGCCGGGTGCTGATCGAGATCCACGACACCGGCATCGGCCTCTCCCCCGAGGACCTCGCCGCGATCAACGAGCGGCTCGCCTCGCCGCCCACCGTGGACGTCTCCGTCTCCCGCCGCATGGGTCTGTTCGTGGTCGGCCGCCTCTCGCAGCGCCACGGCATCCGCATCCAGCTGCGCCCGTCCGACTCGGGCGGCACGACCGCGCTGGTCATGCTGCCCGTGGACGTCGCCCAGGGCGGTCGCAAGCCGCAGGGCAAGCCCGGTCCGGGCGGTCCGGTCGGCGGTGGCGGTCCCGCCGCCGCGCAGGCCGCCGCGGGCGCGGCGGCGGCCCGCCGCAACAACGGCGGTCCCCTCGGGGCCGGCGCGCCGGCCCCCGGCGGGGCGCTGGGCGCGGGTGCGGCCGGCGGTGGCCGGCTCGGCGCCGGCCAGGGTCCGCGGGCCGCGCTGCCGGGCCGCGACGCGGGCGGCCGTCCGGGCGGACCGGGCGACGCGCGCGGGCCGCAGGGTCCGGCGCAGCCGCAGTCTCCTCAGCAGAACCCGCAGCAGGGCCGGCCGGCCCCGGCGGGCGCGGGCGCCGCTCAGGGCATGCAGTCCGCCGGCGCGCCGCAGGGTCAGGACGCCCGTGGTCCCGTGCCGCCGCGCGGCGCCGGCGAGGGCACCGGCCGTCGCGGCAGGCAGCTGCCGCCGCGGGGCGGGGCGCGCGCCGAGCTTCCGGGCGGCCCGCAGCAGCGGGTGCCGAGCTGGGGCGACGAGAACGCCCGGCCGCCGGTCCCGCGCGACGCGCTGGACGCCCCCCGCGGCCACGACGAGCCGGACGTCTCCCAGACCTCGCGGCTGCCGCGCGTCGACGACCGTCAGGGCCCCGGCGCCACCGCCGAGATCCCGGTGATCGGCCAGGGCGCCGGCGACTACCCCCGCCCGGGTCCCGACACCGCGGCCGGCCCCGGCCGGTTCGCCCGCCAGGACCTCTTCGGCGGCACCGGCCAGAACGCGCAGAACGACCAGAACACCGCCGGCGACTTCGGCGACCCGTCCCGCACGGACCAGTTCGCCGCCCCGCAGGGCTACGACAACGGTTCCACGGGCCAGTTCGCCGCGCCGGTCGCCCCGCAGGCGCCGCAGGCGTACGACAACGGATCCACCGGCCAGTACCCGGCGGTCCCGACGTACGACAACGGGGCTACCGGCCAGTACCCCGCGCAGGGCCACGACGGCTCGACCACGGGCCGGCACGCCCTGCCCGGCGCCCCGCAGGACCCCTCCGCCACCGGCCGGTTCGAGCGGCCGCAGGGCGACTTCGGGCAGCGCCAGGTGCCGCAGCGTCCGCAGCGGCCCGTCCGCCAGGAGCCGGAGGCGCTGCCGCCGGCGCCGACTCCCGGCGACGGACGCACCCCGCTGTACGACACGCTGGAGACCAACTGGTTCCGCGGCCAGCAGGGCCAGGCGGACCAGAACGGCCAGAGCGGTCAGAACGCCCAGGCCGACCAGAACGGCCAGGCGGGCCAGGCCGGCCGGCCCGGTCAGCAGTCCCCGCAGGGACGTCCCGAGCAGCCGCAGGGTCCCGGCCTGACGCCGGCCCCGCAGGCCCCCGCGTCCCCCCAGCGTCCCGCCGCCCCTGCCTGGCGCAGCTCGCCGAACGACGATCTCGTCCGGCAGGCGGAGCGCGTACGGCAGCCGGCCGCGGGCGGCGTCACCACCTCCGGCCTGCCGCGCCGGGTGCCCCGGGCGAACCTCGTCCCGGGCACGGCTCAGCAGCAACAGCACCAGAGCGGTCCGCAGGTCTCGCGCGCCCCACAGGACGTGCGCGGCCGGCTGACCAACCTCCGCCGGGGCATCGCACAGGGCCGCCAGGCCGGTTCCGGCCAGACGGGCAGCTTCCCCAGCCCCACTCACCAGCAGGAGCGTTAGTTGAGCCAGATGAGCCAGGCGGCACAGAACCTCAACTGGTTGATCACCAACTTCGTGGACAACACCCCCGGGGTGTCCCACACCGTCGTCGTCTCCGCCGACGGTCTCCTCCTGGCGATGTCGGAGGGCTTCCCGCGCGACCGCGCCGACCAGCTCGCGGCCGTCGCGTCGGGACTGACCTCACTGACGGCGGGGGCGTCCCGGATCTTCGAGGGCGGCACGGTCGCTCAGACCGTCGTCGAGATGGAGCGGGGATTCCTCTTCCTCATGTCCATCTCGGACGGCTCGTCGCTGGCCGTCCTCGCGCACCCCGAGTGCGACATCGGTCTCGTCGGCTACGAGATGGCGCTGCTGGTCGACCGCGCGGGCGCGGTGCTCACGCCCGACCTGCGCGCCGAACTGCAAGGAAGTCTGCTTCACTGACCCGCCCGGATCCACCCGTCTCACCAAATCACCGTCCGGCCGCCACAATCCCCCCACCGGCCCCAGTCAGACGGCACGACTGACCAACTTGCTGTCCCGCCCGGAGGATTCATGACCCCGCCCACCGCCTCTCATGATCCGTACACAGATCCGTACGGGGACGAGGGCGACCAGCCGCTGGTACGTCCGTACGCGATGACCGGCGGCCGGACCCGGCCTCGCTATCAGCTCGCCCTCGAGGCGCTGATCAGCACGACGGCCGACCCGGCAGCGCTCATGGGACTGCTCCCGGAGCACCAGCGCATCTGCCACCTGTGCCGCGAGGTGAAGTCGGTCGCCGAGGTCTCGGCGCTGCTCTCCATGCCGCTCGGCGTGGCCAGGATTCTCGTCGCGGACCTCGCCGAGGCCGGCCTCGTGGCCGTCCACCAGCCGGGCGGCGACGAGAGCAACGGCGGCGCCCCCGACGTGACACTGCTCGAAAGGGTGCTCAGTGGCCTTCGCAAGCTCTGAACCGAGAACCGCCACCACCTCGGCCAAGATCGTGGTGGCGGGCGGCTTCGGCGTGGGCAAGACCACGTTCGTCGGCGCCGTCTCGGAGATCAACCCGCTGCGCACGGAGGCCGTCATGACGTCCGCCTCGGCGGGCATCGACGACCTCACCCACACCGGGGACAAGACCACCACGACGGTGGCGATGGACTTCGGCCGCATCACCCTGGACCAGGACCTGAT
>NZ_JBEXOP010000014.1:0-170045 GCF_040611575.1 Streptomyces sp. NPDC006610
TTCCAGCGCTACGGCGACAACCCGTACTCCACCCCCATGTACGGCCACCCGCTCACCTACCAGGCCGTCTCCGGCGGACTGGAGGTCGGCTACCCCACCAGCCCCGCCATCGTCGGCGACGGCCGCCAGTACGAGTACACCCACAAGCGGGACCTCACCCTCGGCCTGAGCGGGCTCAACTCCCCCGACACCAAGGCCGACTCCTGGTCCGACTGGACGGTCACCCCCTACTGGTCCGACGGCGCCCGCACCCTGCGCACGACCATCGGCCACGGCCTGCCCTTCGTCTACGCCCAGGGCACCGGCGGCAACGCCCAGATCACCACCGCCGCCACGCCGAGCGTCTTCTCCGACCAGGGCAACGTCCTCGGCATCACGGTCGGCGGTCACCACTACGCC
This sequence comes from Streptomyces sp. NPDC006610, assembly GCF_040611575.1. Taxonomy (NCBI): domain Bacteria; kingdom Bacillati; phylum Actinomycetota; class Actinomycetes; order Kitasatosporales; family Streptomycetaceae; genus Streptomyces; species Streptomyces sp. NPDC006610. The sequence continues at coordinate 400 of NZ_JBEXOP010000014.1, forward strand.
CTGTTCTCGCCGACCGGCACCGACTGGAACGTCTCCGGCACGACGATCACCGCGGGCCTGGGCGGCAAGGACTACTTCTCCGTCGCCGTGCTGCCCTCCACCGACGCGCTCGCGACGTTCCGCAAGTACGCGTTCAGCTTCGTCACCGGGTCGCAGGTCGACTGGAGCACCTCCGGCGGCACGGTCAGCGCCACCTACAAGCTCACGACCGAGGCCAAGGAGGGCACCGAGCGCGGCACCCTCCAGGCCCTGTACCGGCACCAGTGGCTCCACACCACCGACGCCCTGACGCCGTACACCTATGTCTCTCCCCGCGGCACCATGAAGGTCAGGGAGAGCGCGTCCTTCACCACCCGGCAGAAGGTCGCCCCGGTCCTGCCGGGCCTGCCCAGGAACAGCGCGGTCGACACCGCCCGCCTGCGCACGTACCTGAACGAGGTCGCCAACGCGTCCGACCCGTTCAGCGGGGCCACGGACACCTACTGGACCGGCAAGGCGCTCGGCAAGCTCGCCCAGCTGGTGCCGCTCGCCGACCAGATCGGTGAGACCGCGGTCCGCGACAAGTTCATCGGCCTGCTCAAGGGCCGGCTCCAGGAGTGGTTCACCGCGGGCGGCGCGAGCGAGTTCTCCTACGACAAGGCGTGGAAGACCCTCATCGGCTACCCCGCCTCCTACGGCAGCGACGCGGAGCTCAACGACCACCACTTCCACTACGGCTACTACGTCTACGCGGCGGCGATCGTCGCCCAGTACGACGCCGCCTGGGCCGCCGACTCCGCCTGGGGCGGCATGGTCAAGACCCTGATCCGCGACAGCGCCAACCCCAGCCGCAGCGACAGCGCCTTCCCGTTCCTGCGCGGCTTCGACGTCTACGCCGGGCACAGCTGGGCCTCCGGCCACCAGGGCTTCGCCGCCGGCAACAACCAGGAGTCCTCCTCCGAGTCCACCAACCTCAGCGCGGCGCTGGTGCTGTGGGGTTCGGCCACCGGCGACACCGCCCTGCGCGACCTCGGCAGCTACCTGCTGGCCACCGAGGGCGAGGCGATCGCGCAGTACTGGTTCGACGCCGACCAGCAGGTCTTCCCCGGCTCCTTCACCCACGACACCGTGGGCATGGTCTGGGGCAGCGGCGGGTCCTACTCCACCTGGTGGACCGCCAACCCCGAGGAGATCCACGGCATCAACGTCCTGCCCGTGACCGCAGGCGGATCCCTGCACCTGGGCGGCCACAAGGCGGCGATCCGGCGCAACCTGGCCGAGCTGGAGCGCGAGAACGGCGGCCCCGCCGTCGAATGGCGCGACATCCTCTGGGAGTTCGAGTCGCTGGCCGACCCGGCCACCGCGAAGGCGAAGTGGGACGCCGGCAACGCCGGATACACCCCGGAGCAGGGCGAGTCCAAGGCCCACACCTACCACTGGATCACCACCCTGGACGCGCTCGGCGCCCCCGACCCCTCGGTCACCGGCGACCTTCCCACGTCCGCGGTGTTCAGCAAGAACGGCGTTCGCACCTACGCCGCCCACAACTACGGTTCCACGGCCCGCACGGTCACCTTCTCCGACGGCAAGACACTGTCGGTGCCCGCGCGGTCCACCGCGACCGGCACCGGCACGGACTCCGGCGGCCAGAACCCCGAGCCGTCCACCGGCAACACCTTCCAGCTCCGCACCGGCGGCACGCTCACCACGGCCACCGGCGCCACGGCCGGCAGCGACACCATCCCCTCCGCGGGCGGCCGCAACTACGACGGAACGCCCAACAAGCCGCTCGTCTACGAGGTCAAGGGCGTCAACGCCACCCTCAAGAGCGGCGCGTCCACGGCCTTCCGCCTCCCGGTGGACGCCGGCACCGCGGTCGGCCTCGGCCAGCAGGCCCGCGTCAGCTACGACCTCACCGGTGACGGCACCTTCGACCGGATCGAGACGTACAACTACTTCGCCACCGACCCGGTCACGGGCTGGGAGGAGTACAGCCAGGCCCGCGGCCTGAAGTCCGCCACGGGCGCCCTCGGCAACCTGCGCGGTGGAACGGTGCGGCTGGAGGTGTGGAGCGCGATCGGCAACGCGGACGCGCGCCTGCGCACCGGCACGGACACGTCCGTGGTGGTCATCCCCTACGAGTGACGCACGCACCGCCCCGGCACAGTGAGTGACGGCGGGCACCGGGCTCCGGCCCGGTGCCCGCCGTTGTCGTGCGGACGGACGTCCACGGTGGGCCGCTGCGGGACGAGGCTCCCGGTGCCCGCGCGTCGTGCGGACGGGGACCGGGTGGCCCGGGCAGGCAGTCTCGGGGCTGCGGGCTCGGCCCCTCGGCCTCCGGCCGGCACAGCCCTGCCCGTGCCTGCGCGAGCCGGCCGGCCGGGTCCCGTCAGGCGGAGGCCCGGCGGACCAGGGTGGTCGGGGTGATCACGGAGTCGGGCACGTCGCCGCCCGGCGCGTCCAGCAGCCGCATGAGCAGTCTGACCATGATCCGGCCCATGCCCTCGATGTCCTGGCGGACCGTGGTGAGCGGCGGATCCGCGGCCAGGGCCACGGGCTCCATGTCGTCGAAGCCGACCACCGCCACGTCCTGCGGCACCCGCAGCCCGCGCTCACGCAAGGTGCGCAGCGCGCCCAGGGCCATCGTGTCGTTGGCGGCGAAGACCGCGTCGGTCTCGGGCCGCCGCTCCAGCAGCTCGGCCATCGCGCGGGCGCCGCTCGCCTCGGTGAAGTCGCCCTGGCACAGCAGCTGCGGGTCGACGTCGACCAGGACGTCGCGGTAACCGTGGATCCGGTCCACCGCCGACGTCTGGTCGCGCGGGCCCGCGATGTGCGCGACATGCCCGCGGCCCAGGGAGACCAGGTGACGCACCGCCTCCCGCGCGCCGCCGCGGTTGTCGCAGTCCACGAACGGCACGGTCAGACCGTCGCCCGCGGCCGGCCGGCCGCCCAGGACCGCCGGAACGCCGGTGCGGGCGATCAGCGCCGGCAGCCGGTCGTCGTGGAGGGAGAAGGCGAGCGCGCCGTCGACGTGCCCGCCCTCCAGATAGCGCCCGATCCGCTCGTGATCGCCGGAGCCCTCCGCCCACAGCAGCACCAGTTGCGCGTCATGGGCGGTCAGTTCCCGGCTGATGCCCCGGATCTGCTGCTCGAAGAACGGGTCCGAGAAGACCCGGAACTCCGGCTCGGCGATGATCACCGCCACCGCGCCGTTGCGCCGGGTGACCAGGGTGCGGGCCGCGTGGTTGGGCACGTAACCCAGTTCCTCGACGGCCAGGCGCACCTTGTCGACCAGCGCGGGACGCACGCCCGCGCCCCCGTTGACGACCCGCGAGGCCGTCGCACGGGACACGCCGGCGCGCGCCGCGACGGCTTCCAGCGTGGGACGGGGCCTCACGGTCTGCTCCGGCAAGGCGGGCGCTCCTTTTGTGCGTCTGCGATCGCTCTGCGAGGGATCTGGCTGGATCTGTACAACCACAATAGACGCAGACGGCGAGCCGTGAGAGCGCTCCCAAATGATTGCGGCTGTCACATCGACGAGCGCGGGAACAGCGCGGGAGGTCAGTGGTAGGCGTGGACGACGGCGTGGCCCTTGCCGCGGCCGATCATCCACTTGTTGACCGGCGTGGTGATCACGAACGCCACGGCGAAGCCGCCGAGCAGCGCCGACCAGAACAGCCCGTCGGACAGGTGCGCGTCCATCGCCCCCGGCGTGAGGGCGATGATCGCGTTGTCGACCAGTTCCATGACCGCGATGGAGACGGTGTCGGCGGCCAGCGCCACCTTGATCGCGGCCTTGAGGGAGAGCCCGGCGCGGATCACCGCGAAGAGGGTGAACGAGTAGCCGAAGACGAAGGCCAGCGTGATCGCGAGGATCATGGTGGGCACGTTGCCCCACAGCAGGGCGGTGCCGATGACCATGCCGAGGATCTCGCCGATGGCGCACCCGGTCAGGCAGTGCAGCGTCGCCCGCACCGCCGTCGACCAGGAAGCGCCCCCGCCCCGGCCGCCGTGCTCCATGCGGCCGTGGTGACCGTGGTGGCCGTTGCCGCCCGCGGGGGCGGCCCCGGCGTGGTGCGCGCTGTGGTCCATGACCTTTCATCCCCATTCGACTTCCAGTGTGGCCGGTGGCGGCCACACCGCCACTATATACCCCCTGGGGGTATACGGCGATGCTGAGATGCGGCGATTCCGCCTCCCCGGGCACGCGAGTGGTCTCGCCGAGCGCCTCGCGGATTCGGAGCCGGACGATCGCCGGCGCGGGGCCGGGCACAGGACCGCCACTTCTCCCCCACGCCCAGCGGCGCGCCGTGCGTTCGGGACGGTGAGCGGGGGTGCAGTCGGCGACCGCCGCGGCCCCTCGTCCGGCAAGGACCCCCGCTCGGCGCCCCCGGGGAGGCGAAAGGCGCACGGCAAAAAGCCGACGGAGCGCAGAGCCGTCCGGTGAACGGACCGGGCTCTCCGGATAACGGTCTGATTGCGCTCGCTGGGACTTTCGAGGACTACTCGCGGTTATGTGATGTGCATCACTAAAGAAGTCGTAAAGGTCGTGGTAGAACAGCGCAACTCCGCAGGTGGCACCATCCCTCGTCACAGCGCGGAGCCGCCGACGCGCGTCGGCAGCACGACCAGGGTGATCACGCTTCGAGTCCGTCGAGCATGGCCCCGGGGTCGCCGATCGGACAACGGCGTTCGCTCCAAGACCGCACATCCCGCTGGCGCAGACTCATGCGCCGGTCCTGCGCCATCGAGGTAACCACCGTGTCACTCGACTCCCTCACCACATCCGTCGACGAGGCCGTCAGCGGATTCTTCGAGCCCATAGCCACCTGGCTCGGGGAAGTGGTCTTCTACTCCGTCCCGGTCGCCGGTACGGAGCTCCCGCTCATCGTCGCCTGGCTCGTCGTCGCCGGTCTGGTCTTCACCGCCTGGTTCGGACTGGTCCAGATCCGCAAGTTCAGGCTCGCCGTCGACGTGGTCCGCGGGAAGTACGACGAGAAGGGGTCGGCAGGTGAGGTCAACCACTTCCAGGCCCTGACCGCCGCCGTCTCCGGCACGGTCGGCCTGGGCAACATCGCCGGTGTGGCCGTCGCCGTCTCGATCGGCGGTCCCGGCGCCACGTTCTGGATGATCCTGTGCGGCCTGCTCGGCATGGCCACCAAGTTCGTCGAGGTCACCCTCGGCGTGAAGTACCGCGAGGTCCACGCCGACGGCACCGTCTCCGGCGGCCCGATGCACTACCTGCCCAAGGGCCTGGCGGACCGCTTCGGCAAGAACGGCAGGAAGCTCGGCAAGGTCCTCGCGCTCCTCGCCTCCTTCTTCGTCCTGTTCTTCGGCCTCTTCGGCGGCAACCTCTTCCAGGTGAACCAGTCCTACGCGCAGCTGGTGTCCGTCACCGGCGGCGAGGACGGCATGCTGGGCTCCTCCGCCGGCGCGGTCTTCTTCGGCGTCCTCGTCGCCGCGCTCGTCGGCATCGTGCTCCTCGGCGGGATCCGCTCCATCGCCAACGTCACGAGCAAGCTCGTCCCCGCGATGGCGGGCATCTACATCGCCGCCTGCCTGGTCGTCATCCTGTTCCACGTCACGGCCGTCCCGGCGGCCGTCGCCACCATCGTCGAGGGCGCCTTCAACCCCGAGGGCGTGGCCGGCGGTGTGCTCGGCGCACTGATCATCGGCTTCAAGCGGGCCGCGTTCTCCAACGAGGCCGGTCTCGGCTCCGCCCCGATCGCCCACTCCGCGGTCAAGACCAAGCACCCGGCGAGCGAGGGCCTGGTCGCCCTGCTGGAGCCGTTCATCGACACCGTCATCATCTGCACCATGACGGCGCTGACCATCGTCATCGCCAACCCCGCGAGCTGGGCCGAGGCGCGCGCGGGCGAGTCCATCGGCGGTGTCACCATCACGTCCGACGCCTTCGCGACGGTGATGCCGTGGTTCCCGTACATCCTCACCGTCGCGGTGCTGCTGTTCGCCATCTCCACCGTGTTGACCTGGGGCTACTACTGCCTCAAGGCCTGGACCCACCTCTTCGGCCGCAGCAGGGGCAGCGAGCTGACGTTCAAGGTCCTCTACACCCTGTTCGCCGTCGCCGGCTCGCTGTTGACGCTCCAGACCCTGATCGACATGGCCGACGCCGTGCTGTTCATGCTGGCCGTCATCAACATCATCGGCCTCTACCTCCTCGCCCCTGTCGTCAAGCGCGAGCTGAACTCCTTCCTCGAGTTCGTCCGCGCCCGCAACGCCGGTGAGACCACTGAGGACACGGACGAGGAGTCGGTGAAGACCACCGTCTGACCGTTCCCGCGGCCCGGCTCCCCAGGGGCGCCCCGGCCGAAGATCGAGGGAGGGCCCGTACACACCTCGCGCCTTGGTGTGGCGGGCCCGCTCGTCATGCCCCGGCATATGTTCCCGCAGGCGTCGGGCCCCGCCCGGAGGGAGAAGCCGCAGCGCGCACCGGCGCGGTCGTACGCCGCGACGGCCGCGAACCGCCCGGGCTCGGCCGCGATCGGCATGATGCCGACCGGCGCCACATGGTCGCCCAGGCCGTCGGCGGCGGCCTCCCCGCGCAGGCGCTGGTGACGGGCGGCGTCTCAGTAACGCAGCGCGCCGGCGATCCCGCCGGCGTCGCCGAGGGCGCCGTCGGGGACGAAACGCACCTCGGCGCCGGTGTCCAGGCACCGCTCGACGATCTCGTCCACGATGTCCTCGCGGGAGTCCAGGTCCTCGCTCCCGGCAGGGACCAGATGGCCGCCGTCGTCGCGCACGGTCGTCCGGAAGTTCTCCTCGACGGCCAGCAGCCGCACCCGGCCCTCTTGGGCGTGCCGCCACACCTCGTCCACGCCGGCCGCGAACTCCCGCTGCCCTCGGGCCGCCTCCAACTCCCGGGTCACGGCGTCGAGGTTCTTCAGCTCCTCGGCGGCGACCAGCGGCCGCACCGCCCGCCACACCGCCTCCGGCGAACCGTGCGCGAGGCCGCCGTGCGGGACGTGCACGCCGTCCCGTGCGACGGTGCCGACCTCCTCCAGCAGGGACAGCGCCGCCCGCTCCCCGGTGACGTACAGCGGGCGCGGGCTGTCCCGCAGGATCCGCGCCATCGCGGCGTCGGCCTCCCGCAGGAAGTGCCGGGTGTCCTCGTCGCGGAAGCTGCTCGGCGTGTCGCCCTGGCGCTCCTGGCGCTCGGGGTCGAAGTCCCGCTCGCGCCGGGTGAGCGGGAAGCCGCCGACGTGCTCCTCGGCGACCCGGCCCCCGCCGCCGTTCCACAGGGCGACCCGGTCGGCGGAGACCGACAGTACCCAGAACGGCCGCTCCGTGGCCTGCGCGGAGACCAGGTTGCGGGTGAGGAAGGTGTCCGAGAGCACCACGCGTTCGGGCACGGGGCGGGCGAGCGACCACACCTGGTGCTCGCCCGGCGCCGCGAAGATCACCAGACCGTCCTCGGCGTACGTCAGATCGACCTCTCCGAGGGCCTCGTCGAGTTCGCGGACCACGTCGGCGCGCCGCTCGCGGGTGACCGCCGGGTCGGCCTCCAACTGCCGCTTGGCCTCGGCCACCACATTGCGCAGCCGCACCCGGTCCTGGGCGTTGTCCGGCTCACGCCGGTGCGTCGGGGTCAGCACCGACACGGCGGGGTAGGGGCGCGGGCGGCGCAGCTCGGCGAGGGCCGCAGGGCTGAGTGAGTGCTCCATGACAGCACCATAGGTCCGATTTGCTTACTGGGCATTCGGGATGTTCACGGCGAAACGCTGCGGTGCGCGCCGCCGTTCACTCGTCCTCTCCTCCGCGCCGCACGAGCCGCCGCGGTCCGGCAGGGAGCCGTGGAGCAGGAAGGCGTCGACCTTGCGGCGCACGCACCCCCAGACGTGCACCCGGTACACCCCTCGCCCTTCGTCGGCACCACGGCCGACGTCCACGGGCACGCGGATCTCCTGGTGCTCGGTCAGAATCCCGCATCCGGGACAGCGTTCGTTTCGACCACCACTGCCCCCTGAGCCGCCTCTCCCCACGTCGGCATGGTGGCCACGCGCATAGCCAACCCCCGAACTATGTTGTCCCACCACATGTGCGCCTGACCTGCGGATTCCTACGGTGTGGCGACAAACAACCGTCCCCGTCGAAACGCCAGGAAGTGGTGCCGATGTCGTCGCCCGCAGCCGCTCCGCCGGCCCCGTCCAATCTCAAGCGCATCGTCGCCGCGTCCCTCATCGGGACGACCATCGAGTGGTACGACTTCTTCCTGTACGGCTCCGCCGCGGCGCTCGTCTTCAACAAGCTGTTCTTCCCCGAGTCCGACCCGCTCGTCGGCACGCTGCTGTCCTTCCTGACGTACGCGGTCGGCTTCGCCGCACGGCCGCTCGGCGCTCTGGTGTTCGGGCACTACGGCGACCGGCTCGGGCGCAAGAAGCTGCTGGTGCTGAGCCTGCTGCTGATGGGCGGGGCGACCTTCGCGATCGGTCTGCTGCCCACGCACGCGACGATCGGCAGCGCCGCACCCGTGCTGCTGACGGTGCTGCGGCTGGTGCAGGGCTTCGCGCTCGGCGGCGAGTGGGGCGGCGCCGTACTGCTGGTGTCGGAGCACGGGGACGCGCGGCGGCGCGGGTTCTGGGCGTCGTGGCCGCAGACGGGCGCGCCCGCCGGGCAGTTGCTGGCGACGGGCGTGCTGTCGCTGCTCACCGCCGTGCTGTCCGACGCCGCGTTCACCAGCTGGGGCTGGCGCATTCCGTTCCTGCTCTCCGGTGTGCTGGTGATCGTCGGTCTGTGGATCCGGCTGTCCGTCGACGAGTCTCCCGTCTTCCAGCAGGCGCTCGCATCGGCCGAGGCGCGCAAGGCGGACGCCACCGCGGAGGCGGAGACGATGCCGCTCGTCGCCGTACTGCGCCACCACTGGCGGGACGTCCTGGTGGCCATGGGCGCCCGCATGGCGGAGAACATCAGCTACTACGTCATCACCGCGTTCATCCTCGTCTACGCCACCACCTCGGCCGGCGTCTCCAAGCAGACGGCGCTCAACGCGGTGCTCATCGCGTCGGCCGTGCACTTCGCGGTCATCCCGCTGTGGGGCGCGCTGTCGGACCGGATCGGCCGCCGTCCCGTCTATCTGATCGGCGCGGCCGGCGTCGGACTGTGGATGTTCCCGTTCTTCGCGCTCATCGACACCGGCGGCTTCGGCAGTCTCCTGCTCGCCGTCACCGTGGGCCTCGTGCTGCACGGGGCGATGTACGCACCGCAGGCCGCGTTCTTCTCCGAGATGTTCGCGACGCGGATGCGGTACTCCGGCGCCTCCATCGGCGCGCAGTTCGCCTCGGTCGCGGCCGGTGCGCCCGCCCCGCTGATCGCCACCGCACTGCTGAACGACTACGGCAGCTCGACGCCGATCTCGCTGTACGTGATCGCCGCGGCGCTGGTGACGATCGTGGCCGTGGCGGCGGCGAAGGAGACCCGCAACCGGGATCTCGCCGACGTCGTCCCGGCGTCCGTGGAGGACGCGGCGGCGACGGCGCGGAAGGCGGACGCCCGCACCGTGTGATGCCCGGGTCCGTTCCCGGACCGCCGGCCCCCGTGCGCCTCCGGCGTGCGGGGGTCAGCGGTGTTCGGGGGCCGCCAGGCGGTGCAGGCGCAGGGCGAGCTGTATCTCCAGGGCGCGGGCCGGGCTCTGCCAGTCCTCGCCGAGGAGGCGGGCGATCCGCTCCAGGCGCTGGGCGACCGTGTTGACGTGCACGTGCAGCGCGTCCTTGGTGCGGGCGGGGCTCATGCCGCACGCGAAGTAGGCGTCCATGGTGCGCACCAGGTCGGTGCCGCGGCGTTCGTCGTAGGCCACCACCTGGCCGATGGTGCGGTCGACGAAGCCCTCGACGTCCCGGTCCGCGGCGAGGAGGAGACCGAGGAAGCCGAAGTCCTCGGCGGCGGCGCCGTCCCCGGTGCGGCCGAGCAGGCGCAGGGCGTCCAGGCAGCGGCGGGCCTCGCGGTAGGCGGTGGGCACGGCGTCCCGGTCGTCGCGCAGGCGCTCGACCGGGGCGGAGGCGCCGACGGTGACCGCGTCGTGCACGGCGGTGCCGAGGTGGCGGGCGGTGCGGCGGGCCAGGCCGGTGGCGGTGTCGCCCGGTTCGAGGGGCAGCAGCAGGACGGTGCCGCCGTCGCGGGCGGCGGCGAGTCCGTGGCGGGTCGCGGCGAGGTGGGAGGCGGCGGACCACAGGCGGCGGCGGGCGTCCGCCTCCACATCTGCGTCGGCGGTGACGCCGTCGAGGCGGGCGGCGAGCACGACGTGGGCGGCGTCGAGGTCGGCGTCCAGCCGGGAGGCGCGTTCGCGCAGCAGGCGGGGGTCTCGGTCGCGGGCGTCGAGGAGGTCGTCGAGCAGCTCGCCGCGGACGCGCTGTTCGGCCTCGGCTGCGGAGCGGCGGGCGAGCATCAGCAGGGAGGTGACCATCGCGGCGCGCTCCAGGGTGCGCTGGTCGACGGGGTCGAGGGCGGGGTGGCCGCGCAGCACCAGCGCGCCGAGCAGCTCGCCGCCGGCGGTGACGGCGGCGTACCAGTCGTCCCCGTGCCGCACGGCGTGGTTCTCGGTGCGGAAGGCCTCCAGGGCCCGGGCGGGGGCGGTGGTGGCGTCGGTGAACTCGACCGTGCCGTCGAGGACCTCGGAGACGGCCGCGGTCACCTCGTGCACCCCGCCGCCGCGCAGCACCAGCGCGGCGAGCCGGTCGTGGACGTCCGAGGCTCGTTCGATCACGGCGCTGCGGTCCTGGATGATCTCGTGGGCGCGCTCCAGGTCGGCCAGGGCCGAACGGGTCTCGGTGAGGAGGTTGGCGGTGTCGATGGCGGCGGCGGCCAGTGCGGCGAAGGAGCCGAGCAGCGCGATCTGCTCGCGCTCGAACACGCGCGCCCGCCGGTCGGCGGCGAAGAGCACGCCGATCACGTGGTCGCCGAGCGTGAGGGGCACGCCGAGGATGGCGACCAGGCCCTCGTCCCGCACGCCGGCGTCGATGGCGGTGGTGTGCTGGAAGCGGTCGTCCTTGAAGTAGTCGTCGGTCACATACGGGCGGGCCGTCTGGGCGACGAGTCCGCCGAGGCCCTCGCCCATGCCGAGCCTCAGCTGCTGGAAGCGGGCGGCGACCGAGCCCTCGGTCACCCGCATGTAGGTGTCCCCCCGCGCGGGATCGTTGAGGCTGAGGTAGGCGACGTCCGTGCCGAGCAGGGAGCGGGCGCGCTGCACGATCGCCCGCAGCACGGCGTCCAGGTCGCGCAGTCCCGCGAGGTCGTGGGCGGTCTCGAAGAGCGCCGACAGTTCGGCCTCCCGGCGGCGGCGTCCCTCCAGCTCCGAGCGGACCCGCAGGGCGAGCGGCTTGGCGTGTTCGAGCGCGGCGATCCACTCGGGCGGGCGGCCCTCGGCGCGGGCCAGCAGCACCGGCTGCTCATAGGCGTCGGCGGACGCGCCGCGGGCCAGCAGTTCCAGGAACGGGGTCTCCGCGGCGCCCGGGGGCGCCGGCGGGCCCTCGCCGGGGCGCTCGGTGGACTGCACGTGATCGCGGGACATGCTCACAGGATTCCTCATCGCACGGCCGGCCCGTCAGCCCTGTGGAGAACTCGGGGCGCACCCGGCACACGGCCGCCTGTGGTCGCACTAGTGTGCGGTCCAGCCACCGTCCAGGACGAGCGAGGCGCCGGTCATGAAGGAAGCCTGCGGGCCGCACAGGTAGGCCACGGCGGCGGCGACCTCCTCCGGTTCGATGAGCCGCTTCAGGGCGCTGTCCTGCAGCAGCACCTCGGTCAGCACCCGCTCCTCGGGAATGCCGTGCGCCCGGGCCTGGTCGGCGAGCTGCTTCTCCACCAGGGGCGTGCGCACATAGCCGGGGTTGACGCAGTTCGAGGTGACGCCGTGGGGGGCGCCCTCCAGGGCCGCGGTCTTGGACAGGCCCTCCAGTCCGTGCTTGGCGGCGACGTACGCCGACTTGTAGGCCGAGGCGCGCAGGCCGTGCACGGAGGAGATGTTCACGATGCGGCCCCAGCCCTGCCCGTACATGTGCGGCAGGGCGCCGCGGATGAGGCGGAACGGCGCCTCCAGCATCACGGTGAGGACCGTGCGGAAGACGTCGGGCGGGAACTCCTCGATCGGGCGGACCAGCTGCAGCCCGGCGTTGTTGACCAGGACGTCGGCGCCCGCGGCGGCGGCCTCGGCGGCGTCCAGGTCGGTCAGGTCGAGGACGTGCGGTTCGACGCTGCCGGGCAGGCCCGCCGACCGCTCGGTGAGCCGCTCCAGGCCCTCGGCGTCCCGGTCGACCGCTCTGACCTTGGCCCCGGCGGACGCGAGGCGCAGCACGCAGGCGCTTCCGATGCCGCCGGCGGCGCCGGTGACGAGGGCCGTGCGGCCGCCGAGGTCGAGCGGGGAGGCGTGGGGGCCCGGGAGGGCACGGGGCTCGGTCATGTCTCGACCCTAGGCAGCGTGCCCCGGACGACCCATGTGGTCAGCCCCCACACTTCATTCGAGGCTCGTGGTGTCGAACCATGTGGGGGCGTCGTCCGACAGCGCCTGCTTGATCCGCAGCGTCGCGAACTCGCCCAGCTCGGGCAGGGCGTCGACGTCGAACCAGGCGACCTCCAGCGACTCGTCGTCGTTGACCCGCGCCTCGCCACCGACGGCCCGGCAGCGGAAGGTGATGTCCATGTACTGGCAGACGTCGCCGTTCTCGTAGGTGACGGGCCGCAGGGCCTGGACCAGCACGACCCGCTCGGGCACGCAGCGCACGGCCGTCTCCTCGTAGACCTCCCGCACGGCGCACGCGGCCGGCTGCTCCCCCGGCTCGGGGATGCCGCCGAGCAGCGACCACCTGCCGTTGTCGGTGCGGCGGTTCAACAGCACCTTGCCCGTGTCGTCGAGGACGAGGGCGGTCACCCCGGGCAGCCACAGCAGCTGGTGTCCGGCGGAGGCCCGCAGGGTGCGGATGAAGTCAGGAGTAGCCATGCGGCGACCCTAACGGGCCGCCACCGTCCGCCCGCGCGCGTACGGCTACGCGTCCCCCGCGCGCCGGGCGCGCACTCCGGCGGCCACCGCCCACCCGAGGCCGCCGCCGGCGACGAGGACCAGGGCGATCTCCGGCAGGATGCCGAGCCGGGTGGCCGGGGTCTCGAAGGAGCGCAGCGGCACCTCCTGGACCAGGGAGTCGGCGACGAACATGCCGGTCCGCCGGCTGATCGTGCCGTCCGGCAGGATGATCGCGCTCACCCCGCTGGTGACCGGCACGGTGACGGTGCGGCTGTGCTCGACCGCGCGGATGCGGGACATGGCGAGCTGCTGGTAGGTCATCTCGCTGCGGCCGAAGGTCGCGTTGTTGCTGGGCACCGAGATCAGCTGGGCGCCGCTGGTGACGGTGTCCCGCACGGTCCAGTCGAAGGCCGCCTCGTAGCAGGTGACGAGGCCGACCCGGGTGCCGCCGAGGGAGAACACGCCCGGTTCGGCGCCGCGGCTGAAGTCCTGGCGGACCATGCCGGTCCAGTCGTCGTTGATCGCGTCCAGCAGGGGGCGCAGCGGCAGGTACTCGCCGAAGGGCTGGATCTGCCGCTTGTCGTAGGTGTCGACCGGGCCCTTTTCCGGGTCCCAGAGGATCTGCTCGTTGAGGAGCCTGCCCTCGCGCTCGACGACGCCGCCGACGGAGATCGGCGCGCCGACGGCCTTGGCTGCGCGGTCGATGACGTCGTGGGCGTCGTCGTTGGTGAAGGGGTCGATGTCGGAGGAGTTCTCGGGCCACAGCACGAAGTCGGGCCGTGGCATCCTGCCCGCCTTCACCTCGGCGGCCAGCCGTTCCGTCTCCCGGGCGTGGTGATCCAGGACCGCGCGGCGCTGGGCGTTGAAGTCGAGGCCCGCGCGCGGGACGTTGCCCTGGACGACGGCGACGGTCGCCGTGCCGTCCTCGGCCTCGTCGCCGACCAGCGGAAGGGCGGCCGCGGCACCGGCCACCGGCAGGACGACGGCGAGCAGCGCCGTGACCGCGGCCGGCCGCCGGACCGTGCCGGTGCGGCGGCGCCGAAGGACGAGACGGACGACGTCGTGGAGGCCGAAGCCGCACAGGACGACCGCGAAGCCGAGCAGCGGCGTTCCACCGGCCGCGGCGAGCGGCAGGAAGACGCCGTCCGCCTGGCCGAAGGCGATCTTGCCCCAGGGGAAGCCGTGGAAGGGCACGCGCGCGCGTACCGCCTCGCCGGCGATCCAGACCGCGGCGGCCCACACGGGCGCTCCCGGCAGCTTCGACACGGCGGCGACGCCGACGCCGACGAGCGCGACGAAGAGCGCCTCGATCGCGACCAGGGCGAGCCAGGGCCCCGGCCCCACCTCCACGCCGGTCCACACCAGCAGCGGCAGCAGGAACCCGAGGCCGAAGAGGTAACCGAGACCGAGGGCCGCCCTGCGGCTCCGGCCGCGCAGCACCCAGGCGAATCCGGCGAAGGCCGGCAGGGCCAGCCACCACAGGGTGCGGGGCGGGAAGCTGACGTAGAGCAGCACTCCGCAGAGCGCCGCGACGGCGGCCGGAAGCAGGCGGCGCAGCAGCCGCGCGGCGCGCGAGGCGGGCGCCGCGGCGGGGTCCACGTCGTCCGACGCGGCCACGGAGGTTGCGGTGACGGTCACTCCCGGAGTGTACGGCGGCGGGCCGGACGGCCCACAGCGCGGGCGGAGCGGAAACCCGCTCGCCGGTCGGTGGGATCTCAGTGGGCCGTGCCGGGGGTGGTCGGCCGCAGCCGGTCCCTGATCACGCGTACGGCCGCCTCCGCGTCGTCGACGGTGACGGTGAACGTGTGGCCGTCCCCCAGCCGCAGCCGCAGCCCCTCGCCACGCCGGACGACGACCGCGGTGCCCTTCTCGGGCCGCCAGCGGTACCCCCAGCCGCCCCAGTGGCGGGGGGTGACGTGCTCGACGAACTCGGCGCCGACGACGTGCGAGAGGGGGATGCGGCGACGCGGCACGCCCATGTGGCCGCAGCGCACCTCCAGGCACTCCTGGTCGACCCGCAGCGCGACGTGCACGAAGGCGAGGGTGCCGAACAGCACGAGCAGTCCGGCCGCGATGCAGCCGACGACGGACATGACGAGCGGAACGACGCCGTCGGTCCAGGGGGAGTCCACGGCCAGTTCGATGCCGAGCGCGAGACAGGCGCAGCCGATCGGCGCCAGCAGCCACTGGACCCGGTTGGTGGCGCGTCCGGTCCAGACGTCGGGGTGCGGGGTGTGCGCGTCGCGGGGGTGGTCCCTCATGTTTCGAGGTTACTCAGCTTTCGCTGCGCGGGGAGGCCGTCGCGCAGCGTGACCGGCGGGCCGGTGGTCCGTGCGTGGCCGGTTCAGTGGGCGGGGCTGGCCGTGGCGAGCAGCCTGCCCTCCTCGTAGGTGAGGGCGGCGGCGGGCAGCGGGCCCTCGCGCCCGCTCAGCAGCACCGTCACCGCGCCGGGCGGCCCGGCCTCGGGCGCGGGGCGGACGCCGAGGCGGCGCAGGGTCTGGGCGGCCACGGCGCCGGCCGAGCCGTGCAGGACGAGCGGAGCAGCGCCGGGCTGGTGCACGGCCGCGCGGATGCGTTCGGCGACCAGCTCGTAGTGGGTGCAGCCGAGGACGACGGTGGTGGTCCCGTCGGGGGTCAGTTCGGCCGCGGCGGCGATCGCGGCGGCGATGGCCGACTCGTCCGCGCGTTCGACCGCCTCGGCCAGTCCCCAGCAGGGCACCTCGGTGACGGCGACGCCGTCGGCGAACTCCTCGATGAGCCCGCGCTGGTAAGGGCTGCCGGTGGTGGCGGGGGTGGCCCAGATGGCGACGGGGCCGCCGCCGGCCGCGGCCGGCTTGATCGCGGGCACGGTGCCGACGACCGGCAGCGCGGGCTCCAGGCGGGCGCGCAGGGCGGCCAGCGCGTGCACGGTGGCGGTGTTGCAGCCGACGACGAGGGCGTCGGGACGGTGCGCGGCGGCGGCCTCGGCGACGGCCAGGGCGCGCCGGGTGAGGTCCTCGGGGGTGCGCGGTCCCCACGGCATTCCGTCCGGGTCGAGGGAGAGCACGAGATCGGCGTCGGGCCGCAGGCGCCGTACCGCGGCGGTGGCCGCCAGCAGGCCGATTCCGGAGTCCATGAGCGCGATCTTCACCCGGCCACGATAGACGATGGGCCCTTCCCGGCCCGCCGGGTGGGGCACACTGCGCGGGTGAGCGCCATCGTGTGGACCGCCGCCGCTTCCCTCCTCGCCTGGCTGTGGCTGCTGCTCGGCCAGGGCTTCTTCTGGCGCACCGACGTGCGGCTGCCGCCGCGCCGGGATCCGGACGCGTGGCCGTACGTCTGCGTCGTCGTGCCGGCGCGCGACGAGGCGGCGGTGCTGCCGTCGAGCCTGCCGTCGCTGCTGGCGCAGGACTACCCCGGCCGGGCCGAGGTCGTGCTCGTCGATGACGGCAGCACGGACGGCACCGGCGACGTCGCCCGCGAGCTGTCGCTGCGGCACGGCGGGCTGCCGCTGACCGTGGCCCGTCCCGGCGAGCCGCCGGCGGGCTGGACGGGCAAGCTGTGGGCCGTGCGGCACGGCATCGGCATCGCCCGCGCGCGGGAGCCCGAGTACCTGCTGCTGACGGACGCCGACATCGCGCACGCGCCGGACAGCCTGCGGACGCTGGTGGCGGCGGCCCGCACCGGCGGCTTCGCCATCGTGTCGCAGATGGCCCGGCTGCGGGTCGACACCCTGTGGGAGCGGCTGGTCGTCCCGGCGTTCGTCTACTTCTTCGCGCAGCTGTACCCGTTCCGCCGCATCGGCCGGGAGGGGGCGCGCACGGCCGCCGCCGCGGGCGGGTGCGTGCTGCTGCGCACGGAGACGGCCGTCCGCGCGCGGATCCCCGACGCCGTCCGGGACGCCGTCATCGACGACGTGGCGCTCGCGCGGGCCGTCCGCGCGGCCGGCGGGCGGCTGTGGCTGGGGCTCGCCGACCGCGTGGACAGCGTCCGCCCCTATCCGCGCCTGCGCGACCTGTGGCGCATGGTCTCCCGCAGCGCCTACGCCCAGCTCCGGCACAACCCGCTGCTGCTGCTCGGCACGGTCGCCGGGCTGGTCCTCGTCTACCTGGCGCCGCCCGCCGCCCTGGCCGCGGGTCTCGCCGGTGGCGACGCGGCCGCCGCGGCGCTCGGCGGGGCGGCCTGGCTCGTGATGACGGGGACGTACGTCCCGATGCTCCACTACTACGGGCAGCCGCCGTGGCTCGCTCCCCTGCTGCCGTTCACGGCGCTGCTGTACCTGCTGATGACGGTCGACTCGGCGGTGCAGCACCACCGCGGGCGCGGCGCCGCCTGGAAGGGCCGCACCTACGCCCGTCCCGGCGCCGTTCCGGACGAGGGGTGAGCGCCGGGCGGCGTGGGGCCCGATCACTTGCGGCCCGGTGTCCAGTTCATGCCCCAGCCGTAGGCGTGGTCGACGGTCCGCTGCGGGCTGACGCCCCGCTCGGGCACCAGGTAGCGGGCCTCGCGCCGGACGACCAGGTCCGTGCCGGTACGGGTGATCAGCGCGAGGGCGCACACCGGTGAGGGCACGGTGCACTCGTCCAGGGAGAAGTCGATCGGGGCGCCGTGCTGGGGGCGCAGGGTGACCGTGGCATGCAGGTCGGCGAAGGAGCGGGCGCCCTCGTAGATGGTGACGAAGACGAGAATGCGCCGGAAGGCGTCCTTGTGGTCGAGGTTGACGGTGAGGTTCTCGCCGCTCGCCACGGCGCCGGTGCGGTCGTCGCCGTCGAGGTGGATGTACGGCGGCCGGTGCAGGGAGCCGTAGGCGTTGCCGAGGGCCTGGACCACCCCCTTGCTGCCGTCGGCCAGCTCGTACAGGGCGCACAGGTCGAGGTCGAGGTCCGTGTGCTGGGCGACGGCACGGCCGAGTTTGCCGGTCCAGCCGGAGAACTGCTTGCGCGTCTGCCAGTTGAGGTTCACGTGCAGCGCGCCGGAGGTGCCGCCCTGTTTGGCGAGGGAGACGGAGGGCGCGGTCTTGGTGAGCGTGACCTTGGTCAGCCGGACCGGGGCGGCGGGAGCGGAGGGCGCGGTGGCGGGCGGGGCGGGGGCGGACGGCGCAGCGGCCGTACGCGCCACCGGAGCCGGGGGCTGGGCCTGGGCCGGAGTCGCCGCGGCCGTCGGGGCCGGCCCGTGCTGCGGCTCGTCCACCGTGATGCCGAAGTCCGTGGCCAGCCCTTCGAGCCCGCTGCTGTACCCCTGCCCCACCGCGCGGAACTTCCACGCGCCCTGCCGCCGGTAGAACTCCCCCAGCACGAAGGCCGTCTCGACGCTCGCCCCGGTGCTGTCGAACCGCGCCACCACCGTGTCCCGGGCGGCGTCCCGGACCTCGATGCAGAGGCCGGGCACCCGGCCGAACGGGCCCCCGTCCGCCGAGGCGGCGACCACCACGGTCTCGACGGCGGGCTCCACACGCGCGAGGTCGACGAGGAGGGTGTCGGTGACGCGTGCGCCGAGGTCGCGCCTGCCCTCGTGCCGGACGGCGCCCGAGGCGTGCGCCGGCTGGTTGTAGAAGACGAAGTCCGCGTCGGAGCGGACCTTTCCGCCGGCCAGGGCCAGCGCCGAGGCGTCGACGTCGGGGACGCCGGGACCGGTCTCCCAGCCCACCTCGACGCGCAGCGCCGCCGTCGGCACCGGAACGTTCGATCCCTTCGGCATCGACATGTTCGTCCCCCTTCATGCCGGGCCCTTCGCAAGGGCCCCAAGACAACTGGCCAACCGCCGGTAACCCCCCGGGAACTGAGGCTTTACACGATCGAGCGGCCGCTCGCCGCCCCTTTTTCCCGAGTTCGCTCGCATTGGGGAGCCCACGTCACCGCCGACACGGAAAACAACCTTCTTATCGGTCTCCCCAACCAGCACATCGTGGGCTTAACTTATGGGCATGACCTCCCCCCGCTCCACCTATGGCGGCGGCTATTACTCCGCCTCCTTCCCGGACACCCCGATCTACGACTCGCTCGTGGCCGAGCGGGGCACCCCGCAGATCGCCCCGATCCGGGTCCCCGCCGCGTACGACGCCCCGAGCAGCCACCTGCCCGCTCTCCCGTCGGCGCTGCCCGCCCTGCCCGCGGCCCCGGTCCAGCCCTCCTACGGCTACCCGCAGCAGCCGCAGCCCGCCCCGCTGCACCAGGCGCCCACCGCGTACATCCCGCAGCAGGCCGCCGCCCCGCGCGGATACCCCGGGCCCCAGCCGCAGCCCCCGCGCCCCGCGGCCCCGGCCGGGTACGAGGCGATGCGTCCGGCGGCCCCGCGCCCCCAGCAGCCCCAGTACCAGGACCCGTACAACAACCAGCAGTACCGCGGCTACTGAGCGGCCCCGACGAGGCGTTGTCGGCGCCGCCTGGCACGATTGCCTCATGGGGAACGCGCAGCTGCAGTCGATTCACGTCCATCCGGTCAAGGCACTGAGGGCTCTGGCGCCCGCGGAGGCCGTCGTGGAGCCCTGGGGTCTGGCCGGGGACCGGCGCTGGGTGCTGATCGACGACGGGGGAAAGGTCATCACCCAGCGCCAGCAAGCGCGCCTCGCGCTGGCCGCCGCCGAGCTCGTGCCCGGCGGCGTCCTGCTGTCCGCGCCCGGCATGGAGCCCTTGACGGTGGCCGTCCCGGAGCCGGTCGGCACGGTCACGCTGGAGATCTTCCGGGACAAGGTGGAGGGGGTCCTGGCCGACCGCGCCGCGCACGACTGGTGCAGCACGTTCCTCGGCGTCGGCGCCCGTCTGGTGCACATGGACGATCCGGCCACGCGCCGGCCGGTCGACCCGGACTACGCGCTGCCCGGCGAGACGGTGAGCTTCGCCGACGGCTACCCCCTCCTCGTCACCTCCACCGCCTCCCTCGACGCGCTCAACGCGCTCATCGCCGAGGGGGAACACGCCCACGAGGGCCCGCTGCCGATGAACCGCTTCCGGCCCAACGTGGTCGTCGCGGGCGCCGAACCCTGGGCGGAGGACGGCTGGCGGCGCATCGCGATCGGCGACGTCTCCTTCCGGGTCCCCAAGATGTGCGCGCGCTGCGTCGTGACCACCACCGACCAGGGCAGCGCCGAGCGCGGCCGGGAGCCGCTGCACACGCTCGGCAGACACCGCCGCATCGGCGGCAAGGTGGTCTTCGGCCAGAACCTGGTGCCCGAGTCCCGCGGCACCATCCGCGTCGGCGACCCGGTCCGCGTCCTCGGCTAGCCGCACCGGCCTCCCCGGGAACCCCCCGCCCTCGTCCGCGCGTTGAACCGTCGCACCGCGTGAGTCGGGTGGGAGAGGGCGGGAAGCGGAGGGAAGGGGGGCCGGCGTGCGGGCGATCGGCGGAATCCGGCGGTGGCGGCGCAATCCGCTGTGCCGCCGAACGGACTTGGCGGAGGCCTGGACGGCGCTGGCCGCCCTGCTGCTGATCCTCGTCGGCGCCCCGGTCGCCGGCGCCCTGGCGGGCGCCCTCGCCCAGGAGTCCCTCCAGGAGTCCGTCGGCGAGCAGCACCGCTCCCGCCACCTGGTGACCGCGACCGTCGTACGACCGGTGGAGCGCTCCGCGCCGCCCGTGGACCCGGAGGCGTTCGTGCGCGACACCCGTACCCGGGTGCTGGCCCGCTGGACCGCGCCGGACGGCTCGGTGCGCAGCGGCGAGGTGCTCACGAGGCTCGCCGCGCCCCGGCCGGGCGACCGCTTCACCACATGGACGGACGGGCGGGGCCACCTCGTCGCCCGCCCGCTGGACCCGGCGATGGCCACGACGCACGCGGTGCTCGCCGGGTTCGGCGTGACGCTGCTGACGGCCGCCCTGGCGGAGGGCGCCAGACGGCTGGTGGTCTGGTACTTGGTCCGCCGCAGATACGCCTGTTGGGACCGGGCCTGGGAGCGGGTGGGCCCGGACTGGGGCAGGACCGGCACCGGCAGCTGACCGCCTTTCGGCCGCGGTCAACCCGTGGTCCGCGCGCACGCTACGGTGGACCGGCCGAACCCGACGTCGGCATCGACCCGCGCGCGAGGGCGCCCGAGGGACGCACCCGAGGGCGAACGAGCCACACGTACCACGAGGTGGGGGCACAGCAACGCCATGGCACAGGGCACGGTCCAGGTGACGCACACCGGCACGTCGCGGTGGCGGCGCCGCACGGGTGAGTACGCATCGCTCGCCGCCGCCCTGGAGGCCGCGGCCGACGGCGACGTGCTCACCGTCGCCCCCGGCACCTACCGGGAGAACCTCGTCGTCCAGCGCGCGGTGACGCTGCGCGGCCCGGAGGGCTCGCCCGGCTCGGTGCGGATCGCGCCCGCCGACGGGGTGCCGCTGACCGTGCGCGCCTCCGCGATCGTCCAGGACCTGCTCGTGGAGGGCCAGGACGCCGCCGCGCCCGCGCTGCTGATCGAGGAGGGCGCGCCGGAGCTGAGCGACGTCCGCGTCGTCACCCGGTCCGCGACCGGGATAGAGGTCCGGGGCGGGGCGCGGCCGACCGTGCGGCGGTGCACCGTCGACAACCCGGCGGGCATCGGGATCGCCGTGGTCGACGGCGGGGGCGGGGTGTTCGAGGAGTGCGAGGTCGTCGCGGCCGGGCAGGCGGGAGTCGCGGTGCGCGGCGGCGGCCATCCGCGGCTGGAGCGCTGCCGGGTGCACCACGCCGCGGGCTCGGGGCTGACCGCGACCGGTGAGAACTCCGCGCTGGAGGCCGTGGGCTGCGAGGTCTACGAGGTGCGGGGAAGCGGCGTGCAGATCACCGCCCGGGCCACCGCGCACCTCGCCGACTGCGATGTGCACCGCACCACGTCCGACGGCGTCACCCTCGACACGGACGCTGTGCTCACGCTCGCGGACTGCCGTATCCACGACATCCCGGAGAACGCGGTCGACCTGCGCTCCCGCGCGGTGCTGACGCTGACCCGCACCAGCGTGCGGCAGTTCGGGCGCAACGGCCTGTCGGTGTGGGACCCGGGCACCCGCGTGGACGCCAACCAGTGCGAGATCTTCGACAGCACCGGCGACTACCCGGCCGTGTGGGTCAGCGACGGGGCGACGGCGGTGCTGGACTCCTGCCGGGTGCACGACGTGCCGGACGCGCTGTTCGTGCTCGACCGCGGTTCGCGCGCGGACGTGGTCGACAGCGATCTGTCGCAGGTGCGCAACACGGCGGTGTCGGTGAGCGACGGCGCGACCGCGCAGCTCGACGACTGCCGCATCCGGGAGGCGGCGACCGGGGCGTGGTTCCGCGACCACGGCAGCGGCGGCACGCTGGCCAACTGCACGCTGGACGGCGTGCAGACCGGCGTCATCGTCACCAAGGGCGCCGACCCCACGATCGAGCGCTGCACGGTCGACTCCCCCGCCGAGGCCGGCTTCTACGTGTCCGCGGGCGGCCGGGGCACGTTCGCCGGCTGCCGGGTGCGCGGCAGCGGCGGCTACGGCTTCCACGTGATCGACGGCTGCCGCACGACGCTGCGCAAGTGCCGTACGGAGCGCTGTGCGCGCGGCGGCTACGAGTTCGCGGACGCCGGTCCCGACGCCGGGCCGGGCAGTGGTCCGGTGGTCGAGGACTGCAGCAGCGACGAGAGTGCCGGCGTTCGGCCGCCGGCGGCGCGTGAGACGGCCGTGGAGACGTCGGCGCCGGGGGCGACGCCGGGGCTGCTCGGCGCGATTCCCGGGCAGCGGTCCACCGAGCAGGAGCCGCTCATCGCCGCGGCAGGCTCCGAGCGGCCGGTCCGCTCCTCGAAGGAGGTCCTCGGCGAACTCGACGCGCTGGTCGGGCTGGAGAGCGTCAAGCGCGAGGTGCGCGCCCTGACCGACATGATCGAGGTGGGGCGGCGCCGGCAGCAGGCGGGCCTGAAGGCGGCGTCGGTCAAGCGGCATCTGGTCTTCACCGGCTCCCCCGGCACGGGCAAGACCACCGTGGCGCGGCTGTACGGCGAGATCCTGGCCTCGCTCGGCGTGCTGGAGAAGGGCCACCTGGTCGAGGTGTCCCGGGTGGACCTGGTCGGCGAGCACATCGGCTCCACCGCGATCCGCACCCAGGAGGCCTTCCAGCGGGCCCGCGGCGGCGTGCTGTTCATCGACGAGGCGTACGCCCTGTCGCCCGAGGACGCGGGCCGCGACTTCGGCAAGGAGGCCATCGACACGCTGGTGAAGCTGATGGAGGACCACCGGGACGCGGTCGTGGTGATCGTGGCCGGGTACACCGCCGAGATGGAGCGGTTCCTGTCCGTCAATCCGGGCGTGGCCTCACGCTTCTCACGCACCATCACCTTCGGCGACTACGGGCCCGGCGAGCTGCTGCGGATCGTGGAGCAGCAGGCCGAGGAGCACGAGTACCGGCTGGCCCCCGGGACCGCCGAGGCGCTGACGAAGTACTTCACCGCGATCCCGAAGGGCCCCGCGTTCGGCAACGGCCGCACCGCCCGGCAGACCTTCGAGGCGATGGTGGAGCGCCATGCGAGCCGGGTCGCCCAGCTCGACGAGACGAGCACGGACGACCTGACCCTGCTGTACCCGGAGGACGTGCCGGAACTGCCGTGAGGGCGGCGTCCGTTCAGGACCCCGTCGGCCGCTGGGCGGGCACCTCGGGCGGGCTCAGCCGGTCCAGCAGCCGGTCGCGTTCGTGGGCGAACACCGGGTCGGCCTGGTAGTCGGAGTGCCCGAGGATCGGCGCGGGCAGCGGGTGCAGGTCGGTGCGGCCGTGGGCGAGGGGGTCCTTCAGCGGCTCGCAGTCGACGCGCGGGCCGCCGTTCTCCGGCACCCGTACGGGGCCGCCGATGGGGTCGGTCAGCCGGTACAGGTTGCGCCAGCAGTCGACCTCGTCGTGCAGGGCGGCGAGCGACTCGGGCCCGAAGTGGGCGGGGAACCAGCGGCCGTACAGCCGCTCCAGCGGGGAGCCGTACGTCAGCAGGGCGACCCGCTTGCGGACGGCGTGAGGCAGCTGCCAGGCCGTTGCGGCGGCGAGGACGCTGCCCTGGGAGTGGCCGGAGATGACCAGCCGTCCGCCCGTGGCGCGGGTCCAGGTGGCGACCCGCCAGGTCAGGTCGGGCACCGCGCGCTCGGCGTAGCAGGGCGGTGCGAAGGGGTGGGCGGCGCGCGGCCAGAAGGTGCCGACGTCCCACAGGATGCCGATGGTGCGCCGGGCGGAGGCGTCCTGGTAGGCGCGCCGGCCCAGGGTGACGAAGATCAGGAAGCCGATCCCGATGAACCAGGAGCCGAGCGCCTGGGCGGTCTCGGCCGCGCCGTGCACCAGCGGATGGGCGCCCCGGGCGGCCTGGCTCGGGGTCTCCCCCGAGGTCATGCCGCCGATGAGCGCGGCGGCGCCCAGGGCCGGCGTCACCGCGCAGACGACGGCGACGAACAGGGGGCCGCGGTCGGTGAGCGTGGCCATGGCGCGGACGCGGGCGATGACGCGGGTGCGCTCGGGGTTCCTGGCCTCCTCGGCGTACTCGGCCTCGACGGCGGCGCGCTCGGCGCGGGCGAGCGCGCGGGTGCGCCATGCCTGCCAGGCGGTGAGGAGCAGCAGGACGGCCAGCAGGGGCGGGATCACGGACGCCTGCCAGGTCAGCAGGACCGGGGCGCCGGGCAGTCCGTCGCCGGTGCCGTCCAGCCAGTCGGCGACGCGCTGGGACAGGCCCCCGGTCATCACTCCGCCGAGGGCGCAGGCCAGCAGGGCGACGGCGGGGCCGGCCAGTCCCCGCATGGCGGTGCGGTCGCCGGGGAGCCGGCCGGTGCGGTACAGCAGGTGGGCGATCACCGCGAGGACGATCACCAGCAGGCCCTGGACGAGGGCGATGCCGCCGAAGGCCGCGTCGCCGGGCAGTCCGTCGGCCGAGCGCCACTCCGGGCGGTCCCAGCCGGCGTACGGCAGCGCGAGGGCGAGCAGCAGGAGCGCGACGGCGGGCAGCCGGCGGACGACGGCGGGGTCGTCCCCGCGGTCGAGGCGCCGTTCGCTGCGTCCGCGTCCGCAGACGACCGCGACCACGGTGATCGCGCAGGCGGTCAGCGCCGCCTGCAGGAGGATGCCGAGCGTTTCCAGGGCGGCGGGGCCGCCGGGGTCGCGGTCGTGGGCGGCGGCGGGGAGGGTGAGGGCCGCGGCCACCGTCAGCAGGCCGGCCGCCGTGTGCGCGCCGCGCAGCCGGGCCACCAGCCTGCGGCCGAACCAGAAGCCGGGGCGGCCGAGCGCCGTGGGGCTGGTGTCGTCGGCCTCGGCGCGGGCGACCGGCTGCTCGGACTCGTAGGTGCGCCAGGTCCGCCGGGAGAGGTACCACAGCAGGGCCACCAGGGCGGTGGGGACGGCGGCGGCGAGGGCGAGTCTGCGGCCGGGCGGGCTCCACCAGCCGCCGCCCGACGCGGTGGGCGACGCGAAGCGCAGCCAGGTGTGCGCCTCGGCGCACGCGCGCGTGCCCGCGCACTGCCAGGCCGTCAGGTCCATCGCGACCACGCAGGCCGTCGCGACCAGCAGCACGGTCAGGCTCAGTCCCACGAGCCGCACCAGGGCGCCGTAGAGCCGGACCGTCCCCTGCCGGCCCTTGGCCGAGGGGCGCATCCAGTGGGCGAGGTTGACGACCATGAACGGCAGGAGCAGCAGCCAAAGGGCGCGTGCGCCGTTGCCCGAGGTGAGGTTGCACCAGACGTACGCCTCCGGCACCGGCCGCCCGTCGCGGCGGGCGCCCTCGGTGCCGTCCGCCTCGACGTCGTCGGCGCGGCGGAAGACGGCCGCCGTGTCGTCGCCGGAGACCCGCACCGTGCGCGGGTCGTCCAGCATGTGCTCCGGTGTGGCGCCGCCCACCCCGTGCACCAGCAGTTCCAGGGCGGCCCCGGTGTCCTCCGGCCGCTCGACGGGGCCGCACGCCCCGTCGTCCGCGGCACGTTCCCGTACAACGTCCACTTGTCGCTTCCCCCGTGACGCACCGTCGGCTGAGTGTCCCGCAACGGACCGCGCGGACCGCGCGGTCACCAGGATCCCGGCTGCGCCCATGATGCACACCCCTCGTCACGGAATCTCCCCGTTCCGTGTGACGCACCGGCAACGATGCGGACACGTTCTTGTCATGTACGCGACGGGACAGGCGGTGGCGCGGCCCCGCGCGTGCCGTGCGAGGATGGGACGCCCATACCGCCGGACCGGGGAGAACGTCCTCGTCGCAGCGGGTTCACGGGTCTGCCGGACGGGTCGAGGAAAGGACCGGAGCGTTACGTGAGCGAGAATCAGAACCTCCTCGCGGAGCAGCGGCGCGCCCTGATCCTGGACGAGGTGCGCCGCCGGGGCGGCGTCCGCGTCAACGAACTGACGCGCAAGCTCGGCGTGTCGGACATGACGATCCGCCGCGACCTCGACGCGCTGGCCCGCCAGGGAGTGCTGGAGAAGGTGCACGGCGGCGCGGTGCCGGTGCTCGAGGCCAGTACCCACGAACCGGGCTTCGAGGCCAAGTCGGGCCTGGAGCCGACCGCCAAGGAGGACATCGCCAGGGCGGCGGCCGAGCTGGTCGCGCCGGGTTCGGCGATCGCGCTGTCGGGCGGTACGACGACCTACGCGCTGGCGCACCGGCTGGTCGACGTGCCCGACCTCACCGTGGTGACCAACTCGGTGCGGGTGGCGGACGTCTTCCACGCCGCCCAGCGCTCCTCGGGGCAGCGGCAGGGCACGGCCACGGTGGTGCTGACCGGCGGGGTGCGCACGCCGTCCGACTCGCTGGTGGGGCCGGTGGCCGACCAGGCGATCGCGATGCTCCACTTCGACGTGCTGTTCCTCGGGGTGCACGGGATATCGCCGCAGGCCGGCCTGTCCACGCCCAACCTCGCGGAGGCCGAGACCAACCGGCGGCTGGTGCAGTCGGCGCGGCGGGTCGTCGTGGTCGCCGACCACACCAAGTGGGGGACGGTGGGGCTGAGTTCGTTCGCGGCACTGGACCAGGTGGACACGCTGGTGACGGACGCCGGGCTGTCGGCCGGGGCGCGGGCGGAGATCTCCGAGCACCTGCGGCGCCTGGTGGTGGCGGGCGAGGAGGAGCCCGGGGCCGACGGCGCCGAGGAGGCCTGACGCGCGGTCCGCCGGGCCGCGTCAGCCGGGCCACACCCCGGTGGCCAGCAGCGTGTCGATCGCCGCCGCGTAGGGGGTGACGTCCAGGCCCTGCTCGGCCAGCCAGGCATCGGAGTAGTACTTGTCGAGGTAGCGGTCCCCCGGATCGCACAGCAGGGTGACCACACTGCCGTTGCGCCCCTCGGCCACCATCTCACTGACGATCTTCAGCGCGCTCCACAGCCCGGTGCCCGTGGAGCCGCCCGCCTTGCGGCCGATGGCCCGCTCCAGGGCGCGGACCGCGGCGACGCTCGCCGCGTCGGGCACCTTCATCATCCGGTCGACGGCGCCGGGAACGAAGCTGGGCTCCATGCGCGGCCGGCCGATGCCCTCGATGCGCGAGCCGCAGTCGCAGGTGACGTCCGGATCGCCGGTGGTCCAGCCCTCGAAGAAGCAGGAGTTCTCCGGGTCGGCGACGCAGACGCGGGTGTCGTGCTGCATGTAGTGGACGTAGCGCGCGACGGTCGCCGAGGTGCCGCCGGTGCCGGCCGTGGCGACGATCCACGCGGGCTCCGGGAACCGCTCCAACTCCAGCTGGCGGAAGATGGATTCGGCGATGTTGTTGTTTCCGCGCCAGTCCGTGGCCCGCTCGGCGTAGGTGAACTGGTCCATGTAGTGGCCGCCGGTCTCCGCCGCGAGGCGGGCGGACTCCTCGTACATGGTGCGCGGGTCGTCCACGAAGTGGCACCGGCCGCCGTGGAACTCGATCAGGCGGATCTTCTCGGCGCTCGTCGTGCGCGGCATCACGGCGACGAACGGCACGCCGATCAGCTTGGCGAAGTAGGCCTCGGAGACGGCCGTCGAACCGCTGGACGCCTCGATCACCGGGCGGTCGGGCCGGATCCAGCCATTGCACAGGGCGTAGAGGAACAGGGAGCGCGCGAGCCGGTGCTTGAGGCTGCCCGTGGGGTGGGTGGACTCGTCCTTGAGGTAGAGGTCGATGCCCCAGTGCTCCGGCAGCGGGAACCGGAGCAGGTGGGTGTCGGCGGAGCGGTTGGCGTCGGCCTGCACCTTGCGGACCGCCTCTTTGAGCCAGCCGCGGTGGGCGGGGTCGCTGCGGTCGACGTCGAGGGTGTCGAGGGCGGCTCCGGCGCCGGTCGGGTGCGGGGTGCGCGAACTCACGGCGGTGCTCCTTACGCTGGGGCGCCGACGGCGCGTCAGGCGATCGGCACACCGATCATATGCGCCCGGCGCACGCCGCTCACCTGCATAAACGCTTCTTTGAGCGGCTCAAAGGGCGACTGGGGGTCGGACGGCCGAAAGCGGATCACACCCGGCGGGGGGCGCATTCGGCCGAGTGCTCCGGGTGACCGTGACCGGCGCGCCGGACCTCTGGCGTTCGCTCACCGTGGCGGGCAGACTGCACGGCGTCAGGGGGCACGGCCCGGAGGGAACGACGCGCGAGGGGGCAGGAGGGCATGGCGGAGCCGGAGTTCAGGGCCAGGGGGGTGCGCATAGGCAAGGGCCTGCGTTCCCTCACCCGGGCCGGGCAGGTGCGGATCAGCGACGGCAGGCTGGAGTTGCTCACCAGCTACGGCAGCGAGATCGACAGCGCGCCGGTGCGGGCGGTGCGGGCCTCCAGGCCCTGGTTCGCGCCGCAGGACCGGGCGATGGCCGACCTCGACGGCAAGCGGTACCTGCTGACGCTGGGCGACCGGGACCCGGCGCCCGGCGAGCCGGGGCCGCCCGCGGCGCGCCGGTTCATCGAGGCGGTGCGCAGGGCTGCCGGGCGCGGTGACTGAGCGCCACGCGGGCCGCGTGCCCGGTCGTCGTCCGCGAGTTGCGGCCCCGAACCCCTTGCGCCACTCTGGACACACGTCACTCTGGGTTTACCGGCGATAACGCTGCGAACCAGCCCGCCGGCCACGACAGCAGGCGGCCGTCTCCACGCAGGCTCCTGCTGGATCCGAACTCCGTGTTCTTCCGGACCTCACGTCGGGGAGTCGCAGCCGTGATCAGTCACCCAAGCAGGCACTGCACGGTGGAGCTCCAGGCCCTGCCGTCGCGGATCGGCCAGATCCGAAGAATCGTATCTGCGCAGTTGCGCTACTGGCACCTGGATCCACTGATAGACCGAGCGGCGCTCGGTGTGACGGAGTTGCTGACCAACGTCCACCGGCATGCCCAGCCCGACAAGACGTGCACCGTGGAGATCGAGCTGCTGCTCGACCGGCTCACGGTCTCGGTGCGCGACCGAGATCCCCGCCTCCCGGTCGTGGAGGACGCGGAACCCCTGGCCACCTGCGGGCGCGGGCTCGCGATGGTGGCCGAGATGAGCGAGAGCTGGGGCGTGCGGCCCGACGGCGACAGGGGCAAGGTCGTCTGGTTCACGCTCCCGACGAGCCCGCCGCCGGCGAGGACGCCCGTCCACCGGGTCCGCCGCACGGCCGCGGAGCCGGCGGTGCGCCGGCTGGTGGAGGCGGGTCCACCGGCGCCCGCCGCCCAGGACCGCAGCCCCGAGCACGCTCCCGCCCGGTCGGCCGTCGCCGGCTGACCGGGCGGTGAGGGGGCGGCGGTCATCCGCCGCCCTTGGATCCGAACCGCTCGTCCAGGACGGACAGCCGGCGCCCGTACTCCTCCTCGTCGATCTCCCCGGAGGCGAAGCGGCGGCCGAGCACCGCGAGCGGCGAGTCGCCCGACGGGCGCTGCTCCCCCATCGCCTGCCAGGGCCCGCGCGGTCCGCGCCACAGGGTGCGCCGCAGCACGACGACGGCCCCGACGACGACGGCCGCCCAGATCAGCGGGAGGAACAGGATCCACGGGCCGGGTCCGCCGTTGCCTTGTGCGAGGGTCTCCATCTCGAACCATCTCCCAGCGGCTGTTTCCGGTTGACGCTTCGAGACTCCCGCGCCGAGGGGGCCCGCGTCGTCGTACGGCCGGCTGCTGTGCGGGTACCGCGCGGGGAGTACGGCGACCGGGGCCGCGTCAGACGGCGGACAGCGCGCCCAGCGGGTCGTCCAGGACCGGCTGCCAGGCCAGTTCGGCCGCGCCGACCAGGCTGTTGTGATCCAGCGTGCAGGGCAGGATGGGCACCCCGCCGCTGCGGCCCCACAGGCTGCGGTCGGCGACGACCGCGCGCAGCCGTTCCGGGTCGGCGTCCAGCAGGGTGCGGTGCAGTCCGCCGAGGATGATCCGGTCCGGGTTGAGGATGTTGACCAGGCCCGCGAGGCCCAGGCCCAGCCGGTCGATCAGCGCCTCGGCGGCGGCCCGGACGGCCGGGTCCGCGTACTCGTGGCGGATCAGGTCGTTGCACTGCTGCAGCAGGGACACCTCGGGGCCCGGGTCGCGGCCCGCGGTGGTGAGGAAGGCCAGCGGGTCGGCCTCGACGTCGAGGCAGCCGCGGCTGCCGCAGTGGCAGGGGCGGCCCTCGGAGTTGACGGTGAGGTGGCCCACCTCCAGGGCGAGGCCCGAACTGCCCGAGTGCAGCCGCCCGTCGAGGACCAGCGCGCCGCCGACGCCCCGGTGCCCGGTGGCCACGCACAGCAGGTCGCGGGCGCCGCGTCCCGCGCCGTGCCGGTGTTCGGCGAGCGCGGCGAGGTTGACATCGTTGGCGGCGAAGGCGGGCCCGTCGATGCCGGCGGCGCGCACGCACTCGGCGAAGATCTCCCGCACCGGCGCGCCCGGCGGCCATGCCAGGTGCAGCGGGTTCAGCGCCAGCCCCTCCGGTTCGGCGACCGCCGACGGCACCGCGAGCCCGGCCCCCACGCAGCGCCGCCCGGTCTCCCGCAGCAGCCGCGCGCCCGCCTCGACGACGGAGCCGAGCACCTTGGCCGGGTCGGCGTCGACGGTCTCGCAGCCGGGCGCGGTCGCCACGATCCGCCCGCCCAGGCCGACCAGCGCCGCGCGGAATCCGTCGGCGTGGATCTGCGCGGCGAGCGCGACGGGGCCGTCCTCGGCGAGTATCAGCCGGTGGGAGGGCCGGCCCTGGGAGCCGGCGGCCGCGCCGGGCCGGGCGTCCACCCGGATCAGACCGAGCGCCTCCAGTTCGGCGGCCACCGCGCCGGCCGTGGCACGGGTGACGCCGAGTTCGGCGGTGAGCACGGCGCGGGTCGGCGCGCGCCCGGTGTGCACGAGCTCCAACGCGGGCCCGAGCGCGCCGCGCCCCCGGTCCAGCCGCGTCCTCGAGGTGGTCCCTTCCCCCGCCGGCCGGGGGTCCGCCTTGCCGCTCATGAGGGCGAGTCTCCCATGATCCGCCGGTGTGCCGGGCGTCACGGCGGCGCGAGCACCCCGGGGCCCGGGGCCCGTTCGCCGGTCACCGGCCGCGGGCCGCTGCCGGACCGTGCCCGCCGGTGCGGCGGGCGTGCGCGCAGGGCGCCGCGAGGCGGACGGGAGGGCGAGCGGCAGGGCCTAACCTGGGCGGCACGATGAACGACCGTATGACGACGCCCTGGGGTGAGCTGGAGCTCGCCCGCTTCCCCGCCGACCCGCGCGACCGCCTGCGCGCCTGGGACGCCTCCGACGAGTATCTGCTCCGGCACCTGGCGGCCGGGAACGTCCCACTGTCCGGGGCCGTCGTGGTGCTCGGGGACCGCTGGGGCGCCCTGGTCACGGCGCTGGCGGCGCGCGCACCGCGGCCGGCCGGCGAGGCCGCGCTGACACAGATCACCGACTCCCACCTCGCGCAGGAGGCGACCCGCGCCAACCTCGCCCGCCACGGCGTCGCCCCCGGGACCGTGAGTCTGCTCACCACGCAGGACGCGCCGCCCGACCGCGTGGACGTGCTCCTGGTGCGCACGCCCAAGAGCCTGGCCCTGCTGGAGGACCAGCTGCTGCGGCTGGCGCCCGGCGTGCACGAGGGCACGGTCGTGGTCGGCACCGGCATGGTGAAGGAGATCCACACCTCGACGCTGGACCTCTTCGAGAGCATCCTCGGCCCGACCCGCACCTCGCTCGCCGAGCGCAAGGCGCGGCTGATCCTCTGCACGCCGGACCCGGCGCTGCGGCGGCCCGCCAATCCGTGGCCGTACGCGTATGCCCTGCCGGAGGGCATCGGGCCGGCGTCCGGGCGGACGGTCGTCAACCACGCGGGCGTCTTCTGCGCGGACCGGCTGGACATCGGCACCCGGTTCTTCCTGGCCCACCTGCCCTACGGGGGCGGCGCCCGGCGGGTGGTGGACCTGGGCTGCGGCAACGGTGTCGTGGGGACGGCGATGGCGCTGGCCGACCCCGCGGCCGAGGTGCTGTTCGTCGACGAGTCGTTCCAGGCCGTGGCGTCTGCGGAGGCGACCTGCAAGGCCAACGGCGTGCCCGGGCACGCGGAGTTCCGGGTGGCGGACGGACTGGCCGGGGTGGCGCCGGGCAGCGTCGACCTGGTGCTGAACAACCCGCCGTTCCACTCCCACCAGGCGACGACGGACGCGACGGCGTGGCGGATGTTCACCGGTGCGCGGCGGGTGCTGCGGCCGGGGGGCGAACTGTGGGTGGTCGGCAACCGGCATCTCGGCTACCACGTCAAGCTGCGGCAGCTGTTCGGCAACTGCCGGCTGGTGGCGAGCGATCCGAAGTTCGTGGTGCTGAGGGCCGTCAAGCGGTAGCGGCGGCCGGCGCCGTCAGGGTGCGGATGACGCCCGCGGCGGTGCGGGCCATGGCCTCGCGGCCGGCGGCCAGGTAGGCGCGCGGGTCGACGGCTCCGGGGTGGGCGGCGAGGAACGCGCGGATCTCCCCGGTCATGGCGGCGTTGAGGGCCGTGCCGACGTTGACCTTGGCGATGCCGCCCGCGACGGCGGCGGTGAGCCGGTCGCCGGGGACGCCGGAGGAGCCGTGCAGGACGAGGGGCACGTCCAGGGCGGCGGACAGGCGCCGGATCAGGCCGAGGTCGAGGGTGGCGGTGCGGGTGGTCATCGCGTGCGCGCTGCCGACGGCCACGGCGAGGGCGTCCACGCCGGAGTCCGCGACGAACGCCCGTGCCTCGGCGGGGTCGGTGCGGGCGCCGGGCGCGTGGACGTCCAGCGGCGGCCGTCCGTCCTTGCCGCCGATCTGCCCCAGCTCGCCCTCGATCCACAGCCCGCACGCGTGCGCCCACTCGACGGCGGCCCTGGTCGCGTGGAGGTTTTCGGCGTACGGCAGGCGGGCCGCGTCGTACATCACCGAGCTGAACCCGGCGTCCGGGGCCTGCCGGAGCAGGGCGTCGCTGTGGACGTGGTCCAGGTGCAGGGCGACGGGCACGGCGGCCCGTTCGGCGGCGGCGACGGCGGCGCGGGCCAGCGGGAGGAGCCGGCCGTGGCGGAACGTGACGGTGTTCTCGCTGACCTGGAGCACGACGGGGGCGTTCTCCGACTCGGCTCCGGCGACGACGGCCTCGATGTGCTCCAGCGTGACGATGTTGAAGGCGGGGACCGCGCTGCGGGCCGCGGCGGCGCGGGCGACCAGGTCGGCGGTGGTGGTCAGGGGCATGGCTGCCTTCCGGGGGCGCGCGGGGACATTGGGTCGGTCCGGCCGGCTGAGGGTCAGGGCGCGAGGATCACCGAGCGGGTCAGATGGCGGGGGCGGTCCGGGTCCAGGCCGCGGGCCAGGGCGACGGCGACGGCCAGGCGCTGGGCGCGGACGAGTTCGGCGAGCGGATCGAGGGCGCTTTCCCGCCACAACGCACCGGTGGACGCGACCTGTTCGGCGAGTCCGACGGGGGCGGGGCCGAGCATCCAGGTGGCCGTGCCGGGCGCGGTGACGCTGATGGGGCCGTGCCGGTATTCCATCGCCGGGTAGGACTCGGTCCAGCACTGGGCGGCCTCGCGCATTTTCAGCGCCGCCTCGTGGGCCAGGCCCACGGTCCAGCCGGCGCCGAGGAAGGTGAACTGGGCGCGGTCCAGCAGCCGCTCGGGCAGTTCGGCGGTGAGGGCGGTGCGGGCGTCGACGACCGCGGCCTCGGTGTGCAGGCCGAGGTGGGCGCGGAGCAGGGTGAGGGCGGTGGTGGCGAACCGGGTCTGCACGACGGAGCGTTCGTCCGCGTGGCCGAGGACGACGGTGTGGTCGGCGCTGGTCGCGACGGGGGCACGGGGGGCGGCGGTGAGGGCGGTCGTCGGGGTGCCTCCGCGCAACCGGCCGAGCAGGTCGAGTACTTCCGTGGTGGTGCCGGAGCGGGTGATCGCGAGGACACGGTCGTAGCGGCGGCCGTACGGGAACTCCGAGGCGGGGAAGGCGTCCGTCTCCCCCTGTCCGGCCCCCTCGCGCAGGGCCGCGCCGCACTGGGCCATGAAGTACGAGGTGCCGCAGCCGACGATCGCGACCCGCTCCCCCGGCGCCGGCAACACCCCTCGGTGCCGGGGCGCCACCGCCGCGGCGCGTTCCCAGCACGCGGGCTGGCTGCGCAGCTCGTCCTCCACGTACGTCATGCAGGAACCCCTCCCCGACGACAGCGGTGACTGTTCCTGCAAGGTACTGCTCACTTTCGAGCAACTTCAAGCATCGCGCGGGAGGTGGTGTGCGCTAATCTCGCCAGGATCGAGGAACGGCCGAGGGCCGAGTCAGGGCCTGGAACGAGGAACGGACCGGGTCGAGAAACGGCCCGGACCGGGCAACGGCCGTGGTCGGTGAAACGCGGGGAGGCCGCGGATGTCGCGCGACACGCGCTGGAAGGCGCTGCTGGAACTGCTCGTCGAGCGTGGCCGGCTGGACGTGGAGGAGGCCGCGGCCGAGCTGTCGGTGTCGCCCGCGACGATCCGCCGGGACTTCGACCGGCTGGCCGAACAGCAGATGCTCGTGCGCACCCGGGGCGGCGCGCTGGTGCACGGGGTGTCGTACGAACTGCCGTTGCGCTACAAGATCGCCCGCCGCCCGTCCGAGAAGCAGCGGATCGCGAAGGCCGTCGCCGAACTCGTCGCGCCCGGTGAGGCGGTGGGACTGACCGGCGGCACCACGACCACGGAGGTGGCGCGCGCCCTGGCCGTGCGCGGCGACCTGTCCTCCGGCTCGCCCGCGCTCACCGTCGTCACCAACGCGCTGAACATCGCGAACGAGCTGGCGGTGCGACCCCAGTTCAAGATCGTGGTGACCGGCGGAGTGGCCCGGGCGCAGTCGTACGAGCTGGTCGGACCGCTCGCGGACGGGGTGCTGGGCCGGATCACCCTCGATGTGGCGGTGCTCGGCGTGGTGGCGTTCGACGCCGTGCACGGAGCGGCGGCGCACGACGAGGCGGAGGCCGCGATCAACCGGCTGCTGTGCGAGCGGGCGGGGCGGGTGGTGGTCGCCGCGGATTCCACCAAGCTGGGGCGGCGGGCGTTCGCCGGGATCTGCGCCGCCGAGGCGGTGGACACGCTGGTCACCGACACGGCGGCGGACGCGGACGCGGTGCGCGGCTTCGAGGAGGCGGGAATCCGGGTCCTGACGGTCTGATCGGTGCGGCCCGATCACCCCGATCGGCGGTTGCCGTTTCCGTCCTCCCGAGCGCGCCCGCCGTCCTACGCTGGTGGCCGGGCTGGTCGGTGGGGACTGCGGGGAGGCGGGGATGGCCGGGTCGGTGCGGGGCGAGGGGTCCGGGGCCGGGATTCCGGCCGCGGTGACGCTCGCCTCGGTGCGGATCGGCGCGGGCGGGCCGCTGGGGTGCGTACGCGTCGAGGGCGGGCGGATCACGGCCGTGGTGACGGACGGTGCGCTGGTGTGCGCCGGGGCCGGGGAGCCCGTGGTCGATCTCGACGGGCGGACCGTGCTGCCGGGGCTGTGGGACGCGCATGTGCACGCCGCGCAGTGGGCGAGCGTGCAGCGCCGGCTCGATCTGTCCGGGCTGCCGTCGGCGCGAGCGGTCGCCGACGCGGTGCGGGAGCGGGCGGGCGGGCTGCCCGCGCGGGAGACGCTCGTCGGGTACGGCTTCCGGGACGGGCTGTGGCCCGACGCGCCGCACCGGTCGCTGCTGGACGCGGTGTGCCCGGACCGGCCGGTCGCGCTGGTCAGCGCCGATCTGCACGCGGCGTGGCTCAACTCGGCGGGCCTGGCGCTGGTCGGACGCGCGGGCCATCCGACCGGTGTGCTGCGCGAGGGCGAGTGCTTCGCGGCGGTCGCCGCGCTGCCCGAGGTTCCGGCGGACGTCCTCGACGGCTGGGTGCGCGAGGCGTGCCGGGCCGCCGCGGCGCGCGGGGTCACCGGCATCGTCGACTTCCACTACGCCGACAACGTCGCCGACTGGTCGCGGCGCGCGGCCGGCGCCCCGCTCGAAGTCCGCGTGGACGCGGCCGTCCACCCCGCGCACCTCGATGCGGCCGTCGGCCGCGGGCTGCGCACGGGGGACGAACTGCCCGGTACCCACGGGCTCGTGCGGGTCGGCCCGCTGAAGCTGTTCACGGACGGGTCGCTCAACACCCGTACGGCGCTGTGCCACGACCCCTACCCCGGCATGGAGGGCACCGGGGAGGCGTACGGCATCGAGGAGACGCCGTACGAGGAACTGGTGCGGCTGATGCGGCGGGCCGCCGCCCACGGCATCGAGCCGGCCGTCCACGCCATCGGCGACCGGGCCAACGCCCTCGCGCTGGACGCCTTCGCGGCCGTCGGCTGCCGGGGCCGGATCGAGCACGCCCAGCTGCTGACGCCGGCGGATCCGCCGCGGTTCGCCGCGCTCGGGGTGACGGCCGGGGTGCAGCCGGCGCACGCCACCGACGACCGGGACGTGGCCGACCGGCACTGGGCGGGCCGCACCGGCCGGGCCTTCGCGTACGCCGATCTGCTGGCGGCCGGGGCCCGGCTGGAGTTCGGCTCCGACGCCCCGGTGTCGCCGCTCGACCCCTGGCTGGGGATCGCCGCGGCGGTGCACCGCACCGACGACTCACGTCCCGCCTGGCACCCCGAACAGCGGATTCCGCTGCCGGCCGCCCTCACCGCCGCCGCGCGCGGCCGGGCGGGGCTCACCGTCGGTGACGCGGCCGACCTGGTCGTGGTGGACGCCGACCCCGCGGACGCCGGGCCGACCACGCTGCGGGCGATGCCGGTGCACGCCACGATGCTGGCCGGCCGCTGGACTCACGGCCCGTACTGAGCCGCCGCGGCCCCCGTCCGGGCCCGGCGCCGCTCCAGCAGGGACCGGTGGATCTCGCCGGCCCGGACGGCGGTCGTCGACAGCAGCGTGGACGTCAGCCCGTGCGTGTGCTCGGTGCCGCCCTGGAGGTAGATGCCGGCCGTGACGTCGGGGGCGGTCTCCACCAGGTGGTCGCGGGTCACCCGGATCGCGTCGCCGTCGTCCCGCAGGCACACCTTGGCCGCCTCGCCGAGCAGGGCGGCCGGGTCGCGGGGCCGGTACCCGGTGGCGTAGACGAGGACGTCGGCGTTCAGGATCCTCTCCTGACCCGTGGGCAGGTACTCCACCACGACGTCCAGGGAGCCGTCCGCACGGGCGCCGACGTCCCGGATGCGGGAGACGTTGAGGAAGCGCAGCCGCTGTCGGCCGGTGACCTTCTCCTGGTAGGCGGTGGCGTACAGGGCCTCGATCAACTCCATGTCGACCACGGAGTAGTTGGTGGACCGGTGGTAGTCGAACAGCGACTGCTTGACCTCGGAGGGCGCGCCGAAGTACACGTCCACCGCGTCCGGGTCGAAGATGCGGTTGGCGAACGGGCTGTCGTCGGCCGGGGTGTAGCCGTACTTGGCGAAGACCGCGCACACCTCCGCCTCGGGGAAGGCACGGTGCAGGAAGTCGACCGCCTCGGCGGCGCTCTGCCCCGCTCCGAGGACGACGGCCCGGCGCACCGGCGCTGCCCCGGCGGCGAGTTCGGTGGCGCGGGGAAGTAACTGGCTGGTGTGCCAGACGCGTTCGGAGAGTGTGGTGCCGGGCGGCACATGGGGTTCGAGGCCGACGGCGATGCTGAGGTCTCGGGCGCGGCGAGTGACCGTGCGGCCCCCCACGCCGCCGTCGCGGCAGACCACGTCGAAGCAGGTGACGGTGCCGGTCTCGTCGCGCACCGGCTCGACGGCGAGGACGTCGTGGTCGTAGGAGACCAGGTGGCGGACGCGTTCGGCGGCCCACTCGAAGTATTCGTGGAACTCGACGCGCAGCGGGAAGAGGGTCTTCTGGTTCAGGAAGTCGATCAGCCTGCCGCGCTCGCGCAGGAAGCACAGGAAGCTGTAGTCGCTGGCCGGGTCGCGCAGCGTCACCAGGTCCTTGAGGAACGACACCTGCATGGTGGCGTCGTCGAGGAGCATGCCCCGGTGCCAGCCGAACCGCGGCTGCCGTTCGAGGAACCGGGCCGCGATCCGCTGGTCCGGCGGCCGGCCGGCGTTGCTCTCCTCGATCGCTATGGCCAGTGCGAGGTTCGACGGCCCGAAGCCGATTCCGAGGACGTCGTGGGTGCTGTCCGGGTTCGATCCCTTGAGCGGTGACTTCACCGTGGCATCGCCTCCCTCAGGCAGCCACATGTTAGATAAGGTAAGCCTTACCTTGCAATGGAGCAGCCGGAGGGGAGAACCGTCATGCGCGTCGTCATGTTCGGGTACCAGACCTGGGGTCACCGCACGCTCCGCGCCCTGCTGGACTCCGACCACGAGGTGGTCCTCGTGGTCACGCACCCCAAGAGCGACCACGCCTACGAGAAGATCTGGGACGACTCGGTCGCCGAACTGGCCGAGAAGAACGACGTCCCCGTCCTGCTGCGCAACCGCCCCGACGACCCGGAACTGCTCGCCGCACTGCGCGAGGCCCGCCCGGACATCATCGTCGCCAACAACTGGCGCACCTGGCTGCCCCCCGAGGTCTTCGACCTCCCGCCGCACGGCACCCTCAACGTCCACGACTCGCTGCTGCCCGCCTACGCCGGCTTCTCCCCGATCATCTGGGCGCTCCTCAACGGCGAGGAGCGCGTCGGCGTGACCGCGCACCGCATGAACGGCGAACTGGACGCCGGGGACATCCTCGTGCAGCGCGCTGTGCCGGTCGGCCCGGCGGACACGGCGACGGACCTGTTCCACCGCACGGTCGACCTGATCGCGCCGATCGTGCACGAGTCCCTCGAGCTGATCGCCTCGGGCCGGGACGCCGGCCGGTGGCTGCCCCAGGACCGCGGCCGGGCGAGCTTCTTCCACAAACGCTCCCGCGAGGACAGCCGCATCGACTGGCGCCGGCCGGCCGAGTGGCTGGAGCGGCTGGTGCGCGCCCAGTCCGACCCGTACCCCAACGCGTACACGTATCACCGCGGACAGCGCCTGCGGATCGTCTCCGCCGCGCTCTCGCAGGGGCGTTACGGCGGCACGCCCGGCCGCGTCTTCATCCGGGAGGGCGACGGGGTGGTCGTCGTGGCCGGGCCGGAGGCGCACACCGGCCGCCACCCCGGACTGCTCCTGCGCCGGGTGCGCACGGACGACGGAGGCGAGTACGCGGCCGGCGACTACTTCCGGACCATGGGCGGCTATCTCACGGACCGCCCGTAGCTCCGGGTCGCCCGGGCCGGGGGCGACGGGACGGGCGCGGCCAACCGCCCTTGCATGCAATCGATTTGAGGGAACGTCACCTTCGGTCCGCGGTCGATGACTTTGACCGGAATGCATTGTGAGGCAAGCCTTACCTTGCTTTACTGACGGCCGTACGCCTCCCCCCAAGCATCCGGCGAAAAGGGACGCACCATGCCGAGAAAGCTCCTGACCGCCCTTCTCTCCGTCACCCTGGCCGCCGGCCTCGTCGCCTGCGGCTCCGTCGAGGAGGACGAGGACGACGCCGGCACAGCGGCGGACGGACCGAGCGCCTCCTCGTCCGTCTTCCCCGTCACCGTCAAGCACAAGTTCGGCGCCACGAGGATCACCGAGGCCCCGGAGCGGGTGGTGGTGATCGGGGGCGGCGGCACCGACGACATCGACGCCCTGTACGCGCTCGGCATCACCCCGGTCGGCATCTCCAAGGATCCCTTCTCCAAGGACGGGATCTACCCCTGGCTCAAGGACAGGGTGGACACCGAGAGGACCACGTTGCTCGACACCGTGAACGGCGTCGACTTCGAGAAGGTCGCCGCGCTCCAGCCCGATCTGATCCTGGCCACCGCCGACTTCCAGCTCGACAAGGAGTACGAGAACCTCGCCGCGGTGGCCCCGACCATCGGCTATGAGACGACCTGGGGCGCGCAGCCCTGGCAGGAGCACGTGCGGGTGGTCGGCAAGGCCGTCGGCAAGCCGGACGAGGCCGAGAAGGTCGTCGCCGCCACCGAGGCCGCGATCGAGGACGTCAAGACCGCCCATCCGGGGCTGGACGGCAGGACGTACACCCTGTCCATCGGCAACACCCCGGCCAAGATCTACACGATCGCCTCCGAGGACGACTTCGCGGCCAAGCTGATGGGCGAGCTGGGCCTGCGGTTGGCGCCGTCGATCACCGGCATCAAGACGGTGAGCGGTTCGCCCACGGGTGAGCTGTCGTTCGAGCAGCTCGACAAGCTGGACGGCGATCTCGTGGTCATCGCGTTCACGACGAAGGACCTCCAGCGGGCCTTCGAGTCGAGCGCGCTGGTCAAGAGCATGTCGGCGGTGAAGAAGGGCAACTACCTCGTCACCGACGTGGAGACGATCAGCCAGCTCCGCAGCCCCTCCGCGCTGGGCATTCCCTGGGCGCTGGACAACCTGGAGTCCGCATTCGCCGGGTTCGACCGCTGAACGCGACTTCTCCGGGTCGCTTCGGGTGTCGCTTCGAGGGCTGCGGGATGCTCCCGCAGCCCTCCCGCCCCGCCGTCGCCTCTCCTAGGCCTCCTCTCCCAGGGCCGCCTCCAGTTCCTCGGCCGTCATGTCGGCGATCTCCAGGTGCAGGGCGGCGACCTGTTCCAGCCGGCCGGACGTGTGCTCCTCGGCCGTGAGCCGCTTGGCCATGCCGCCCGCCGTCAGCCCGGCGAACAGGGAGCGGACGGAGACCTCGGAGGTGTCCAGCGCCTCCCTCAGCCGGGCCACGATCACGGTGGCGAGGACCGAGTCGCCGCCGAGGGCGAAGAACCCGTCGTCCAGTCCGACCCGTTCCACGCCGAGGACGTCGGCCCAGGTGCGGGCGACCACGGTCTCCAGGGCGGTGCCGGGCGCGCGGTGCTCATGGTCCTCGCCGCCGGCCCACAGGGCGCGCACGGCCCGGCGGTCGAGCTTGCCGTTGGCGGTCAGCGGCAGGTCCGCCATGACGGCGACGCGCGCCGGGACCATGTGCGGCGGGAGCACGGACCGGGCCCAGTCGCGCACGTCCGCGCCGGTCACGCCCGGTTCGGCGGCCACCGCGGCGGCCAGCTGCACGCCCTGCCCGGAGGTCGGCCCGGCCACGGCGCGCCGTACGGCGGGATGCCGGGCCAGCGCCGCCTCCACCTCCCCCAGTTCGATCCGGAAGCCGCGCAGCTTGACCTGATGGTCCCGGCGGCCGAGGAACTCCAGGGTTCCGTCGGGCCAGTACCGGGCGAGGTCCCCGGTGCGGTACCAGCGCACCCCGTCCCGCTCGGTGAATCCGTCGGCGGTGCGCGAGGGGTCGCCCCGGTAGCCGAGGGCCACTCCGTCCCCGCCGATCCACAGCTCGCCGGGCACCCAGTCGGGGCAGTCCCGGCCACGTCCGTCCACGACCCGGCAGCGCACGTTGCGCAACGGGGTGCCGTAGGGCACCGCCCGCCAGTCCACCGGCACCTGATGATCCGTCACCTCGTGCACGGTGGAGTGGATCGCGGTCTCGGTGGTGCCGCCGAGCCCGGCGAACCGGCAGCCGGGGGCCCGTTCGGCCAGCCGCCCCGGCAGATCGGGACCGACCCGGTCACCGCCGAGCAGCACCGCGCGCAGCCCGGTGAGTTCGCCGGGGGCGGTGGCGTGCAGGAGCATGTCGAGCAGGGGCGGTACGCAGTTGAGGACGGTCACCCGGTGGGCGCGGACCAGCTCGGCCCACCGGGCGGCCTCGCGGCGGTCGTCCTCGTCCGGCAGCACGACGGCGCC
The DNA here is from genome assembly GCF_040611575.1 of Streptomyces sp. NPDC006610. Classification (NCBI taxonomy): domain Bacteria; kingdom Bacillati; phylum Actinomycetota; class Actinomycetes; order Kitasatosporales; family Streptomycetaceae; genus Streptomyces; species Streptomyces sp. NPDC006610. The sequence goes on from NZ_JBEXOP010000014.1 coordinate 42,243, forward strand.
GCCCGCGTCGAGCAGGCCGAACACGTCGTAGACGGAGAGGTCGAAGTCCAGGGCGGACAGGGCCAGACAGCGGTCCCCGGGGCCGACGGTGAAGCGGTCGTTGAGGTCCTCGATCGTGTTGCGGGCGGCCCGGTGCGGCACTTCGACGCCCTTGGGCACTCCGGTGGAGCCGGAGGTGAACAGCACATAGGCGAGCCGTTCCGGGTCGCCGGGCAGCGCCCCGGGCAGCGGCGCACGCCGGACCGAATCGGCGACGGGCAGGGTGTCCTCTCCCTCGTACGGGCGTCCGTCGGTGAGCGTCACGCGGCATCCGGCGACGGCGCGGATGCGCGCCCGGCGGGCGGACGGCTGGTCGACGCCGATCGGGACGTAGGCCGCTCCGGCCGCGAGCACGCCGAGCACGGCGGTGATCTGGTCGGCCCCCTTGGGCAGGCTCACCGCGACGGTGTCACCGGGGCCCACCCCCCGTTCGGCCAGTGCCCCGGCGCAGCGCAGCGCACGGTCGGCCAGTTCGCCGTAGGACAGACAGCCGTCGCCCGCCCACAACAGGGCCGGGGCCTCGGGTCGTTCGGCGGCCCGGGCGAAGAAGCCGTCGTGCAGCAGCCGCACCGCGCGGGGGCCGTCGGTGGCGTTGACGGCGGCGCGCACCGCCCGCTGCTCGGCGGAAAGGAGGGCGGGCACGGGCCGCTCCCAGACCGTGTCGTCGGCGGCGAGGCGGGTGACGAGGCCGTGGAAGGCGGCGAACATCGCGTCCACGAGGCCGGCCGGGAAGGCGTCCTCGCGCACGTCCCAGTTGACCAGCATGCCTCCGTCGACCTCCGTCACCTGGGCGTCCAGGAGCACCTGCGGGCCCTGGGAGATGATCCAGACGGGTTCGCCGAAGGACCGCCGCACCGCCGCGTCGAACAGCTCGCCCAGATTGAGCGCGCTGGTGAACACCACCGGCGCGAGGACCTGTTCGCCGCGGTGCCGGGACAGGTCGCGCAGCACCTCCACACCGGAGTGGTCGGCGTACGCGGAGTCGGTGTGCATGCGGTCCTGGAGCCGGCGGGCGTGCTCGGCGAAGGCCGCCTCCCCGGACAGGTCGACGTCGAGCAGCACCGAGCCGGTGAAGTCTCCGACCAGCAGGTCGACGTCGGGGTGGGAGCCCCGGCGGTCGAACATCGGCACGTTGAGCAGGAAGCGGTGCCGGCCGCCGAACGCCGCGAGCACCTCGGCGAAGGCGGTCGCCACCGCCATGGCCGGGGTCAGCCCGTGCCGGTGCGAGCGCGCGGTGAGCCGGCGCTTGCCCCGCGGCGGCAGCCAGTGGTGTCTGCGCGTCACGCGGGTCGGATCGCCGCGCCGGTCCTCCGGTACGAGGGGCAGGTCGGGGGCGCTGGGCAGGTCGGGGATCCGCCGCCGCCACCAGTCGCGCGCCTGCTCCCTGCTCAGCCGGCGCGCCTCGGCGCGCTCGGCGAGGTAGGCCGGAAAGCTGGTGCGGATCGGGGGCAGCGTGTCCTCGCCGGCCTCGTACAGACGGGCGAGGTCGGAGAGGAGGATCCGGTAGCTGAGGGCGTCGGCGGCCAGCATGTCGACGTCGACGTGGAGCCGGCCGCGGCCGTCCGGCAGCAGGGAGAGCCGTACGGAGAAGACCTCGCCGGACTCGACGTCCAGCCGGGCGTGCGAGCCGGCGTGCCGCAGCTTCTCCAGGCGTGCGGCGACCGTCTCCTCGTCGGCTTCCCGGAGGTCGTGGACAGTGGTGGCGGGGCGGGTGAGGGCGGGCAGGATCCGCTGGCGGCCGTCGTCGGTGAAGCAGGCGCGCAGCATGCCGTGCCGGGCCGCGAGGGCGCGTACGGCGGTGTCGAGGCGGTCGGGGTCGAGGCCGGGGCCGTCGAACTCGACGTAGAGATGGGCGGCGACGGAGCCGAGGGTGGTGTCCTCGCCCCGGCCGATCCAGTAGGCGTGCTGCATCACGGCGAGCGGGAAGGGCTCGGCCGGGTCGGGCGCGGCGAGATGGGGCCGCTGTTCCTCGGGGGCCCCGGCGCCGCCGTGCGGCCCCAGGTGCTCCTCCAGGAGGGCCCGCCAGGCGCGCAGGGTCGGTTCCTTGGCCAGCTGGGCGAAGCCGACCCTCACGCCCCGTCGCCGCCAGCCGCCGGCGATCCTCATCAGCGTGATCGAGTCCAGGCCCCAGGAGATGAGGCTGTCGTCCTCGCCCGGCGCGTCCTGTGCCGAGCCGATGGCGTCGATGACCGGACGGAGCAGTTCGTCCGTGGTCGGGGGGTGCTGCGTCACCGGTTCCTCCGCTGTCGCTCGAAGTCGCTCCGCGGGCCGTCGTCGCCGAGGCCCTCGCCGGCGGCGTAGTCGGGGGCGGCGTGCTCGGGGGCGGCGAAGTCGTCTCCCGAGCCGTCCTCGAAGCCCTCGCCGAAGTCGTGCTCGAACTCGTCGATGTCCTCCTGCGTCAGCGTCACCAAGGGCAGGTCGGACGGGGTGAGGCCGCCGGACGGGGCGGTCTCGACGTGCCGGACGAGCCCGCGCAGCGCCCGCTCCCACAGGGACGCCAGCCGGTCGGCCCCGGCGTCCGCCAGGAAGTGGTGGGGCCAGGTGAGTTGGACGTGCAGCCGTACGTCCTCGCCGGACTCGACGGCGACCGTGTTGATCTCCAGCCCGGTCGCCGGGGCCGGCCGGGCGTCGGGCGGCATGCGCAGCATGGGCGCCTCGGGCGCGAGCTGCCAGGGCTCGTCGGCCGCGGCCGACGCGGTGAACCGGCCGAGGTGGTTGAACACCACCTGCGGGTGCGGGAGTTTCTCCAGGGCGGGCGCGGTGTCGGGGTTGAGGTGACGCAGCAGGCCGTAGCCGAGGCCGTGGCCGGGGACGGCGCGGAGCTGCTCCTTGACGCGCTTGAGGGCGGTGCCCGCCGCCCGTCCGCCGGCCAGCGCCTCGGCCAGGTCCAGCGGGCCGGGGTCGAGGGCGACCGGGTGGTAGGCGGTGAACCAGCCGACGGTGGCCGACAGATCGACGCCCTCGGCGAGGTCCTCCACCCGGCCGTGGCCCTCGACGCCGACCAGCAACGAGCGGCCCGCGAGGTCGCCGTGCTCCTCGCGCATGGCGGCGACCGCGAGGGCGAGCGCGGTGAGCAGGACCTCGGGGACGGCGGCGTGGTAGGCGGCGGGCACGGTCGTCAGCAGCGGGACGGTGAGGTCGGCGGGGAGGACGAGGGCGCGCTCGCGCGGGAGGCCGGCGGCGGGGGAAGGGTGGTCGAACAGGGGGCGGGCGTCCTCCGACTGCCTGATCCACCAGGGCAGTTCGCGCACCCGGTGGGGGGCCGTGGCCTCGCGGGCCAGGAGGGTGCTCCAGGTGCGGAAGGAGGTTCCGGTGCGCCGGGGCCGGGCAGGCCCGCCGGACCGTACGGCCTGCCAGGCGTCGGACAGTTCGGCGGCGAGGATCCGCCAGGAGACGCCGTCGACGGCCAAGTGGTGGGCGACCAGGAGCAGTCGGCCGGGGTCCGTGGCGCCGGAGCTCCACGCGACGGCCTGGAGCATCCGCCCCGCGCGCGGGTCGAGGCGCGCCACCGCGGACGCCAACTCGTATTCCACCGAGCCGGGTTGGAGCGGCTGCGTTTCGGTGAGAACGTCCCGCGCGCGGACGCTGCCTTCCGGCGGCACGAACAGTCGGGCTCCCGCCTCCGGATCGTCCTCCAGCCGGGCCCGCAGCATGTCGTGGCGGTCGAGCACGGCCTGGAGGACGGCGGCCAGGTGGTCGCCGGCCGCCTCGGGCGGGGTCGTCAGGAGGACGGCCTGGGCGAGACCGCCGTAGGAGAAGCCGGGGCCGGCCGTCCAGTGCATGACCGGAGTCAGGCGCACCTCGCCCATCGGGTCGTCGGCGCCTGCGGGGCCGGTGGCGGGGGCGGGTGCGGCGAGGCCCGTCGCGAGACCGGCGGGGGTCGGCGTCCGGAAGACCTGGCGGGCGGTGAGCGGCAGGCCGGCCTTGCGGGCCAGGGTCACGAGGCGGATGGAGACGATGCTGTCGCCGCCCAGCTCGAAGAAGTTGTCGTCGGCCCCCACCCGCGGCAGGCCCAGCACGCGCGCGAACAGCTCGCACAGCTGCCGTTCGCGCGCGGTCGCGGGCGTCCGCGCGGGAGCCCGCCCCACCGCCGCGGGTGCGGGCAGGCCGGCCCGGTCGACCTTGCCGGAGGGCAGCAGCGGGAACGCGTCGAGGACGGTGAGCGTGGCCGGCACCATGTGCTGGGGCAGCCGTTCACCGAGCCAGTCGCGCAGGCCGGTCACGGCGTCGGGGACGGCCAGGCAGTAGGCGGCGAGCCGTTCGACGCCCGGCGGGTCCTCGCGCAGGACCACGACGCCCCGCCGGACGGCCGGGTGCTGTTCGAGGATCGCCTCGATCTCCTCCAGTTCGACCCGCATCCCCCGGATCTTGACCTGGTGGTCCGCGCGGCCCAGGAACTCCAGGGTGCCGTCGCGGCGCCACCGGACCAGGTCGCCGGTGCGGTACAGCCGTTCGCCGGGCGGGCCGAAGGGGTCGGCGACGAAGTGGGCGGCGGTGCGGCGCGGGTCGTTCACATAGCCGCGGCCGAGGTGGACGCCGCCGGCGTACAGCTCGCCGGGCACGCCGACCGGGGCGGGGCGCAGACGGTCGTCGAGGACGTACAGGCGGGTGTTGGTGTTGGGGCGGCCGATGGAGACGGCGCTGCGGATCGCGCCGGTGCGGTAGACGACGTGGCTGACGCCGATGGTCGCCTCGGCGGGGCCGTACCCGTGGTACATGACGGCGGGGCTCGCGGCGCGGAAGCGGGCGAACAGCTCGGGCGTGAGGACCTCGCCGCCGCACCAGACGTGCTTGAGGGAGCGGGCGCGGCGGGCGAAGCCGTCCAGTTCCAGGAGCAGGTCCAGGGTCGAGGAGACGAGGTAGGCGAAGGTCACGCGGTGGCGTTCGACGGTGTCGAGGAGCCGGTCGGCGTCGTGCTCGCCGCCGGGTTCGGCGATCACCACCCGGCCGCCGTTGACCAGCGGCAGGAAGATCTCGTTGATGGAGATGTCGAAGCCGAGCGGTGCCTTGAACAGGGCCGCGTCGTCCGGCCCGAAGCCGAGCAGCCCGCGCTGCCACAGCAGCCGGTGGGCGATGGCCCGGTGCCGGATCATCGCGCCCTTGGGCACGCCCGTGGAGCCGGAGGTGTGGATGACGTAGGCGAGCCCTTCCGGGTCGACGGCGACGCCCGGACCGCCGGCGTCCCGGGGCGCGGGGCCCCGCAGGTCGACCGGCACGAGCGGCGGGCCGTCCAGGACGTCGCCCGGCCGGCCGAGGATCGCGGCGAGGCCGGCTCCGCGGCTCACCTCGGCGATCCGGCGGGCCGGCCAGGACGGCTCCAGCGGGACGAAGGCCCCGCCCGCCTTGAGGACGGCGAGAAGGCCCACGACCATTTCCGCCGAGCGTTCCAGATGGATGCCGACGCGGCGCTCCGGGCCGACGCCGAGGGCGGTCAGGCGGCGGGCGACGGCGCCCGCGTGGGCGTCGAGTTCGGCATAGGTGAGACGGGGGCCGTCCACCGTGCCGTACTCGACGGCTGTCGCGTGCGGGGTCCTCGCCACCTGTTCCTCGACCAGGGCGGTGAGGGTGGTGGCGGGCATGGGACGGGCGGTGTCGTTCCACGCGCCGAACAGCAGCGCGCGTTCGCGCGGGGTGGTGACGTCGGCGTCGCGGACCGGGCGGTCGGGGTGGCGGGCCAGTTCGCCGGTCAGGTGGACGAGGCGGTCCGCGAAGTCCTGGGCGGTGGCGCGGTCGTACAGGTCGGCGCTGAAGACGAGGGAGCCGCGCACACCGCCGGCGTCGGGGTGTTCGAGCAGATGGAAGGCCAGGTCGGTCTTGGCGGTGTAGAAGTCGACGCGGCGCTCGGCGACGGTCGCCCCGGCGAAGGCCCGGGCGCCCGCGGGGGCGTGCTCGTGGGCGAGCATGACCTGGAACAGCGGGTGCCGGCCCATCGAGCGGGCGGGGCCCAGCGCGTCCACCAGCTGCTCGAAGGGAAGGTCCTGGTGGGCGAACGCGTCGAGGTCCGACGCGCGGACGCGGGCGAGCAGTTCGCGGAAGGTCGGGTCGCCCGAGACGTCGGTGCGCAGCACCAGCGTGTTGACGAAGAGGCCGACCAGGCCGTCGAGGGCGGGGTCGCCGCGCCCGTCGACCGGCGTGCCGAGGGGGATGTCGTCGCCGGCGCCGAGCCGGCTGAGCAGCACGGCCACGGCGGCCTGGAGCGTCATGAAGACGGTGGCGCCGGTGTCGGCGGCCAACTCCCGGAGCGCGGCGTGGAGTTCGGCGTCGAGGGTGAAGTCCACCGCGTCGGCGTCGTGGTGGTGCACGGGCGGGCGGGCCCGGTCCGTGGGGAGCTCGATCTCCTCCGGCAGCCCGGCCAGGCGCTCCTTCCAGTGGTCGAGTGCGCGGGCTGCGGCGCCGGCGTCGAGCGACTGCCGCTGCCGGAGGGTGTGGTCGGCGTACTGCACGGGCAGCGGCGGCCAGTCGGGCGGGGCGCCGCCCAGCCGGGCCGCGTACGCCGTCTCCAGGTCGGCGAGAAGCGGGCCGGCCGACCAGCCGTCGGTGGCGATGTGGTGGACGAGCAGGAGCAGGACGTGCTGCTCGGGAGCGAGGGCGAACAGGGTGGCGCGCAACGGGATGTCGCGGTCCAGCGCGAAGCAATGGGCCGCGCGGTCGCGCAGCAGGTCCTGAAGGTCCCCGTCGCGGGCGGTGACGGTCTCGAAGGGCACGTCGGGGGCGGGCAGGACGTGCTGGCGTGGGGTGCCGTCGTCGTCGGGGAAGACCGTGCGCAGCGCCTCGTGCCGGGCGACCACGTCGGTGAGCGCGGCGTGCAGGGCGTGCGGGTCGAGCGGTCCGGTGAAGTGGAGGGCGGTGGGGATGTTGTAGGTGGGCGCGGGGCCCTCCAGCCGGTGCAGGAACCACAGTCGGGCCTGCGCGGAGGACAGCGGGACCGGCTCGGGGCGCGGGACGACCGGGCGCAGGGCGGCCCGGGCGCAGCCGCCGCCCGCCGTGTCGAGCAGCGGGGCGAGTGCGGCGGCCGTCGGGGTGTCGAAGACCGCGCGCAGGGGCACGGCGGCGCCGCGTTCGGCGCGCAGGCGGGCGACGAGCCGGATGGCCAGCACGGAGTGGCCGCCGAGGGCGAAGAAGTCGTCGTGCGCGCCGACGGCGGGCAGGGTGAGCAGGTCCGCGAAGAGCCGGCACAGGAGCGCCTCCGCCGCGGTGCGCGGCGGGTCTGCGACGGCCGTGGTCGGGCCGGTGCGGTCGGGTGCGGGCAGCGCCCGGTGGTCGACCTTGCCGTGGGGCGTCAGCGGCAGGGCCTCCAGGACCACCACGGCGGCGGGCAGCGCCTGGTCCGGCAGGACCGCCGCGAGGTCCCGTCGGACGCGCGGCGGTTCGAGGCGGGCTCCGGGGAGCGGGACGACGTAGGCGGTCAGCTCCGGGTCGCCGTGCGCGTCCGGGCGTACGGTGACGGCGGCCTGGGACACGCCGGGCAGGGCGGCCGCCGCGGCCCGGGTCTCGCCGGGTTCGACCCGCATGCCGCGGATCTTGACCTGGTCGTCGGTGCGGCCGAGGAACTCCAGCGCCCCGCGGGCATTGCGGCGCACCAGGTCGCCGGTGCGGTACAGGCGGGCGCCGGGCGGGCCGTAGGGGTCGGCGACGAAGCGGGCGGCGGTGAGGGCGGGGCGGCCGAGGTAGCCGCGGGCGAGCTGGACGCCGCCCAGGTACAACTCCCCCGGCACCCCGGGCGGTACCGGGCGCAGGCGGGCGTCCAGGACCAGGGTGCGGGTGTTCCACACGGGCCGGCCGATGGGCGCCGATCCGGCCGGGGTGCGGGCTCCTTCGGCGCAGGGCCAGGCGGTGACGTCGACGGCGGCCTCGGTGGGGCCGTAGAGGTTGTGCACCTCGGCGCCGGCCAGCAGGCGGGCGCAGCGCTCGGCGAGGCCGGCGGGCAGGGCCTCGCCGCTGCACAGCACGCGGCGCAGCACGCCCCGGGTGGTCCCGGCGGCGGGGTCGTCCAGGAAGACCCGCAGCATGGAGGGGACGAAGTGGACGGTGGTGACGCCCTCTTCGCGGATCAGCGCGGCGAGGTGGCCGGGGTCGCGGTGGCCGCCGGGCCGGGCGAGCACCAGGGTCGCGCCGCTGATCAGCGGCCAGAAGAACTCCCACACGGACACGTCGAACCCGGCCGGCGTCTTCTGGAGCACGCGGTCGTCGGGGCCGAGCGGGTGGGCGTCCTGCGTCCACAGCAGCCGGTTGACGATCGCGGCGTGCGGAACGACGGCGCCCTTGGGGCGGCCGGTGGAGCCGGAGGTGTGGATGACGTAGGCGGGGTGGCCGGGGAGCAGCGGGTGCGGGCGGTCGGCGTCGGTGGGTTCGGCGGGGTCGAGGGCGGCGATCCGCTCCCGCACGGCCGGATCGTCCAGCCGCAGGACGGGCGCGCCGGTCGCGGGGAGGGCGACGGCGCCGGCGGTCAGCACGAGCGCGGGGGCGGTGTCCCGCAGGAGGAACGCCAGTCGTTCGGGCGGGTAGCCGGGGTCCAGCGGGACGTAGGCGCCGCCCGCCTTGAGGACGGCGAGGAGCGCCACGACCAGGTGGGGGCCGCGTTCCAGCGCGACGCCGACCAGGCGCTCGGGGCCGGCGCCGTGGGCGAGGAGCAGCCGGGCCAGGCGGCCTGCGCGGGCGTGGAGTTCGGCGTAGGTGAGGGTGTTGCCGTCGGCGCGCAGTGCCGGGGCGTCGGGGGTGCGGGCGGCCTGGTGGGCGAGCAGGGCGGTGAGGGTGGCGGGGGGCAGGGGGCGGCCGGTGGCGTCCGAGTCCCGCAGGACCCGGTCCTGTTCGGCGGGGGTCATCAACGGCAGTCGGGACGCGGGCCGTTCGGGATCGGTGAGGCCGGCGGCGAGGAGGGTCTCCAGGTGGCCGAGGAGCCGGTCGACGGTGTCCGGGGCGAACAGCTCGCTGCGCCAGGTGGCCTCGATCCGCAGCCGCCCTCCGGTGAGGAACGCCTCCAGGGAGAGGTCGAACTGCGTGGTGCCGTTGTGGACGGTCTCCCAGCTCGCGCTCACGCCCGGCAGTTCGGGTCCTTCGAGGCCCTGGGTGAGGAAGAGGAGCATGACGTCGAAGTAGACGGAGCGGCCCGGGGGCCGTTCCGGGCGCAGTTCCTCCACCAGCCGGTCGAAGGGCATGTCCTGGTGGGCGTACGCCTCGGTGGTCAGCCGGCGGACGCGGTCGACGAGTTCGGCCAATCCGGGGTCGCCGTCGAGGTCGGCGCGCAGGGCGAGGGTGTTGCCGAAGTTGCCGATCAGCCGGTCGAGTCCGGGCAGGTCGCGGTGCATGACGGCGGAGCCGACGGGGATGTCGGTGGCGCCGGTGCAGCGGTGCAGCAGCGCGGCGAGTCCGGCGAGCAGCACCATGAACGGGGTCGCGCCCGTCGAACGGGCGAACGCGGTGAGGCGGTCGGTGACGTCGGCGGCGAAGGTGTGGTGGCGGCGGTCGCCGCGTGCGGTGGGGTGCGGGGCGCGGGGGGCGTCGAGGGGCAGGGCGAGGGGCGCCGGGGGCGGGGTGAGGGCGGTGCGCCAGTGGTCGAGGTGGCGGGACAGCCGTTCGTGGGTCCAGGTGGTGCGCTGCCACACCGCGTAGTCGGCGTACTGCACGGGCGGCGGTTCGAGGCCGGACGGCTCGCCGGTGGTGGCCGCGCGGTAGAGGGCGGTCAGGTCGTGGGAGAGGACGGCGAAGGTGCCGCCGTCCCAGGCGATGTGGTGGACCGTCAGGACGAGGGTGTGGTCGTCGGGGCCGCGGCGCAGGAGCAGGGCGCGCAGCGGGTGGTCGGCGGCGAGGTCGAAGGGGGTGGCGGAGGCGGTGCGGGCGAGTTCGTCGGCGCGCCGGTCCTGTTCGGCCGCCGGGAGTGCGCTCAGCTCGGCCGCCTCGAAGGCCACGCCGGCGCTCGCGTCGACCGCCTGCACGGGGGTGCCGTCGGCGGAAACCGGGTAGCGGGTGCGGAGCACTTCGTGCCGGTCGACCAGGCCCTGCAGCGCCGTCCGCAGCGCGTCCGCGTCGAGAGGGCCGCGCAGCCGGAGGGCGAGGCAGACGTTGTACGCGGGGCAGGCCGGGTCGAGCTGCTGGAGCAGCCACATGCGGGACTGGGCGTACGACAGCGGGAGCGGGCCGGCGTCGGCCGGGCGGCGCGGGATGTGCTCGCCGCGGGCGCGGGCGTCGGCGAGGCCGGCGTGCGCCAGGCGGCGGCGCAGCAGTTCGCGCCTGCGGGCGGCGAGGTCGGTCGCGGGGGGCGTCTGTGTCACTGGTCTTCGCCTTTCCGCAGCTCGTCGAGGAGGCCGACCCACAGCTCGGCCAGTTGTTCGATCTCTGCTCGGGTGAAGTGCCGGTCGGGCCACTGCCAGGAGACCCGCAGCACGGGTTCGGCGCCGTCCCCGCCCGGGGCTTCGCCGGTGAGGGCGGCGTCGACGGCCAGCGCGTACGGGACGGGCATGTCGGGGTCGGCCGTGCCGCCCATGACGCCGGTCTCGGGAGCGCCGGTGAAGAGCGCGCAGTCGCGGCGCTCGCCCGACGCCGGGCGGCCGAGGTGGTGGAAGCGGATTTGGGGTGCGGGGAGCCGGGCGAGGCGGGTGGCGGTGTCCGGGTTGAGGTGGCGCAGCAGGCCGTGGCCGATGCCTCCGTCGGGGAGGGCCGTCAACTGTTCACGGACGCGCAGCAGTTGACGTCTGCCGGGTGCAGGGCCGGGGTCGAGGCGGACCGGGAAGAGGGTCGTGAACCGGCCCATGGTGGTGGACAGGTCGGCGCCGGGCAGGAGGTGCTCCTCGCGGCCGTGGCTCTCGAGGGCGATCAGCACGGAGGTGTCGTCGTCCGGCGCCGGGCGGCCGAGGGCGCGTCGCCATGCCGGGACGGCGAGGGCGAGGGCGGTCAGCAGGGTCTCCCGGACGCGGTCGCCGGTGAGGGGGGCGCCGGGGACGTAGGTGGTCCAGTGGGTGCGCAGGGTGGCCGTGGTGTCGACTGAGGGGTTGAGGGCGGCTGCGCCCAGGCGCGGTTCGGGGCGGTCGAGGATGCCTTCCCACAGGGCGAGTTCGGCGGTGCGGCGCGGGGTGCGGGCCTCGGTGTGCAGAGCCTCGGCCCACTGCTTGAAGGAGGTGCCGGGCGGTGAGGGCGCCGCTCCCGTGCCGACCGCCGCCAGGTCGGCCACCAGGACGCCCCAGGAGGCCGCGTCGGTGACGAGGTGGTGCAGCACGACCAGCAGCCGGCCCTCGCGGTCCGCCCCGGCGTCGTACCAGAGGAACCGGGCCACCGCGCCCTCCGCCGGGTCGAGTTCGCCCGCCAGCTCGTCGAACGCGCCCGGGACCAGCGTGCCGACGGCCGCGTGGTCGAGGTGGGCCGCGTCGATCCGTCGTACGACGCCCGCGGCGGCCACGGATCCGGCGGGGGCGACCGTCAACCGCCGGGAGCCGTCGTGGGACAGGGTGGCGCGCAGCAGGTCGTGCCGGTCCAGGACGGCCTGGACGACACGGTGCAGGCCGTCGAGGTCCAGTCCGGGCGGGGTTCTCAGGAACCGCGCCTGGCTGAGCCGGCGGAAGGGGCCGCCCTGTGCCACGAGCGCGGCGAGGACGGGGGTCAGGGGCATGTCGCCGGTGCCGTCGCCGCCCGCCGCGCGGGCCGGGCCGGCCGGGGTCGCGCGCCGGGCCAGGCCTTCGACCGTGGGCTGTTCGAAGACGTCGCGCGGGGAGAGGGCGAGCCCGGCGGCACGGGCCTGGGCGACCAGCCGCATGGAGACGATGCTGTCGCCGCCGAGCGCGAAGAAGCTGTCCCGCACGCCGACCGTGTCCAGCCCGAGCACCTGCGCGAACAGCTCGGCGAGCCGCCGTTCCAGGGTGTCGCGGGGTGGCAGCGCGGCCGGACCCGGGGGCCGGGCGGGGACGGGGAGGGCGGCGGTGTCCAGCTTGCCGTTGAGGGTGAGCGGGAAGCCGTCGACGCGGACGAACGCCGAGGGGACCATGTGGTCGGGCAGCGCCCCGGCCGCCGCCCGGCGCAGTTCGTCGGACAGCGGCTCCCAGGCGTCCGGGGTGTTCTGTGCGGCGGACGGGGCCGGCACGACGTAGGCGACCAGCCGGCGGGCCCCGGCCGCGGCCTCGCGGACGACGACCGCGGCGCGCTCCACGAGCGGATGACCGAGCAGCACCGCCTCGATCTCGCCGGGCTCGACCCGATGGCCGCGGATCTTGACCTGGTCGTCGGTCCGGCCGAGGCACTCCACCAGGCCGTCCGGCGTCCAGCGGGCGACGTCGCCGGTGCGGTACATGCGCGCGCCGGGCCGGCCGGAGAACGGGTCGGCGACGAACCGGCCCGCGGTGGCCGCCGGGCGGCCGAGGTAGCCGCGTGCCAGGCCCTCGCCCGCGATGTACAGCTCGCCGTCGACACCGGTGGGGACGGGGTTGAGGTGCCCGTCGAGGATGTAGAGGCGGGCCCCCGCCACGGCGCGGCCGACCGCGGGCCGGTCGCTGAGCGCGAGGTCGCAGTGGGCGGAGTCGACGGTGCACTCGGTGGGCCCGTAGAGGTTGTGCACCGTGAGGCCGTCCTGCGCCCGCAGGGTGCGCCACAGGCCGGGCGGTACGGCCTCGCCGCCGACGCCGAGCACCCTCAGCCCGGCCCGCCAGCCGTCCCGGGTGACCAGCTCGCCGACCAGCGAGGGGGACAGTTCGATGAACTCGATGCCGTGCCCGGCCAGGAAGTCGCGCAGCGCGTCCGGGTCGCGGCGCACCTCGTCGGGGACGAGATGCAGGGCGTGCCCGGCGAACATCCACAGCATGGGCTGCCAGGAGGCGTCGAAGGCGGTGGGCCAGGCGTGCCCGACCCGCAGCGGACGGCCGCCTGCCGCGGCGGACGCCGGCGCGAACAGGGCGGCGTGATGGGCGGCGAACAGGTTGGCGACGGCCCGGTGCGGGACGACGACGCCCTTCGGGCGGCCCGTGGAGCCGGAGGTGTGGATGACGTAGGCGGGGTGTTCGGGACGCAGCGGGGCGAGCCGGTCGGCGTCGGTGAGGTCGCGGGGATCCGCGGCGGCGAGCCGCTGCCGGGCGCCGGGGTCGTCCAGGAGGAGCAGCGGTGTGCCGCCGGGATTCTCGGGGGCCGTGGCGGCGGTGGCGAGGAGCGCCACGGGGCGGGCGTCGGCGAGCATCCCGGCCGTCCGTCCGGCGGGCCAGGCGGGGTCGAGCGGCAGATACGCGGCGCCCGCCTTCTGCACGGCGAGCAGCGCGGTGATCGTGTCCGGGTCGGGCGGCAGCGCGAGGGCGACGATCCGCTCGGGTCCCGCGCCCGCCTCCACCAGCAGCCGGGCCAGCCGGTTGGCGGCGGCGTTCAGTGCGGCGAACGTCAGCCGCCGGTCCGCGCCCGCCACCGCGATCGCGTCCGGGGTGCGGGCGGCCTGGCTCTGCAGGATCTGCGGCATGGTGGCGTGCGGCGGGGGGACGCGCGTGGTGCCGCCCTGGGCGAGGAGTGCGGCGCGCTCGCCGGGGGCGAGGACGTCGAGGGCGGCGAGCGGGGCGTCGGGCGAGGCGACGACGGCCCGGACGAGGCGTTCGAAGCGGGCGGCCAGTTCCTCGACCGTGGCGCGGTCGTAGGCGTCGGGCCGGAACTCGAAGACGACGCCCAGCCGCCGCTCGGCGAGCACGGCGAGGGTCAGCGGGTAGTGGGTGGCCCCGGAGCCCTCGACGCGGACGACGCGCAGTCCTGCCGCCGCCTCGGCCTCGGCGACGGCGGCCCGGTCGACCGGGTAGTTCTCGAAGACGACCAGGGTGTCGAAGAGGTCGCCCGTGCCGGCGACGCGCTGGATCTCGGTGAGGCCGACGTGGTGGTGGTCCATCAGCCGCGCCTGCTCGTCCTGCACCCGCCGCAGGTAGGCCCCGGCCCGCTCGCCGGGCGGCACGGTCACGCGCACCGGCACGGTGTTGATGAACAGCCCGATCATGGAACGCGCGCCGGCCAGGTCGGCGGGCCGGCCGGCGACGGTGGCGCCGAAGACCACGTCGTCCCGCCCGGTGAGCCGGGCCAGGAGCAGCGCCCACAGGCCCTGGACGACGGTGTTGACGGTGACGCCGCGACCGCGGGCCAGCTGGTGCACGGAGTCGGTGAGTTCCTCGGTGAGGGTGAGGGTGTGCAGCTCGGGCGGGACGGGCACGAGCCCTGCCGCCGTGGGCGCGAGAAGGGTCGGCGCGGCTCCGGCGAGCGCCGTGCGCCAGGCCTCGGCGGCGGCGTCGCGGTCACGGGCGGCGAGCCAGGCCAGGAAGTCCCGGTACGGGCGCACGGGCGGCGGAGGTGCGGACCGGCCGGGGTGGAGCCGGGCGGCGTAGAGCTGGAGCAGTTCGCGGACGAGCAGCGGGACGGACCAGCCGTCCAGCAGCAGGTGGTGGTTGGTCAGGAGCAGCAGCCACCTCTGGTCGCCGCCGGGGTCCTTGGCCAGGGTGAGGCGGAGCAGGGGCGGGGCGGTGAGGTCGAAGCGGGGCTCGGGCCGGGCCAGGAGGTCTGCCGGGCCGGCGGTGGCGGTCTCGGTCCAGTCGAGGGGGGCCTCCTTGAGGACGACCTGCACCGGTTCGTCCAGGTCCTCGTGGAGGAAGGCGCTGCGCAGACTGGGGTGCCGGGCGAGGAGTTCCTCGGCGGCGGTGCGCAACAGGGCGGGCTCCAGCGGGCCTTCGAGTTCCACCAGGGACCGCATGGTGTAGACGTCGGCGGCGGCCTCGTCGAACAGGGCGTGGAAGAGCAGGCCCTGTTGCAGTGGGGACAGCGGAAGGACGTCCTCGACCGGCGAACCGTCCTGCCCCGCGTCGGCGGACTGCGTGGTCATCGGTTCCTCCACCTCGCCTCGACCTTGTCGAGCTGGGACGGACTGAGCGACACCAGTGGGGCGTCGCCGGCGGTGAACTCCCCGGCCGCCCGGCCGGCCGGTGCGGCATGGGCGAGCCCCGCCGGGGTGCGGTGGGTGAAGACGTCCCGCGGGGCCAGGTCGAACCCGGCGCGGCGGGCCCGGTCGGCGAGCCGGACGGAGACGATGCTGTCGCCGCCCAGCTCGAAGAAGTCGTCGTGGGCGCCGACCTGTTCGACGCCGAGCACGTCGGAGAACAGGGCGCACAGCACCTTCTCCCCCTCGGTGCGGGGCGGCTGGGCGGAGTGCGCCGCGCCGAAGTCGGGGGCGGGCAGGGCGCGGCGGTCCAGTTTGCCGCTGGGTGTCATCGGCAGGGCGTCGACGGCGACCACGGCGGCCGGCACCAGATGGCCGGGGAGCCGCTCGGCCAGGGCGCGGCGCACGGTCAACGGGTCGATGTCCTCGCCGGACCGGGGAACGACGTACGCCACCAGCCGCGGCGGGGTCGGGCCGTCGCCGGGGCGGGCGACCACGGCCGCGCCGCGCACGGCGGGCAGGGTGCGCACGGCCGCCTCGACCTCGCCGGGTTCGACGCGGAAGCCGCGGATCTTGACCTGGTCGTCGGCGCGGCCCAGGTACTCGACGACGCCGTCGGGGCGCGGGCGTGCGAGGTCGCCGGTGCGGTAGAGGCGGCTGCCTGGCGGGCCGAAGGGGTCGGCGACGAAGCGTTCGGCGGTGCGGGCGGCCTGGTGGAGGTAGCCGCGGGCGAGTCCGGCGCCGGCGAGGTACAGCTCGCCGACCGCGCCGGGCGGGACCGGGTGCAGAAAGGGGTCGAGGACGTGGACGCGGGTGTTGTCGAGGGGCACGCCGACGGGGACGGGGCCGTCCTCGCCGGTGCAGGTGTGGGCGAGGCTGTCGCCGGCCGCCTCGGAACAGCCGTAGAGGTTGAGCAGCCGGGCCTCGGGCCAGCGGTCGGCCATGGCGCGGGCCAGTTCGCCGGTGAGGGGCTCCCCGCTGGCGACCCAGGTGCGGACGGTGGTGAAGGAGCCGGGTGGGGCGGATTCGACGAGGCCCGTCAAGAGGCTGGGGACGGCCGTGACGATCGTGGCGCCGGTGCGGTCGGCCAGGGCGGCGAGAGCGCGCGGGTCGCCCAGCTCGTCGTCGCCGGCGAGGGCGACGGGCTCCCCGGCGATCAGGGAGCCGAGCAGCTCGGTGAGCCCGTCGATGAAACTGACCGGGCTCTTGGCGAGCCGTACGCCGGGCGCCGCGGCCTCGCGGACCTGCCGCGCGTACCAGGCGAGCCGGTTGACCAGGGCACGCTGGGTGCCGACGACGCCCTTGGGACGGCCCGTCGATCCGGAGGTGAAGACGATGTAGGCGGGGTGCTCGGGCGCGAGGCCGGCGCGGGGGCGCGGGAGGGGTCCGGTGGCGTCGGGCGGGCACACGGCGGCGGGGTCCACCCGTAGGGCGCCGGCCCGGGAGGGGAGGCAGATCACCAGGCGGGGGTCTGCGTCGCCGAGCATCAGGGCGATGCGCTCGGGCGGGTAGGCCGGGTCGACCGGCAGACAGGCCGCGCCGGCCTTGGCCACCGCGAGCATGGCGCATACCAGGTCGGGGCCGCGCGGCAGGGCGACGGCGACGACGGTCTCCGGTCCGGCGCCGCGGGCGGTGAGGGCGCCCGCCAACCGGTCGGCGCGGGCGTCGAGTTCGGCGAAGGTGAGGGTGGCGTCGGCGTGGTGGAGGGCCGGTGCGCCGGGGGTGCGGGCGGCCTGTGCCTCGAACAGGTCGCGGAGGGTGGGGTGCGGCAGCGGGCGGTCGGCGCCGGCCGCCCGCTCGTGCAGGGCGCGGCGCTCGTCGTCGCCGGGCGTGTGGAGGCGGGCGACCGGGCGGGCCGGGTCGGCGGCGAACGCGGCGACGAGGCCGCGCAGTTCGCCTGCGGCGCGTTCCACGAACGCGGCGTCCAGGGCCTGCGGCTGACGGGCGAACGTCAGCGTCAGCCGGGCGCCGGGCAGCGCGGTGACCGTCAGCGGGTAGTGGGTGCCGTCGAGGACGGACACGCCCGTCATGCGGGGGCCGCCGGGGCCGAGGGCGGCGGCGATGGCGTCGTCGTCGATCGGGTAGCTCTCGAACACCAGCAGCGTGTCGAAGAGGACGGTGTGCCCGGCGGCGCGCTGGATGTCGGCGAGGCCGAGGTACTGGTGGCCGAGCAGCGCCGCCTGTTCGCCCTGCAGCCGCGCCAGCAGGTCGCCGACCGGCTCGGCGGGCCGCAGCCGGACCCGTACCGGCAGGGTGTTGATGAACAGGCCGACCATCGACTCGATGCCCGGCACGTCCGCGTCGCGGCCGGAGACGGTCGCGCCGAGGACGACGTCCGTGCGGCCGGTGAGCCGGCCGAGCAGCACGGCCCACAGGCCCTGGAGTGCCGTGCTGACGGTGACGCCCCGGGCGCGGGCGGCGGCCTCGAGTCCGGCCGTCTCCCGCTCGGACAGCCGTATCACCAGCCGTGACGGCTCCGCGACGGGCCTGCCGCGGGCCTCGGGGGCGATCAGCGACGGGCCGTCGAGTTCGGCCAGGGCGGCGCCCCAGGCTCGGGCGGCGGCCCGGCGGTCCTGGCGGGCGAGCCAGGCGAGGTAGTCGCGGTAGGGGCGTACGCGGGGCAGCGCGGCGGGGTCGCCGCCGGCGGTGTAGAGGTGGAACAGCTCCCGCACCAGAACGGGCGCCGACCAGCCGTCCCACAGCAGGTGGTGCGAGGTCACGACGAGCCGGTGCTCGCGCTCCCCGAAGACCACCAGCCGGAACCGCACCAGCGGCGGCCGGGCCAGGTCGAACCGCTCGGCGCCCTCCGCCGCCAGCAGCCGTTCCCACGCCCGGGCGCGCTCCTCGGCGGGCGTGTCCCGCAGGTCGGTGACGCGCCACGGGGTGCGCACGGCGGCCTTGATCACCTGCACGGCCCCGCCGGAGCGCCGACTGCGGAACGCGGCGCGCAGATTGGCGTGCCGGGCGAGCAGCGCCTCGGCGGCGGACCGCATCCGGTCCTGGTCCAGGGGGCCTTCGAGACTCAGGGCGAGCCGGCCCGTGTAGACGTCGTGGCCGTGTGCGTCGTACAGCGTGTGGAAGACCATTCCCTCCTGCGTCGGGGACAGCGGCAGGACGTCCTCCACGCCCGGGCGGGCGGCCATCAGGCGCCTGCCTCGCGCATCGCCTCGGCGAGGCTGCGCGGGCGCATGTCCGTCCAGTGGCGCTCGATGTGGTCGAGGCAGTCGGCGCGGGAGCCGGGGCCGTGGACGCTGGTCCAGCCGGCCGGGACGGGGGCGAACTCCGGCCACAGGGAGTACTGGCCCTCGTCGTTCACGAGGACGCGGAAGACGCCGTTGTCGTCGTCGAACGGGTTGGTCATGGCTCGTTCCTCTCCTGCTCGCGGGGTGGATCGGGTGCGCGGCGGCCCCGTCGGCGCCGGGCGCGCCGGGGGTGGCGCAGGTCCCCGGCCGCCGCTGGGGCCGGCGGCCGGGACGGGTTCGCCCTCGACGACGCCGGCGGCGTCCGTCGGCTGCCGGTCGGTGGCGAGGGGTCCGACGGGGTGCGGGCCGGCCCGGGTGCCGGTGGCTCGTTGGTTCCTGCTGTTGCGCGGGGTGCGGTGCACCGAGCCCCCCTGGGTCGGGACGTGGTTACGGCGTGGGCCGGTCGGCGGCCTCGGCCGGCGGGGCGGGCTCGCGGTCCTCGGTGGCCGGCGGCCCCTGCAGGGTGGCCCTGCGCAGCTGCGGCATGGCCACGGCGAGCGCGGCCACGCCCGCGAGGCAGACCAGCCCGCCGACCGCCGCCGCGCCCGCCGAGGAGCCGAGCGCCCGTGCCACCAGGCCCGCTTCGAGGTTGCCGACGGAGGGGCCGGCCGTGGCCTGGGCGAGCCACAGGCTGCCGACCCGGCCCTGGAGGCGGTCGGGCGTGTGGTGCTGGAGCAGCGCCCGGCGCAGGATCTCGGAGGCGGTGTCGCCGAATCCGGCCAGGGCGAGGAAGAGAAGCGCGAGCCACAGGCCGGGGCTCAGTCCGAAGCAGGCGATGCCGGCGCCCCACAGCCCGACCGCGCCGATCAGCGCCCGTCCGGTGTGGTGCACACGGCCGGCCCAGCCACTGGTCAGGGCGGAGCAGAAGGAGCCGACGGCGGGGGCGGCGTAGAGCAGGCCGACGGTGGAGGCGCCGCCGTCGAAGTGCTCGGCGGCCATTTCGGGGAAGAGGGCGTAGGGCATGGCGAAGACCACGGCGCACACGTCGATCAGCAGCAGTCCGGCCACGACCTGGTTGCCGCGCACGAAGCGCACGCCTTGCGCCATGGCCCGCAGCGGATGCGGGGCCTCGCCGGCGCCCTCGGGCGGCAGTGCGGGCAGCGGCGCGAGCAGCGCGAGGCCGACGACGTAGATCCCCGCGTCGATCGCGAAGCACATCGCCACGCCCGGCCCGGCCGCGACGAGCCCCGCGAGCGCGGGGCCGGCCATGGCGCCGAGCTGGGCGGTGAGGGTGATCAGCGCGCCGGCGGCGGCGAGTTGGCCGGGCGCGACCAGGCCGGGGGTCGCCGCCATGAGAGCGGGTCCGCCGAGCCCTCCGGTCAGTCCGGCGAGGACGGCGGCGACGAACACGAACCACACCCGCGGCTCGGGCAGGGCTGCGTTGACGGCCAGGGCGGCGATGACCAGCGCGGTCAGCGCGCGGGTGACCAGGACGATCCGGCGCCGGTCGGCCCGGTCGGCGAGCAGCCCGCCCGCGACCAGCCCGACGAGCAGGGACAGCCCCAGCACCAGGCTCATCAGGCCGACCTGGAGCGAGGATCCGGTCAGGTCGTAGACCTGCACGCTCGCCGCGACCGACGTCAGATGGGTGCCGACCATGGAGATCGCCTGGGTGGCGAACACCAGCCGGAAGTTCCTGCCGGAGCGCAGCGGAGCGACGTCGACGACCACTTCTCCCAGCCGCACGCCGCCCCCTAGCCCCGGTCCCGGGCGGGAACCACGTACGGGGCGACGCTGCGCAGCTTCTCGCGGGTCTCCTCCAGTTCCCGGGCCGGGGTGGAGCCGGCGAGGACGCCCGCGCCGGCCCGCAGCCAGGTGCGGCCGTCCTGCTCGAAGACGCTGCGCAGCACGAGGGCGGCATCGAGGGCTCCGGAGTGGGACGCCCTGAGCACGGCGCCGCCGTAGACGCCGCGCGCCTCCTTCTCCAGGCGGGCGATGCAGTCGTACGCGGTGGCCTTGGGAATGCCGGAGGCGGTGACGGCCGGGAAGACCGCGCGCAGGGCGTCCCAGGCGGTGGCGGGTGCGGCGAGCGTGCCGTGCACGCTGGAGCCGAGGTGCTGGACGCTGCCGCGCCGGCGCACGCTCAGCAGGTCGCGCACCGACACGGAGCCCGGCCGGCACACGGTCGCCATCTCCTCCTCGGCCAGCTTCACGGAGAGCACGTGCTCGGAGATCTCCTTGGGATCGGCGAGGAGTTCGGCGCGCAGCCGCTCGTCCTCGGCGTCGCCGAGGCCGCGGGCGCGGGTGCCGGCGAGCGGCTGGGTGACGACCTCGCCGTCCGCGCCGACCTCGACCACGGTCTCGGGGCTGAACCCGGTGATCCGCCGCCCGCCGAGGTCGAGGAGGTAGGAGCGGGCGGGGGTGTTGTGCGCGCGGCCGTGGAGGTAGGTGGCGGCGAAGTCCACCGGGAAGGGGACGGGGACGGCGCGGGAGAGGATGACCTTCTGCAGGCCGGTGGTCCTGATCTCCTCGATCGCGCGGGCGACCAGGTCCGGGTAGGTGCCGTCGGCGTCGGCCACGTCGACGGGCCGGGGAGGGGCGGGACTTCGGGGCGCGGGGGGCACGCGCAGGAGGGCGAGGAGTGCGGCGAGGGTGGGTTCGTCCGCGCTGCGCACGAGGGCGGTGCCGTCCCGGCGCAGCTCCACCTCGCTGTGCGGGACGATCAGGTGGAGCAGGTCGTGCTCGCCGGCCCGGTCGGGGCGTCCGGCGTACAGGTGGGAGAGCTCGAACGCCGTCCAGCCGTAGGCGTTCCAGCCCTCCACGGGTAACTCCGCGAGGAGGTCGCGGACTTGGCCGAGAGGGTGCGGGCCGACGGGGGCGGTGGTTTCGGCGGGCGGGCGTTCCGGGCCGGCGCCGGTCTTCCCGGCGGCCGGGCGGCGGCTGCGGATCGTGGAGCGGTCGGCCACGATCTCGGCGAGCGCTCCCCCGGCGAACCAGCAGTCGCCGTCCCGCTCGTAGAGCACGTACTGGTCGAACAGGTCCGACTCGGCCAGTTCCGCGGCCCTTCGGAGAGGATCACCCGGCAGTTCCGTCTCCGCGCTCCGGTAACGCAGCAAGGGACCTACCTCCCTGAGTTAGGTTAACCTAACCTAATCGAGAGACGACCCTAGCCCCGCGCGGACGGCCCGTCCAGAACGCCGACAGGCTTGACCCCGAAAGGACGTTAGGTAAGCCTTTCCTCATCGGCAGGCGGGAGTTGAGGATGCTCGACGGTTGGGTGCCCTGGCCGGACGCGGCGGCGGCCGCCTACCGCGCCGCGGGCTACTGGCAGGGCAGGCCGCTGGACCGGCTGTTGCGCGACCGGGCGGTACGCTCCCCCGGACGCACCGCCCTCGTGGACGCCGCCGGCCACCGCTGGACCTACGCCGAACTCGACCGGCGCGCCGACCGTACGGCTGCGGGTCTGCACCGGCTCGGCATCGGCGCCGGCGACCGGGTGGTCGTCCAACTGCCCAACACGGACGCCTTCGTGGTGCTGTTCTTCGCCCTGCTCAGGGCGGGCGCGATCCCGGTGCTGACCCTCCCCGCGCACCGCGAGAGCGAGATCACGCACGTCGCCGAGGTCGCCGGCGCCACCGCCTGCGCGATCCCCGACGTGCACGACGGCTACGACCATCGCGTCCTGGCCCGCGCCCTGCGCAAGGCGGTGCCGTCCGTCGCGCACGTCCTGGTGGACGGTGACCCCGCCGAGTTCACCCCGCTCGCCGGCCTGGACGCCGAGCCCGTGCCGCTGCCCGAGCCCGACCCGGCCGGCGTCGCGGTGCTGCTGCTGTCCGGCGGCACCACCGGCAGGCCCAAGCTGATCCCCCGTACGCACGACGACTACGCCTACAACGTCCGGGGCAGCGCCGAGGTCTGCGGCTTCGACGAGTCCACCGTCTACCTCGTCGTCCTGCCGGCCGCCCACAACTTCGCCCTCGCCTGCCCCGGCCTGCTCGGCGCCCTGGCGGCCGGCGGCACGGTGGTGCTCTCCCCCACGCCCAGCCCGGAGGACGCCTTCGCGCTGATCGAGCGGGAGCGGGTGACCGTCACCGCCGTGGTCCCGCCGATCGCCCTGCTGTGGCTGGACGCCGTCGAGTGGGAGGACGCCGACCTGTCCTCGCTGGAACTGCTCCAGGTCGGCGGCTCCAAGCTCGGCGCGGAGCCCGCCGCCCGCGTCGGCCCCGTTCTCGGCTGCGCCCTCCAGCAGGTCTTCGGCATGGCCGAGGGGCTGCTCAACTACACCCGCCTGGACGACCCCGCCGGCCTGGTGACCGGCACCCAGGGCCGGCCGCTGTCCCCCGCCGACGAGATCCGGGTCGTGGACGCCGACGGACGCGACGTTCCCCCGGGAGCCACCGGCGAACTGCTCACCCGCGGCCCCTACACCCTGCGCGGCTACTTCCGGGCGCCCGAGCACAACGCGCGCGCCTTCACCGAGGACGGCTTCTACCGCACCGGCGACCTGGTGCGTGTGCTGCCCTCCGGTCATCTGGTCGTCGAGGGACGGGAGAAGGACCAGATCAACCGGGGCGGAGACAAGATCTCCGCGGAGGAGCTGGAGGACCACCTGCTGGCCCACCCCGGCGTGCACGACGCCGCCGTGGTCGGCGTCCCCGACGACACCATGGGCGAGCGCACCTGCGCCTGCCTGGTGCCGCGCGGCCGGGCCCCGACGCAGCGGCAGCTCGCCGAGTTCCTCACCGAACGCGGTCTCGCCGCCTACAAGCTGCCCGACCGGGTGGAGCTGATGGACTCCTTACCGCGGACCTCCGTCGGCAAGACCGACAAGAAGGCGCTGGGCCGGCGGATCGCCGAGCGGCTGCGCGCGGAGGAGGGCGGCGGTGCCGGCTGAGGCCGACCGGGCGCCCGCCGGGGCCCGCACACCGACCGGGGCCCGTCTCGCGAGCCTGCCGCACCGGCCGTCCCCGCGGGCCGCGCGCCGCCGCGCCTCGACCCGCACCCTGGCCGTGGCCGGCGCGCTGCTCCTGCTGACGACCGCCGTCCTGCTCAGCCTGGCCGTCGGATCCCGGTCCCTGCCGGTGTCCGTGGTCTGGGACGCGCTGCTGCACGACGACGGCTCCACGGCGAGGGCGGTGGTGTGGGACGTACGGGTGCCGCGCACGCTCGCCGGGGTCGCCGCCGGGGCCGCCCTCGGCGTGGCGGGCGCGCTCATCCAGGCCCTCACCCGCAACCCGCTCGCGGATCCGGGGCTGCTCGGCGTCAACGCGGGCGCCGCCGCCGGGGTCGTCCTCGCCGTCACCGCGCTCGGGCTGACCAGCCTGTGGGCATCGGTGTGGTTCGCGCTGCTGGGCGCCGTCGTGGCCGGGACGCTGGTGCACTCGCTGGCGTCCGGCGGGCGCGGCGGGGCCACGCCCGAACGCCTCGCGCTGAGCGGCGCGGTGATCGCCGCGGTGTTCACGGGCGTGAGCCAGACGGCGATGCTGCTCGACGCGCAGACGCTGGACCAGCTGCGGTTCTGGAGCGTCGGCTCACTGGCCCGCGCCGACGACGCCACGCTGCGCACGCTCGCGCCGTTCGTCGCGGTGGGCCTCGCCCTGGCGCTGGCGCTGGTCCGGCCCCTGAACGCGCTCGCGCTCGGCGACGACAGCGCACGCGCCCTCGGCGCCCACGTCTCCCGCACCCGCGGCGTCGGCCTGCTGGCCGTGACGCTGCTGTGCGGCGCGGCCACCGCGGCCGTCGGCCCGCTGGTCTTCGTCGGCCTGGCCGTCCCGCACATGGCCCGCATGATCGCCGGCGCCGACCAGCGCTGGACGCTGCCGCTGTCCATGCTGCTGGCCCCCGCGCTGCTGCTGTACGCCGACGTCCTGGGCCGCATCGTGGTCCGCCCCGACGAACTGGACGCCGGCGTGGTCACCGCCGTGATCGGCGCACCCGTGTTCATCGCCCTGGTCCGCCACCGCCGGACGGTGGGGGCATGACGACCGCGCACCGCGCCCCCGCCGCCCCCGCCCGCTCCCGCGTCGTCCGCAGTCCCGCGCAGCGGCTGTCGCTGCGCGTCGACGTCCGCGCGGTGACGGTGTGCGTGCTGGTACTGGCCGCGACCGCCGGAGTGGGCGTCCTGGCCCTGGGCACCGGCGAGTACACGATCTCCCCGGCCGACGTGGTGCGCACGCTGCTCGGCAACGGCAGCCGGCGCACCGACTTCGTCGTGGGCCGGCTCAGGCTGCCGAGGCTGCTGACCGCCGTCCTGGTCGGCGCGGCGCTCGGGCTGAGCGGCGCGCTGTTCCAGAGCCTGACCCGCAATCCGCTGGGCAGCCCCGACATCGTCGGCTTCACCTACGGCTCCGCCACCGGGGGCCTGCTGGTGGTGCTGGTCGCCGGGGGCGGCGGGGCGCGGATCGCGTTCGGCGCGGTCGGAGGGGGCCTGGCCACCGCGGTGCTGGTGTACGCACTGGCCTGGCGGCGCGGCATCCACGGTTACCGCCTGGTGCTGGTCGGCATCGGGGTCAGCGCCCTGCTCCAGGGCGTCAACGCCTACCTCCTCGCCAGAGCCCGCTTCACCGAGGCGGCGCAGGCCATGGTGTGGCTCAACGGCAGCCTCAACGGGCGGGGCTGGCAGGACGTCCGCCCGGCCGCGGCGGGGCTCGCCGTGGTGCTCCCGCTGGTGCTGCTCGCGGCGGGCAGGCTGCGCGTCCTGGAGATGGGCGACGACGTCGCGGGCGGCCTGGGCGTGCCCGTGCAGCGCACCCGGCTGACGATTCTGGTCCTCGGCACGGCCGCGTGCGCCGTCGCCACCGCCGCGGCCGGTCCCGTCCCGTTCGTCGCCCTCATCGCCCCCCAGCTGGCCCGCCGCCTGACCGCCGCGCCCGGCCCCAACCTCCTGCCCGCCACCTGCACCGGCGCCCTCCTCGTGGTCGCCGCCGACTTCGCCTCCCAGCGCGTCCACGACTCGGCCCAGCTGCCGGTGGGCGTGGTGACCGCGGTGATCGGCGGCCTGTACCTGGGGCTGCTGCTGCGGCGGCAGCGGAGGGCGGGGCGGATCTAGGACCGGCACCCGGCCCCGGCCGGTCCGGTACCGGCTTCCGGCGGCGGCCGGTCCAGGACCGCCCCCCGGGGGGCGGCCGTGAACGCGTACCGCTCGTCGGCCAGGATCTTCTCGGCCGGCCCCTGCTCCACCACCTCGCCCGCCTCCACCACGGCGACCCGGTGGGCGGCGCGGGCGGTGTCCAGGTCGTGGGTGACGAGGACGAGGGCGAGGCCGGCGCCCTCGCGCAGCAGACCGGCCAGCAGGTCGAGCAGGCCGCGGCGGGT
Source organism: Streptomyces sp. NPDC006610 (assembly GCF_040611575.1). Taxonomy (NCBI): domain Bacteria; kingdom Bacillati; phylum Actinomycetota; class Actinomycetes; order Kitasatosporales; family Streptomycetaceae; genus Streptomyces; species Streptomyces sp. NPDC006610. The sequence goes on from NZ_JBEXOP010000014.1 coordinate 67,644, forward strand.
GACGGTGTCGAGGCCGGAGGTGATCTCGTCGCAGATCAGCACCCGGGGCCGGGCGAGCAGTGCGCGGGCCAGGGCGGCACGCTGGAGTTCGCCGCCGGACAGGGCGCCGGGCGGCCGGAGCGCCGACTCCTCGGGCAGACCGAGGCGGGCCAGGAGCGCGAGGGCCTCGGCGCGGGCCGTCGCCTCGTCGGCTCCGCGCAGTCGTACGGCGGTACGGGCGACCTGGCCGAGCACCGGACGGAACTCGTCGAAGGCGGCGCGGGCGTCCTGGAACACGTACTGCACGGCGGCCAGTTGATCCCGGCTCCGGCGGCGGAGACTGGCCGGGAGCGGGCGGCCGTCCAGCAGGATCTCGCCGGTGTGCTCGCGGTGCAGCCCGGCGAGGCAGCGGGCGAGCGTGGTCTTGCCGCTGCCGGAGCGGCCGACGACGGCGAGGCATTCCCCGGCGTGGAGGTCGAGACGGGGGGCCCGGAGGACCGCCCGACCCGAGTGGCGTGCCGTCAGATCGCGTATCTCCAGGACCGTTGCGCCGGCGTGCGGTTCGTGCGGCTGGGCCGGTGTGCCGGTGCCGAGGAGCCGGCGGGTCCACTCGTGGCGCGGGGCGAGCCACAACCGCTCGGGCGGGCCCGACTCCACGACGCGGCCCGCGCGCAGCACCAGGACGTCGTCGGCGAGGGCGCGGACCACGTCGAGGTCGTGGCTGAGCAGCACCACGGCGATGCCCTTCGCGGCCACCGCGGCCAGTTCCTCGACGATGCGGCGTTTGGTCGACGCGTCCTGTCCGGTGGTCGGTTCGTCCGCGACGACGACGCGGGCGCCCGACAGCAGCGCCTGGGCGAGGACGAAGCGCTGCTGCTGGCCGCCGGAGAGCTGGTGCGGGTAGCGGCGCAGGAGGGCCTCGCCGTCCGGGAGCTGGGCGTCGGCCAGGGCGCGCAGCACCTGGGCGCGGGCCGCCGCGCCGCGCTCGCGGCGCGGCAGGTGCCGTACCCGGGCGCGGGCGATGTCGTCGAGGAGCGCCGAGACCCGGCGGGCCGGGTTGAGGGCGGAGGCCGGCTGCTGGGGAACGTAGCCGACGGGGCCGCCGTCCGGCACGCGCACCTCGCCGGTGACGCGGGCCCCCGGCGGGTACTCGCCGAGCAGCGCGAGGCCGGTGGTGGTCTTGCCGCTGCCGGACGTGCCGACGAGGGCGGTGACCCGGCCGGGCAGGACCCGCAGGTCGACGCCGTCGACGACGGCACGTCCGCCGATCTCGACGCGCAGGCCGCGGATCTCGGCGACGGGGCGCGGTGCGCCGGGCTCATGGGTCACGTCGATCGTTCCTTCTCACGTCCCGCACGGGCGCCGTCCGTGCTCCGTCCGTCCAGTGCCGCGTCGAACAGGAGGTTGGCGCCCATGGTCAGGGCGACGATCAGCAGCGCGGGCGCCACGACCGCCCACGGCTGCACGGACAGGCCGGTGCGGTTGCGGTCGACCATCACCGCCCAGTCGGCGGCGTCCGGCGCGACGCCCACGCCGAGGAACGCGGCCGTCGCCACCAGGTAGAGCACGCCGGTGAGGCGCACGCCCGCGTCGGCGGCGAGGGTGCGCAAGGTGGCGCGGCCGACGTAGCCGACGGCGATCCGCCACCAGGTCTCGCCCTGCATGCGCAGCGCCTCCACGGCGGGCCGGGCGGCGGCCTCGGTGGCGGCGGCGCGGACGATCCGGGCCCCGTCCGGGATGTTGACCAGAGCCACCAGCAGCGCCAGCCCGACCGCGCCGGGCTCGACCACGGACGCCACGAGCAGGATCAGCAGCAGCGACGGCACCGCCAGCAGCACGTCCAGCGGGCGCATCAGCAGGTCCTCCAGCAGGCGCCGGTGGGTGAGCGCGGCGATCAGGCCGAGGGGCAGGGCGATCGCGTAGGCGAGGGCGGTCGCCGCGAGGGCGGTCAGGACGACGGGCCGGCCGCCGTGCAGCACCTGCCGCCACACGTCCCGGCCCACGAAGTCGGTGCCCAGCCAGTGCCCGTCGCCGAGGGTGAACGACACGGTGCGCGGCCCCGGTTCCCCCGCGAACAGCGGTCCGAGCAACGCCAGCGTCAGCGGTACGGCGACGACGACGGCCCCGAGCGCGAAGCGCGGCACGCGGCTCATGCGGCCACCCCCGCCCGGGGCGCGAACCGGTGGGCGACCAGGTCGGCGCCGAGGTTGAGGACGACGGTCAGCGCGCCGAACACCACGGCGAGCCCCTGCACGACCGGCACGTCCCGTTCGGCGACGGCGTTGAGCAGGACGGTGCCGAGTCCGGGGATCACGTAGAGGGCCTCCACGACGATGACGCCGCTGAGCAACCAGTCGACGGTGCGGGCCAGTTGCTGGGCGGCGGGGGCGAGGGCGTTGGGCAGTGCGTGGGTGTAGCGGACGCGGGCGGCGCCGATGCCGTAGCGGCGGGCGTGGACGGTGTACGGGGCGGCCAGCGCGTCGACCATGCCGGCCCGCACCAAGCGGGCCAGCGAGCACACGGGCCGGGACAGCAGCACCAGCACCGGCAGGACGAGCGCGGCCGGGTGGGCGAGCAGGTCCGTGCCGTAGCCCACGGCGGTCGGCGGCAGCCAGCCCCACTGGAGGGCGAGGACGGTCACCAGCAGCACCCCGAGCGCGAACTCCGGCACCGCGTACACGGCGAGGGCGACGGCGCTGACGATCCGGTCGACCGGACCTCCCTCGTGCCGTGCGGCCAGCACGCCGAGGCCGAATCCGAGCGGCACCAGCAGCACCACGGTGAGGGCGGCCAGCAGCAGCGTCGGCCCGAAGCCGTCGGCGATGTACTGGGCGACCGGCCGGCCCGACGTCAGGGAGGTGCCGAAGTCTCCGTGGAGCAGCCCGGCCGCCCAGTCGACGAGCCGTTCGTGCGCCGGCCGGTCGAGGTGCATGGCCTCCCGGATGGCCTCGATGCGCGCCGGGTCGGGCTGGTCGCCGGCGAGGGCGACCGCCGCGTCGCCCGGCAGCGCCTCGGTGAGGGCGAAGACGAGCAGCACGACGGCTGCCGTCTGCGCCACTCCGAGCAGCAGCCGCCGGGCGACGAAGGAGCGCAGTCCGCCCGGTCTCACGCCAGCCAGACCTTGTCGAACCGGGCCCAGTCGAGCGTGTTGGCGGGGGCGTCGCGTTCCACGCCGCGCACGGTGCGGGCGGTGCCGAGGATCCAGTCGGCGAAGCCCCACACCAGGAAGCCGCCCTCGGCGTGCAGCCGGCGCTGCATCCGCTCGTAGACAGCGGCGCGCTCGGCGCGGTCGCGGGTGGACTGGGCCTGCTGGTAGAGGGCGTCGAAGTCCTTGTGGTGCCACTTGGTGGCGTTGGTGGTGGAGTCGGTGAGCAGCCGCTGGGAGATGTGCGCCTCGATGGGCATGGCGCCGGAGCGGTAGCAGGACAGGGTGCCGGAGTCGAGGATGTCGCTCCAGTAGGACTCCTTGCTGCCCATCTTGACCTCGACGGTGACACCGGCCTTGGCGGCCTGGTCGCGGAAGATGCTGGCGGCCTCGGTGAAGCCGGCGGCGACGGCGGAGGTGTCGAGGGTGACCTTGAGCTTCTCGGCGCCGGCCTGCTTGAGCAGGGCGCGGGCCCGGTCGAGGTCCTGCTCGCGCTGCGGGAGGCCGTCGGCGTAGTACTCGTAGCCCTTTCCGAACAGGTCGTTGCCGATCTCGCCGGCTCCCGCGAGCGCGCCGTCGACCAGTTCCTGCCGGTCGGCGATGAGGAAGAACGCCTGCCGCACCCGCTTGTCGTCGAAGGGCGGCCGGTCGGTCTTCATCGCGAAGGCCTGCATGGCGCTGTTGCGCAGCCGCACGATCTCGATCTGCCCCTTGCCCTCGTGGGCGCGGCCGGTGGTGGGGTTGAGTTCGTGGGCGTACTCGACCTGCCCGCCGAGGAGGGCGTTGACGCGCGCCGACTCCTCGTTGGCGATGACGAACTCCAGCTCGTCCAGGTAGGGGGCGCCGTCCCAGTAGTCGTCGTAGCGGCGGACGACGGCCGAGCGGCCCGGCGCGAACGACACGAAGCGGAAGGGGCCGGAGCCGATCGGTTCGGCGAAGTCGGCGGCGCTCTCGGGGACGATGTACGCGCCGAACGCGGCGAGCACGTTGGGGAATTCGGCCGTGGGCCGCTTGAGCACGAACTCGATGCCGCGCTCGCCGTCGGCGCGGCTGGCGTCGAGGTCGATGGGCTCCAGGGACGCCTTGGCACGGAAGGCCTGCTCGGGGTCGGCGATCCGGCGGTAGCTGTAGAGGACGTCCGCGGCGGTCACCGGGCGGCCGTCGTGGAAGGTCGCCGGGCGCAGGGTGACCTTCCAGCGGTCCATGGCCTTGTTGGACTCCCAGCCGGAGGCGAGGCGGGGCTCGGCGGCGAGGTCGGGGCCGTAGTCGGCCAGTTTGTCGAAGAGCGCCTTGGCGCGGGCGACGTCGACGAAGAGGTTGGCGAGGTGCGGGTCGAGGGTCTCGCTCGCGCCGCCCCCGGCGAAGGCGGCGCGCAGGCGTCCGCCGCGGCGGGGCTTGGCGTCGCCGCCGTCCGCCGGACGGTCGTCGGCGTCGCCGCCTCCGCAGCCGGTGAGGGCGAGTGCGGCGGCGCCGGAGGCGGCGGCGAGGAAGCCGCGTCTGTGCAGGCCGGGGAAGTGTCGGTGGTCCATGAGCGGTCCTTGGGGTGGTGGGGTGCGGATGGTTCGGACATGCGGATGGATCGCATGGATCCGATGGATCGCATGGATCCGGTGGAGCGAATGGTGCGGTGGGAACGAACGCGTCAGTGGGGGGTGGGGGTCAGGCGGGCGACGACGTGCAGGCGGTCGCCGTCGGCCGTGGCGCCGGGCAGCCGGCCCTCCTGCCAGGGCGGTTCGCTGCGCGGGCCGGGGCCGTCGAAGAGTTCGAGGACCTCGAAGCCATGGGCGGCGAGGACGTACCGCAGCTCCTGCGGGAACAGCAGCCGCCAGGCGGACCGCTGGGCGAGGGGAGGTGAGCCGTCGTCGCGGGTCCAGACGCGGACACGGCGCAGGAGTTGGGCGGTGCGGTCGACGGTGAGGGTGGTCGTGGAGCGGTGGGTGACGCCCTGCCAGGTGAAGCTGTCGGTTCTCGGCGCGTCGAGCAGGTCGGTACGGCCCAGGAAGTAGGCGCCGTTGCGCATCTCGGCAACGAGCAGGCCGCCCGGTGCGAGGGCGCGGCGGCAGGAGGCGAGGCAGGCGTCGAGCTGGTCGTTGGTGTGGCAGTACAGCAGGGCGCTGTCCAGGCACGTCACCGCGTCGAAGGCGGCCCGGCCGAGGTCGAATCCGTGCAGGTCGGCGCGGACGTAGTCGGGCCCGGGGTGATGCTCGCGGGCGTGGGCGAGCATCGCCTCGGACAGGTCGGCGCCGGTCACGGTGCGCCCTGCGCGGTGCAGATGGGCGGCGTCGCGTCCGGTGCCGCATCCGAGGTCCAGCACGCGGGGACCGGCGCCGTGCCGGCGCAGGCAGTCCTCGGTCCAGCGGGCGGCCAGCCGCTCGGGGTCGGGGAAACGGGCCTCGTACAGCTGGGGGTTGTCGGTGAGGAGGTTCATCGGGGGCTCCCTTGCGGGGTCGCCGGCACGGCGGGCTCGGGGCGGACGGGCAGCGCGTCGCGCCGGTGCAGCCGGGCCACGGCCGCCGCGGAGGCGAGTCCGAACAGCGCGCAGCACACCCAGGGCAGCCAGGCGGCGCCGCTCTCGCCGGTGTCCATGGTCCAGCCGACGACGGTGTTGCCGACGGCGGCGGCGACACCGGAGACGACGTAGAAGACTCCGTAGTAGGTGCCGGTCAGTCCGGGCCGGCCGAAGCCGGGGATCAGCTCCATGACGAACGGCGAGGCGACCATCAGACCGATGTACAGGAGCAGCACCCCGGTCAGGACCGCGACGGCGGCGAGCGGTCCGCCGGCCGGGGAGCCGGCGACGAGGGCGGGCGGCAGGAAGGCGAGGCCCATCAGGGTGAGACCCGCCGCGATCCAACGGCCGCGGCTGCCGCGGCTCCCCAGCACGCGGGTCAGGCGCAGTTGCAGCGTGAGGTTGGCGACGGTGCCGACGAGGAAGACCAGGCCGGCCGCGCCGTCCCAGCCGGTGGCCTCGCGGGCGCCGGCGGGCAGGAGGAGGTAGAGCTGGTTCTCCAGGGTGAACATGCCGACCATGGCGAGCGCGTACGCGACGAAGGCGCGGTTGCCGACGACCTCCCGCCAGTCCGCCAGCACCCCCGACCCGCTCGGCTCGGTCTCCCGTGCGGGCAGCACCAGCGCCTGGGCGACGGTGAGGGCGGCGAAGACGCCGGCGGCGGTGAGGGCGGAGGTGCGGAAGTCGACGAGGAGGAGCAGGCTGCCGAGCAGCGGCCCGATCAGCGCCCCGGCCGTCGCGAACACGTTGAACAGCGCGAACGCCTCCGCCTTGCGCTCCCCCGCCTCCTGGGCGACGTAGGCGCGCACCGCGGGGTTGAACAGCGCCCCGGCGAGGCCGCTGAGCACCGAGGCGGCGAGCAGCACGGGCAGACCGTCGCCGAGCGCGAACAGCCCGAAGCCGAGCGTCCGCAGACCGCAACCGGCGATGATCACGCCGCGTGCGCCGAGCCGGTCGGCCGCGGAGCCGCCGACGATGAACAGGCCCTGCTGGCTGAGGTTGCGCACGCCGAGGACGACGCCGACGACGGCCGCGGACATGCCGAGGTTCTCGGTGAGATGGGTGGCCAGGTACGGGACGAGCAGGTAGAAGCCGGTGTTGACGCCGAGCTGATTGACCAGGAGCAGCCGGACGGCGAGCGGGAAGGTGCGGACCTCACGCCACGTCTGCACGGTTCACCTCCCGCGGTTCGACGCCGAGGCCGGGCAGGTCGCTCGCGCGCACGCGGCCGTCCTCGCCGCCGATGCCGGTCCACGGGTCGTGGGCGAGCAGCAGATGCCCGTCGAGGTCGGCCCAGCGGGCGCGGTCGGCGAGGTGGACGGCGGGGGCGATGCCGAGGGTGCTGGCGGTGAGGCAGCCGAGCATCAGCTCCGTGCCGCTGCCTTCGAGGGCCTCGGCGATGCGCAGGGCCGCGTGGACGCCGCCGCACTTGGCGAGCTTGACGTTCACCCCGTGGACGCGTCCGGCGAGGCGGCGGGCGTCGGCGAGGCCCACGGCGTCCTCGTCGGCGATGACGGGCAGGGGCGAGCGGGCGGCGAGGGCGGCGAGCGCCTCGGGATCGCCGGGCGCGAGGGGCTGTTCGACGGCTTCGACGCCGAGTTCGGCGAACCGGGGCAGGAGGGCGTCGGCCTGGTCCGGGGTCCAGGCGCCGTTGGGGTCGAGGAGGAGGCGGACGCCGGGGGCGGCGTCGTGGACGGCGCGGATGCGGGCGACGTCGTCCTCGGGGTCGGCGGCGCCCGCCTTGACCTTGAGGATCTCGAAGCCGGCGGCGGCCAGTCCGCGGGCCTCGGCGGCGGCGTGGCGGGGCGCGGTGATGCCGATGGTGCGGGCGGTGGGGGCCGAGGGCGCGGTCGGGGCGCCGAGGAGGCGGTGGACCGGGCTGCCGGCGCGCTTGCCGGCCAGGTCGAGCAGGGCGGCCTCGACGGCGGCGGTCACGGCGGGCGGGTGGTCGTGGAGCGCCGGGTCGCCCTCGCGCAGGGCGGCCAGGGCGGTCTCGGGGTCCGGGAAGCGGGCCAGACCGTCGCCGGCGGCGGTGAGCAGGCGCTCCAGGGTGCCGGTGTCCAGGCCGTAGTAGACGCTGGTGACGGCCTCGCCGTGGCCGTTCAGGCCGTCGTGCTCGACGGTGAGCAGGACGGCGTCGCGGGCGGACATGGTGGAGCGGGATATGCGCAGCGGCTCGGTCAGTTCGAGGCGCACGGTGCGCAGGGTGGCCTTCACGGGTTCTCTTCCAAGGGGTCGGTCCCCGCGGGCCGTGCGGCCCCGGGAGCCTTCAGCGGGTCGGTGACGCGGGTGCAGCGGACCCAGCCGGTTGCCTCGGCGGCGCGGGGATGCGGTATCTCGACGGGGCGGGTGGCGGCGGTGGCCGGGTCGAGGCCGTGCGCGGTGGTGAAGTCGTCGTCGTAGACGGTGCTTAGGTAGCGGTGCGGCCCGTCGGGGAAGACGGTGGCGACGACCGCGCCGGGGTGGACGCGGGCGGCCCAGGCGGCCACACGGGCGACCGCGCCGGTGGACCAGCCGCCGCTGACGAAGCTGCCGCGCGCGAGTCTGCGGCAGGTGTCCACCGCTTCGGCGGGGCCGACCCAGTGGACCTCGTCGAAGGCGTCGTAGGCGACGTTGCGCGGGTGGATGCTGCTGCCGAGGCCCCGCATGAGCCGGGTCCGGGCGGGCTGGCCGAAGATGGTGGAGCCGGTGGCGTCGACGCCGATGAGCCGCAGGGCGGGCCAGTGGCGGCGCAGCGGGCCGATGATGCCGGCGCTGTGACCGCCCGTGCCGACGCTGCACACCAGGACGTCCAGATGGTCTAGCTGTGCGGCGAGTTCGGCGGCGAGGGAGGCGTAGCCCGCGGTGTTGTCCGGGTTGTTGTACTGGTCCGGCCAGTAGGCGCCCGGCAGCGCGGCGAGCAGTTCCCGCAGCCGGGTCAGCCGGGCCGCCTGCCAGCCGCCGCGCGCGGCGGGCCGGTCGACGATCTCCAGACGGACGCCGTGCGAGCGCAGCAACTGCCGCATGAAGGGTTCGAGTTCTCTGTCGCCGACGAGGACGACGGGGTGGCCGAGGGCCTGTCCGGCGAAGGCGAGGCCGAGGCCGAGGGTGCCGGAGGTGGATTCCACGACCGGCGCACCGGGCCGGAGTTCGCCGCGTTCCCGGGCGCCGAGCAGCATCGACACGGCGGCGCGCGCCTTCATTCCGCCCGCGGCGAGCCCTTCGAGCTTGGCCCAGAAGCCGGGGTGCGGACCGGGCAGGTCGGCGGTGATGCGGGCCAGGGGGGTGCGGCCGAGCAGCGCGAGCAGTTCGCCGCGGCCGGCGGGGCGTACGGGGGCGGTGGTGGTCATCGGGCGTCCTCCGAACAGGGTCCGCCGTAGCGGTGGACGGCGCCGGGTCCGCCGTCCAGCCAGAAGAAGGGGTACGGCTCGGCGCACACCGCGCTCACGCCGTCGCCCAGGAAACGGGGCAGGATCGCGCTGCCGGTCTGCGCGAACATCACCAGCTGCTTGCCGTGCGTCATCGCGTGCCCGCGCAGGGCGTCGAAGGTGCCGTTGCCGAGCGTCATCCCGGAGACCAGCAGCGCGTCGCAGCGCCCGGCGGCGGCGAGGGCGTCGGCGACGACGGGCTCGCCCCATTCGGTGACGCCGCCCTTGAGGTCGCACGGGACGTAGCGGAGCCCGCGCGAACGCAGCGCCTCCAGCAGGGAGTTGACGACGCCTACGACGAGAACCGTGGCGCCGGCGGGCAGGTCGAGCAGTTCCACGACCGCCTTGGCCCGCGCCCGGGACTTCTCCAGCGACGATCCGGCCGCGAGAGCCAGCGGGCGGGCGCCGTGGGCGGGTGTGTGCGGGGTGAGGTGCATCAGGTAGGCGTCGAGGGCGGCCACCCGGACGGGGGCGAGCGGATGGTCCAGCAGCCGGGCGACGTCGGCGCCGACGCAGTCTTCCAGCGCTGTGCCGGGCAGGGCGCCGGGCTCGGTCGCGCAGGAGCCGACGACCTCGGCCAGGCGCAGGCTGAGGACCTCGTTGCGGTAGCCGGTGCCCCGCCCGTCGTGTCGCACGGCCTGCAGGGTGAGGAAGGCGACGGCGATGCGCAAGTCCTCGGGGTCGGGCCCGAGTTCACCTGCGCGGGCCCGGTCGACGAGGTCCTGGAGGCCGCGCAGCCCGGGGGAGGACGGCGGGCGCCCGATGGTCGTGCCGACGGCGCCGGTCACCGGATCACCAGCTCCGCCCGCACCGCGGCCAGCAGTTCCTCGGCCCGGTCGCGCGCACCGAGGCCCCCGGAGTCCGCGGCCATGACGTGTCCGAGGTATTCGTTGTTGCTGCCGGCCGCCTTGACCGTCCGGCCCGGCTCGGCGAGCTGGACCTCCAGCACCCCGGGCTCGTCCAGCAGCCGGCGTGCGTCGGGGGCCGTGTCGAGGACTCCCCCGGTGTCCGGCACCAGGAACCCGATCGCGGCGCTGCGCAGCCCGGTGTCGGTGCGCCGCAGGTCGGGCGTGCGGCCGAGGGCGACGTCGACGCAGGCGGCGGCCAGGTCGATGCCGGTGACGTGGCGGACCAGCTCGGTGATGCGGTTGCCGGCGGGGCGCGGGTTGACCTCCACGACGCGTGGGCCGGCGGACGTCAGCTTGATCTCGGTGTGCGCCACGACCCCGTCCGTCAGGCCGAGCGCCTTCAGCGCGCCCAGCGCGGTCTGTTCGGCGGCCTCGGTGTCGGCGGCCGGCAGTGCGGCGGGGAACATGTGCCCGGTCTCGATGAAGGCGGGCGCCCCGCCGATGCTCTTGTCGGTCACGCCGACGACGTGCACGGCGCCGTCGTGGGACACGGTCTCGACGCTGACCTCGGGTCCGTCGAGCAACTCCTCCAGCAGGACGACGGGCGCGCGCCGCTGTCCGCGCGCGTTGACCGGGAAGTCGCCCAGGGCACGGCATGCGGCGGCGAGTTCGCTTTCGTCGTCCACGCGCCGTACGAACATCCCCGCGCACAGGTCGACCGGCTTGACGACGAGGGGGTAGCCGATCTCCCGTGCGGCGCGGGCGACGGCGGCCCACTCCTCCTCCACCGCGAACCTCGGCTGCGGAAGCCCCGCGTCGGCGAGGACCCGGCGGGTGGCGTCCTTGCGGCAGGCGTTCTCGACCGCTTCGGGGCCGGGGCCGGGCAGTCCGAGCCGGCCGGCGATCCGCGCCACGGTCGGCAGGTAGTAGTCGCAGGAGGTGATCACGCCGTCGAACCCGAGCACCCCGTGCAGGCGTTCCACGAAGGGCAGCAGGGTCTCGCCGTCGTTGGTTTCGGCGGTGATCACGTTGCGCGCGCCGAGCAGGGGATGCGCTGCTCCCTCCGGGGCCGCTCTCAGGTAGTGGTGCAGGTCCCGGGTGAGGAAGGTGAACTCGTGCCCGCTCTCCCGGATCGCACGCGGCAGCAGCCTGCTCATCGAGCCGACCCAGCTCTCGACCACCAGCAGATGACCCACAATTCCCCTTTTCACAGCGCGAGACGGGCATGTCAGGGCAGCCCGATGAGGCCTGATGCGCCAGGCTCCGGGCGGTGCGCTGGACACGTTATCGACAACGGTTCCCATTGTCATTGGTCGTCTCGTTTTCGGGTCGTCCCGCGCGCCCGGGAGGAAAACCACGTGTCCCGGAACGCGCTCCGTCAGGCAGACTCCCCGCATGAACACGGACATGGAGATCGACGACACGACGGGCCGTTTCCTCGAAGCGCTGCGCCGCGAGGGCGAGTTGCTGGCCACCGCGGCGGAGCGGGCCGGGACGGACACGGCGGTGCCGACCTGCCCCGGCTGGACGGTGCGGGACCTGCTGCTGCACACCGGCGTCGTGCACCGCTGGGCCGCCGGATTCGTCGCGGACCGGCATCCGTCGCCGCGCCCCATGGAGGACCTGCCCCGGCATCTCGACGGCGCGGAACTGCTGGACTGGTACCGCGCGTGTCACGGCCGGCTGGTCGAGACCCTCGCCGCGGCGCCGTCCGACGTGGAGTGCTGGACGTTCCTGCCCGCCCCGACCCCGCTGGCGTTCTGGACCCGGCGGCAGGCCCACGAGACGGCCGTGCACCGCTTCGACGCCCAGGCCGCCCTCGCCGCCGCCCTGCCCGGCGCCCCCGCCCCGGATCCGCTGGACGCCGGCTTCGCGGCGGACGGCATCGACGAACTGCTGCGCGGCTTCCACGCCCGCGCCAAGAGCCGCGTCCGCACGGACGAGCCCCGGCTGCTGCGGGTGCGCGCCACGGACGTCGACGCGGTGTGGACGATACGGCTGTCGGCGCAGCCGCCCGTCGCCACGCGGGGCGAGTCCGGGGAGGCGCAGTGCGAACTGTCGGGCCCGGCCGAGCGCTTGTACCTGGCGCTGTGGAACCGGCTTCCCGTGCCGAAGGTGACCGGCGACCCCGCACTGGCCGAACTGTGGCGGGAGCGCTCGGCGGTCGTCTGACCGCGCGGCCCACTGGGCCGGGAACGATCGGCGGCCGTCCGACCACGCGGCCCACTGGGCCGGAACGCTCGGCAGCCGTCCGACCACGCGGCCCGGTTGGGGCCGGAACGCTCGGCAGCCGTCCGACCACGCGGCCCGGTTGGGGCCGGAACGCTCGACGGCCGTCCGGCCATGCACCGGCCCCACCGCGGCGGGAGTGCGAGCGACCGTACGACCGGGCGCTCCCCCGCGCGCCCTTACCGCGCCGCTTCGCCCGAATCGCCGGCGGGGCCCGCGAGCATCCGAGTGAGCACCGAGCGCTGCACCGGCAGCACTTCGCCGTGCAGCGCCCGGCCCTTCTCCGTGAGGGCGACGCGGACGCCGCGCCGGTCCTCCTGACACATGCCGCGCACGACGAGCCCGTCCTTCTCCAGACGGGCGATCAGCCGGGAGAGCGCGCTCTGGCTGAGATGAACGCGCTCGGCGATCTCCTGCACGCGGAATCCGCAGCCGTCCGCCAGGACGTCGAGCACCTCGAAGTCGCTGGCGCACAGGCCGTGCCGGTGCAGCGCACGGTCGAGCTCGCACGAGGTGCGCGCATGTACGGCGAGGATCCCTCGCCACTGTTCCACGAGCGCCTGTTCGGCCTTCTTCGCCGCCATGACGGCACGGTAGCAGAGCGGTGAATTCATTGCACCCGAATTAAATGCGCTTGCATCCAATGCATGCGCATGTAATCTCTGGGGTCATGACCTCTCCGCTCACCGCCTCCGCGTCCGAGGGGCGCTGGACCCCCCGGCTGTGGGGCACCCTCCTGGTGCTCTGCGCCGCGATGTTCCTCGACGCCCTCGACGTGTCGATGGTCGGCGTGGCCCTGCCGTCCATCGCCTCCGACCTCGACCTGTCCACCTCGGCCCTGCAGTGGATCGTCAGCGGCTACATCCTCGGCTACGGCGGCCTGTTGCTGCTCGGCGGCCGGACCGCCGACCTGCTGGGCCGGCGCCAGGTCTTCCTGGTCGCGCTGGCCGTCTTCGCCCTCGCCTCACTGCTCGGCGGGCTCGTCGACTCCGGCCCGCTGCTCATCGCCAGCCGGTTCATCAAGGGCCTGAGCGCGGCGTTCACCGCCCCGGCCGGCCTGTCGATCATCACGACGACGTTCCCCGAGGGCCCGCTGCGCAACCGCGCCCTGTCCATCTACACCACCTGCGCGGCCACCGGCTTCTCCATGGGCCTGGTGCTCTCCGGCCTGCTCACCGAGGCCAGTTGGCGGCTGACCATGCTGCTGCCCGCGCCGATCGCGCTGATCGCCCTGGCCGCGGGCCTGAAACTGCTGCCGCGCAGCGCCCGCGAACGCGACCACAACGGCTACGACGTCCCCGGCGCCGTCCTCGGCACCGCCTCGATGCTGCTGCTGGTCTTCACCGTCGTCCAGGCGCCCGAGGTCGGCTGGGCCTCCGCCCGTACGCTGCTGTCGTTCCTCGCGGTCGCCGTGCTGCTGACGGTGTTCCTCGCGGTGGAGCGGCGCTCGCCCGGCCCGCTGATCCGGCTCGGCGTGCTCCGCTCCGGCGTGCAGATCCGCGCCCAGCTCGGCGCCATGACGTTCTTCGGCTCGTACGTCGGCTTCCAGTTCCTGGTCACGCTGTACATGCAGTCCCTGCTCGGCTGGTCCGCGCTGCACACGGCGCTCGCCTTCCTGCCGGCCGGCGCGCTCGTGGCGCTGTCCGCCACGAAGATGGGCGCGATCGTCGACCGGTTCGGCACGCCGCGGCTCATCGCGGTGGGCTTCGCACTGATGACCGCCGGATACGCACTGTTCCTCGGCGTCGACCTCGACCCGGTCTACGCCATCGCCGTCCTGCCCAGCATGCTGCTGATCGGCGCCGCCTGCGCCCTGGTCTTCCCCTCGCTCAACATCCAGGCCACCAACGGTGTCGACGACCACGAGCAGGGCATGGTCTCCGGGCTGCTGAACACCTCGGTCCAGGTCGGGGGCGCGATCTTCCTGGCGATCGTGACGGCCGTGGTGACCGCGGGCGCCCCCGAGGACCCGACCCCGCAGGCCGTCCTCGACAGCTACCGACCCGGCCTGATCGTGGTGACCGGCGTCGCGGTGGCGGGTCTGCTGATCGCCCTGTCGGGACTGCGCGCCCGCCCCGCCGGTCCGTCGGCCGTCGGAGCCGGGTCCGACGGGTCCGCCGGGTCCGCCGGTTTCGGGGCGTTCACCGAGTCGACCCGTCCTGCGGAGGCCACCGGGTCCAACGAGCCCACCGACTCCACCGATTCCACCGATTCCACCGATTCCACCGAGAAGGAGGCGGCAGTCGCACGGGTCTCCGTCCGCGACTGAGGGGGACCCCTCCGCCCCGCGTGTGCCCGGCAGGGTCTGCTTGCCCTGCCGGGCACACGCCTGCTTGACTCGCGGGATGACCGAGTACGGGGGACGGCGGCGCGGCCAGGCCGAGCGGGACACGATCACCGTCGAGATCGGGTACGCCCTGTGCAGCGGGGCGTTCGCGGCGGCGGTGCTGCTGGGCGCGGTGGCCGGGCCTGCGTGGCTCTTCGAACTGCCGGGCCCCGTGGAGACGTTGCTGCTGCGGGCAGGGTCCGTGCTCGCGGCGGTGGTGTTCACGGCGCGGGTGATCGGCGTCCTGTGGCGCCATGGCAGGGCAGCGGCGCCGCCGGTGGCCCGGGATCCGGATCAGCCGAGCCATCCGGGCCGTACGAGTCCCGACTCGTAGGCCAGCACGACCAGTTGGGCCCGGTCCCGCGCGCCGAGCTTCACCATCGTACGGCTGACGTGCGTCTTCGCGGTGAGCGGGCTGACGACCAGGCGGCGGGCGATCTCCTCGTTGGACAGGCCGATGCCGACCAGGGCCATCACCTCCCGTTCCCGTTCGGTCAGCGCGGCCAGGGCGCCGGCCGCCGCCGGCTCCTTGGAACGGGCGGCGAACTCGGCGATCAGCCTGCGGGTCACGCCGGGCGACAGCAGCGCGTCGCCCGCCACCACGGCCCTCACCGCGCGCAGAAGTTCCTCCGGCTCGGTGTCCTTCACCAGGAAGCCGGACGCGCCCGAACGGATCGCCTCGAAGACGTACTCGTCGAGCTCGAACGTGGTCAGCATGACCACCCTGACGTCGGCGAGCGCCTCGTCCTCGGTGATCCGCCGGGTCGCGGCGAGTCCGTCGAGGACCGGCATGCGGATGTCCATCAGGACGACGTCGGGCCGCAGGTCGCGCACGCCGCGCAGGGCCTCCTCGCCGTCGGACGCCTCCCCCGCGACCTCGATGTCCGGCTGGGCGTCCAGCAGCGCCCGGAACCCGGCCCGGACCAGTGCCTGGTCGTCGGCGAGCAGTACGCGGATCACGGTGTCTCCGTCCTGGGCTCATCCCGGTCTCTCCGGTCGCTCCGGTCGCTCCCGCCTTCCCGCTGCCTCCGGTCTCCCGGCCCCGCCCCGCTGTCCCGGTCCCTGCCCTGGCCTCGTCCCCCGTCGTCCCCGTCCCGCAACGGCAGGACGGCGAGCACCCTGAAGCCGCCGTCCGGCCGCGGTCCCGCCTCGATGGCGCCGCCCAGCGCGGCGGCCCGTTCCCGCATCCCGGCGAGCCCGTTGCCGCTGCCGCCCGCCTCGGCGCCGGTCGCGGGCCCGTCGTCGTCCACGCGCAGCCGCAGGGCCCCGCCGTCCTGGTCCAGCCGCACGCGTGCGTGCCGCGAACCGGAGTGCCGTACGACATTGGTCAGGGCCTCCTGGAGGATGCGGAACGCGGTGAGATCCGTGCCCGGCGGCAGGCGCGGCGGCTCGCCCTCGACCTCGACGGCGAGGCCGGCGCTCGCCGCCTGCTCCACCAGTTCGGGAAGCCGGTCCAGGCCGGGCGCCGGGGCGCGCGGCGCGTCTCCCGGCGTGCGCAGCGTGTCGAGGACCTGTCGGACCTCGCCGAGCGCCTCCTTGCTGGCGGCCTTGATCGTGGTGAGGGCCGTGCGCGCCTGCTCCGGATCGCTGTCGAGCAACGCCAGCCCCACCCCGGCCTGCACATGGATCACCGAGATGCTGTGGGCGAGGACGTCGTGCAGTTCCCGTGCGATCCGCAGCCGCTCCTCGTCCGCGCGCCGGCGCGCGGCCTGGGCGCTTTCGGCCCGCTCGCGCGCCCGCTGCTCCCTGCGCACCCGGACCAGTTCCGACAGCGCCGTGATCGCCGCCACCCAGGCGGCGATCACGGCCTCCTGCCCCCAGGCGGCGGGCTCGTCCCCGGACGGCGGCAGCCACCGGTACAGCCAGTGGGCGACCAGCAGATGCGTCGCCCAGAGCAGGGCGAGCGCCGCCCAGGCCGCCCGGCGCCGTCCCCGCACGATCGCGCCGAAGCAGGCCACCGCCACGGTCAGCAGCACCGGTCCGTACGGATAGCCCGCGCCCAGATACACCGCCACCGCCGCCGCGTTCCCGAACACGACCGCCCGCGGACACCGCTGCCGCCACAGCAGCACCCCCGCCGCCGCGAGCAGCAGCACCCGCGCGAACGGATCGAGCGCCGCACGCTCGGCCGCCTGAGCCTGCGCGGCGGACTGCGAGCCGACGACGACGAAGACCGTCAGCGCCAGCGTGGACCGCCACGGCCACCGGGCCGGCCGCTCCTCTTCCAAGCGGCCGGACCACGGACTGGGCCGAGGAACGGTCCACCGGCGGCGACCGCGTACGCGCTGCTCCTCCATGCCCGTCACGCTAGACGCCGTCCACCCCCGACGACGTCAGCCGCCCGGGGACATCACACGTACTCCCGGCGAAGTACCTCCCGTGCCTCGGCGTCCTCCCTGATCCGCAGCCGGCGCAGCGCCCTGGGCGCCCACCAGTTCGCACGCCCGGCGAGCCGCATCGTCACCGGCAGCAGCACCACGCGGATGAGGGTGGCGTCGACGAGGATCGTCACGGCCGTGCCGATGCCGAGTTCCTTGAGGAAGACGACGCCTCCGGTGGCGTACGACAGGAACGACAGGGCCAGGATCCCGGCCGCGGCGGTGATCAGCGGGGCGCTGCGCCGGATGCCCTCGGCGACGGCACGCTCGGTGTCGCCGGTGCGCTCGTGCTCCTCCTTGATGCGGGCCAGCAGGAACACCTCGTAGTCCATGGACAGGCCGTAGGCGACGCAGAACATCAGCACCGGAATGCTCGGCTCGATCGAACCGGTCGGCGTGAACCCGAGCGGCCCGGACAGGTGCCCCTCCTGGAACACCCACACCAGACAGCCGAACATCACCGAGAGGCTGAGCAGGTTCAGCACGGTCGCCTTGGCCGGCAGCAGCACGCTGCCCGTCATCAGGAAGAGGATCACGTACGTCGCCGCCAGCACCAGGGCCACGGCGAGCGGCAGCCGGTCCAGGAGGGTGGCGCGGAAGTCCGTGGTCTCGGCCGGGTAGCCGCCGACCAGGACGGGCGCGGGGGCGGCGGTGTCCCGGATCCGCTCGACGAACGCGGGCACGTCGCCGTTCATCGCCTCCTGGGCCGGTACGACGGCCAGCCGCACCCCGCCGCCCTGCGCAGTCAGCCGGTCCTGGCCGGCCTGCCCGACGCGCCGGCCCTCCCGGAAGGCGCCCGCGGGGGCGTCGACCTGGTGCACGCCCGGGAGCCGGGAGAGTTCCGCGGCGTACGCGCGCGTGGCGGCCAGTTCGGCGGGTCGCTCGAAAACCACCTGCACGGTGTCGGTCGGCTCGGCCGCGAACTCGCGGTGCACGATCTCCGAGGCGGTCCGCGAGGACGTGCCCTCCGGCAGGGTCCGCTCGTCGGGCAGACCGAAGCGCAGCCCCAGCAGCGGGGAGGCGGCGACGAGCAGGACCGCCAGCACGGCGCCGCCGGCCGCCACCGGCCTGCGCATCGCCGCGAGCGCGGTGCGGTGCCAGAAACCGGAGGCGGGCGCGGCCGGGCGCTCCACCCGGTGGCCCCAGCGGGCGAGCGCGGCCGGCAGGAACAGCACCGCCCCGGCCACCGCGGCGACCACCACGAGCACACCGGCGTACGCGAACGAACGCAGGAAGAAGAACGGGAACACCAGCAGCGCGCACAGCGACACCGCCACCGTCACCCCGCTGAACACGACCGTGCGCCCGGCCGCCGCGGTCGCCCGGACCACCGCACCCGGCCGCTCGTGTCCCGCACCGCGCTCCTCCCGGTAGCGGTTGATCACGAACAGGCTGTAGTCGATGCCGAGTCCGAGTCCCAGCACGAGAGCGAGGTTCGCCGCGAACTGCGAGACCTCCGTGAACTGCGCCAGCGCGCGCAGCCCGGCGAGCGTGCCCAGCACCGAGAACAGACCGACCGCGACGGTCAGCAGGGCGGCGACCGTGCGCCGGTACACCAGGATCAGCAGCAGGATCATGGCCGGCAGGGCGAAGGCCTCCGCGCGCAGGAAGTCGGCGCGGGCCTGCTCGCCGACCTGACGCGAGATCTCCTCCTGCCCACCGACCATGACCTGGAGTTCGGGCGTCGTGCGCGTCAACTCCGGGGACAGCGCCGCCAGTTCCTCGCGCGTCTCGGTGGCGGTGCCTTCGAGGCGGGCCAGGATCAGGGCGCGCCGGCCGTCCTCGCCGCGCAGGGCGGGGCTGCCCGCGTCCCAGTAGGCAGTGACGTCCGTGACGAGCGGCAACTGCTCCATTTCCGCCGTCAGTTCGCGGGCGGCCCGCCGGGTCGCCGGACTGTCCACGTCGCCGTCGCGGGCGGTGACGAGCAGGGCGAGATTGGGGTTGCCGGTGCCGAAGTCGTCGCGCAGCCGCTCCCCGGCGTGGACGGACTCCGTGCCGGGAGCGTCCCAACGGGACAGATCGAGGTCGCCCTGAGCGCCGGCGCCGTAGGCTCCGAGGCCGAGGAAGACGAGGAGGAAGCCGAGCAGAACGGCACGGCTGTGCCGAACGGCCAGGCGGCCGAGCCGAGTGAGCATGAGGGGGGCCTTTCACCGTGTTTCCCGTCCGGTCACGGTCGGGCACACGGCTGGAAGGCCCGCTGGAAGATCCACTGGAAGATCGGGCGCGGGGGTCGCGGCGGTGCGAGGACCACGGCGGTGAGGGGGCCACGGCGGTGAGGGGGGCCACGGCGGCGAGGGGGGCCACCGCGGCGCGAGGTGGGGCGGGAGGCTGGGCGCGGCGGGCGGGAGGGATGAGGCGGGGCGGGGGCGGGACGGGATCGGGCGGAGGCGGTTGGGCAGCGCGATGGTGCTCGGAGCCACCGTCGCGGTCCGCCGCGGTTCCGCCGCGGTGGGCCGGCTCGGGATACGCTCGCCCCATGGGTGAGGGGACGAACGGCGCGGCGGGTGGCGGGGTGAACGACCTGCGGTTCGAACTGCTCGGCCCCCTGCGCGCCCTGCGCGACGGGGTCGAGATCCCGCTCGGCCCGCCCAAACAGAGAGCGGTGCTCGCGGTTCTCCTGCTGCAGGAGGGCCGCCCGCTGTCGTACGAGGGCCTGGTCGAGGCCGTGTGGGGCGGCGCGCCTCCGGTGCACGTGCGCAACCTCGTGCAGAAGTACGTCTCCGGGCTGCGCCGTGCGCTGGGCGGCGGGCCGGAGCTGACCTGGACCGGCGCCGGGTACCGGCTCACCGGCGCCGACATCGGCGACCTGCGCGAACGCCGCCGGCTGGTGGACGCGGCGCTCGCCGCCCGGGACGCCGGAGAGGTGCGGCAGGCCGTCGAACTGGCCCATCGCGCGGAGGGGTTGTGGCGCGGCGACTTCGCCGAGGGCCTCCGGGCGCCGTACCTGGCGGCGGAGCGCCTGCGCTGGACGGAGAAGCGGCTCACCCTTCTCGAGGCGAGGCTGACCGGCGAGATCCGGCTCGGCCGGTCCTTCGAGTACGTCCACGAACTCGTCCGGCTCGTCGCCGCGCACCCGCTGCGCGAACGCCTCGTGGAGCTGCTGATGCTGGCGCTGTGCCAGGCGGGCCGCCCGTCCGACGCACTCGCCGCCTACGAGGGCGCGCGGCAACGGCTCGCCGAGGCGATGGGCGCGGACCCCGGGCCCGCGCTGCGGTCACTGCACGCCCGGATCCTGCGTCAGGACCCGGAGCTGCTTCCCTTACCGCCGGTCGCGGTGCCCTGACGGGGTCCGGCGCCCGCACGGCCCTGCTGGGGGTACACGAGACCGACGGTGTGGGCGAGCTGGAGCACCGCGTTCCGGAAGAACGGCTCCCGCTCCTCGACGACCCGGTTGAACTGCCCGAACACCTCGAACCCCACCAGCCCGAACAACTGCGCCCAGGCCGCCACCAGCGTGACCACGACCTCGGGCGGCAGATCGGGCGCGAGGTCCGCGGTCATCCGCACCGCCTCGGGCCGCAGCTCCTCGGGCACCCGCGGCTTGGCCACGCCGAGGCCCTGCCGCGCGTCGCGGACGATGCCGATGAGCAGCAGCCCGACGCGGGCGGCGGCCCGGACGGTGGTCTGCGGCGCCGTGTAGCCGGGGACCGGGGACCCGTAGATCAGCGCGTACTCGTGCGGATGCGCCAGCGCCCAGGCGCGCACCGCCTCGCAGACGGTGGTCCAGCGCCGGACGGGACCCTCCTCGGCAACCGCGTCGTGCGCCGTTTCGGCAGCCTCGCCCAGGGAGTCGTAGGCGTCGATGATGAGCGCGGTGAGCAGGTCGTCGCGGCTGGGGAAGTAGCGGTAGATCGCGGAGGAGACCATGCCCAGCTCACGGGCGACGGCACGCAGCGAGAGCTTGGCGGCGCCCTCGGCCGCGAGCTGTCTGCGCGCCTCGTCCTTGATGGCGGTCGTGACCTCGATTCTCGCCTTGGCGCGGGCGCCGCGCACTGGGTTGGTCATGGGGTCAGTGTGCCATGACGGCGGAGCAGTGCACACGTTTCAGAGCAGTGCACACGAGTTCGAGCAGTGCACTGGGGCTGGAGCGGTGCACGCGATGTGGGGCGGGGCGATCGATCCTGAGCGGCGCACTCCGCTGGGAGCAGTGCTCCGAAACCCGACCACCGACGCAACATGAGGACCATACAGATCGGACCCAGATCGCCGCACACAAAAGAGAGCACTGCTCTTGCTTCGAAGCACCGATCCGGTGCACACTCAAGACACGGAAACGAGAGCACCGCTCACAACAAGGAGCGTCGCTCACGGACGGGAGCAGCGCTCACTTATAGGAGCACCGCTCACCGCACCCCCGCACCCACCAACAACCCAAGGAGCCCTCATGTCCACCTCCACCCACGTCCAAAAACCCGGCCGGATCACCGTGAACGTCATCAACCCGACCATCGCCTGGTTCACCCGCCGCGGCCTCAGCGTCTGGGGCTCCCGCGTGCTCGCGGTCCGTGGGCGCAAGAGCGGCGAGTGGCGGACCACCCCCGTCAACGTGCTGACGCTGGACGGCGAGCAGTACCTCGTCGCCCCGCGCGGCCACGTCCAGTGGACGCACAACATGCGTGCCGCGGGCGGCGGTGAGCTGCGGCTGGGCAAGCGGGTGGAGGAGTTCACCGCCACGGAGGTCGCCGACGACGACAAGCCGCCGCTGCTGCGCGCCTACCTCAAGCGCTGGAAGGCCGAGGTCGGCGTCTTCTTCCGGGGGGTCGGCCCCGACTCGCCGGAGTCCGAGCTGCGTCGCATCGCTCCCGACCACCCCGTCTTCCGCATCACGGTCAGGAAGTGACCTCGGCTCCCTCGCGGCCTCCGTCGCCGCCCCGGCCCTCCCGCTCCCCTTCCTGCTTGCTCTCCTGGTCCTTCCCGACCGGTGACCGCCGGTCGAGCGCGGTCAGGGCGCGCTGGGCCATCGGATGGCTGCGGACCAGCTCACCCAGCGAGGTCGAGCCCTGGGTGATCTCACGGAAGGCGTTCCACGCGGGCCGGAACCCGGTCAGCAGGGTGTGGACGAATCCGGGCCGCCGTTCGAAGATCGCCAGCATCCGCTTGCCGACGCTCATCTCCACGCCGAGACCGGCCTTGACGGCGAAGGCGTAGTTCAGCGCCTGGCGGCGGGCGTCCACGGCGTCGTGCGCCTCCGCGATGCGCACCGCCCACTCCCCCGCGAGGCGTCCCGACCGCAGGGCGAAGGAGATGCCCTCGCGCGTCCACGGCTCCAGCAGCCCCGCCGCGTCACCGCAGACCAGCACCCTGCCGCGCGAGAGCGGTGAGTCGTCGGCGCGGCAGCGGGTCAGATGGCCGGAGGAGATGGACGGTTCGAAGCCGGCGAGGCCCAGCCGTCCGATGAAGTCCTCCAGGTAGCGCTTGGTGGCCGCGCCCTCGCCGCGCGCCGAGATGACGCCGACCGTGAGGGTGTCGCCCTTGGGGAAGACCCAGCCGTAGCTGCCGGGGATCGGGCCCCAGTCGAGCAGGACCCGCCCCTTCCAGTCCTCGGCCACCGTGTCCGGGACCGGGATCTCCGCCTCCAGACCGAGATCCACCTGGTCGAGCTTGACGCCGACGTGGGCGCCTATCCGGCTGGCGCTGCCGTCCGCCCCGACGACGGCCCGGGCCAGCACCACCTCGCCGCCCTGCAGGACGACGGCCACCGTGCGCCGGTCGGGCACCGTGGAACCGTGCTGCTCCACGCGGGTCACCGTCGCGCCGGTGCGCAGTTCGGCGCCGGCCTTCTGGGCGTGCTCCACGAGCTGCTGGTCGAACTCGGGCCGGTTGATGAGCCCGAAGAGCATGGTGCGGGAGCGGCGGGTGCGGGTGAAACGTCCGTTGTTCGTGAAGGTCACGGCGTGCACCCGGTCCCGCAAGGGCAGTTCGAAGCCGGGAGGCAGGGCGTCGCGCGAGGGACCGATGATGCCGCCGCCGCAGGTCTTGTAGCGGGGCAGCTCCGCCTTCTCCAGCAACAGCACGCGCCGCCCCGCGACCGCCGCCGCGTAGGCGGCCGAGGCCCCCGCGGGTCCCGCGCCCACCACGACGACGTCCCACACCTGCCGCGCGTCGTCCGCCGAAGAGTTCTCGCTGCTCACGATGGTCTACTGCTCCGATCAAGCCGCATGCCGCACCTGTCCCCCGCATCCTACGGCGGCCGTCCGCGGGGGCCGCTGTGGGAGGATCGAGCCACACGGATCATCATGACGTGCACCCGCACGTCGTTACGTGCCGGCGCCCATCGCACCCGCACGTCCGCCCACACGTCGCACCCACGAGGAGCGTGCCCATGTCGTCGAATCCGGTCGCCGAGACCGTCGCCTCGCTGATGCCGCGGGCCAGGGCGGAACTCGGCGAGCTGGTGGCCTTCAAGTCGGTGGCGGACTTCGACCAGTTCCCGAGGAGCGAGAGCGAGGGGGCCGCCCGATGGGTCGCGGACGCGCTCGCCGCCGAAGGCTTCCAGGACGTGGCGCTGCTCGACACCCCGGACGGCACCCAGTCGGTGTACGGCCACCTGCCGGGGCCCGAGGGCGCGAAGACCGTGCTGCTGTACGCCCACTACGACGTGCAGCCGCCGCTGGACGAGGCCGCCTGGACGACTCCGCCGTTCGAGCTGACCGAACGCGACGGCCGCTGGTACGGGCGCGGGGCCGCCGACTGCAAGGGCGGTGTGATCATGCACCTGCTGGCGCTGCGCGCGCTGAAGGCGAACGGTGGCGTGCCGGTGCACGTCAAGGTGATCGCCGAGGGCTCCGAGGAGATGGGCACGGGCGGTCTGGAGCGGTACGCCGAGGAGCATCCGGAGCTGCTGGAGGCCGACGCGATCGTGATCGGCGACTCGGGCAACTTCCGCGCCGGCCTGCCGACCGTGACCTCGACGCTGCGCGGCATGACGCTGGTGCGGGTGAAGGTGGACACGCTGGAGGGCAATCTGCACTCCGGGCAATTCGGCGGCGCCGCCCCGGACGCGCTCGCGGCGCTGATCCGGGTGCTGGACTCGCTGCGCGCGCAGGACGGTTCGACCACGGTGGACGGGCTGGGTGCGGACAGCCGGTGGGAAGGGCTGGAGTACGACGACGAGCAGTTCCGCCGGGACGCCCGGGTCCTCGACGGCGTGCGGCTGATCGGCTCGGGCTCGGTCGCCGACCGGATCTGGGCGCGCCCGGCGGTCACCGTGCTCGGCATCGACTGCCCGCCGGTCGTCGGCGCGACACCGTCCGTGCAGGCGAGCGCCCGCGCGCTGGTCAGCCTGCGGGTGCCGCCGGGCGTGGACGCGGCGCAGGCGACCAAGCTGCTCCAGGCGCACATCGAGGCGCACACGCCGTGGGGCGCGCGGGTGAGCACGGAGCAGATCGGGCAGGGGCAGCCGTTCCGGGCGGACACGAGCAGCCCGGCGTACCGGGCGATGGCGGACGCGATGGCGGTGGCGTACCCGGGGCAGGAGATGAGCTTCGCGGGGCAGGGCGGCTCCATTCCGCTCTGCAACACGCTCGCCGCCCTCTACCCGCGCGCGGAGATCCTGCTGATCGGGCTGAGCGAGCCGGAGGCGCAGATCCACGCGGTGAACGAGAGCGTGTCGCCGGAGGAGTTGGAGCGCCTGTCGGTGGCGGAGGCGCTGTTCCTGCGCAACTACGCCGCGAGTTGACGGCTTCGCCGACAACCGTTCTGCCGACAGCAGAGGGCCCTCGCCCCGGCGCGAGGGCCCTGCCTAACGTCGTCCCATGGACATCGTCGAGCTTCATCCGCGTCTTCACCTGCTGCGCTTTCCGGTCGGCCAGGCCTACGTCTGGCGCGACGGGTCCGAGTTGACGCTGATCGACGCGGGACCGGCTGGTTCGGGGGAACGGATCGCCGACGCCGTACGGGACTGGGGTCGCGTACGGCGCATCGTGCTCACTCACTTTCATGAGGATCATGCGGGCGGGGCGGGCGAGTTGGCCGCGCTGACCGGCGCGGAGGTGGTGGCGCACGGTCTGGAGGCGCCGGTGGTGCGGGGGGAACGGCCGGGCCCGGCACCGGTGTTCGAGGAGTGGGAGCGGCCCCTGCACGCGGCGGCCCTGGCTCTGCTGCCGCAGGTGGAGTACGCCCGCCCGGCAGGCGTCACCGAGGTGGAGGAGGGCGACGTCCTGGACTTCGGCGGCGGGGCGCACGTCGTCCATGCCCCCGGCCACACGCCGGGCAGCATCGGGGTGCATCTGCCGCGCCACGGCGTGCTGTTCACCGGGGACGCGGTGGCCGTGTCCCCGGTGGACGGCGCGGTGATCCTCGGGGTGTTCAACGTCGACCGGGCGCAGGCCGTCGCCTCCTTCCGCCGGCTGGCGGCGCTCGACGCGCGGATCGCCTGCTTCGGGCACGGCGACCCGGTGACCACCGATGCCGCGACGGCGCTGCGCACGTCGGCCGACTCCTACGCCTGACCGGCCCGCCCGCTGCCTCTCCTGCACGCTCCCTCCCCTACACGCCTACGGGAACCCCTGCCTCCAGATAGAAGGCCGCGCCCCGTTCGCGCGCGCGCAGGGCCCAGCGCAGCCGCTCATAGCGGACCGGCGGCAGCAGGCCAGCGGCCTCCTCCTCGGTGACGAAACGGCAGTCGCGCAGTTCCGGGCCGGGCAGCAGCATGCTTCCCGCGGTGGCGGAGTCGAGGCGGCCGCCGTCGAAGAGGAGGCGCAGGCCGCCGTATCCGGGAGGGGCGGGCGGTTCCCAGTCCACGACGAGCAGGCGCGGTACGTCCTGAAGCCGGATCCCGGTCTCCTCGGCGACCTCGCGGATCCCGGCGCGGGCGGGGGCCTCGCCGGGTTCGACCACGCCGCCGGGGAACTCCCAACCGGGCTTGTAGGTGGGATCGACGAGCAGGACGCGGTCCCGTTCGTCGAAGAGGAGGACACCGGAGGCGAGGGTCTCGGCGGTGGGTTCCGGCGTCTGCACGATGTCGCAGGCGGGCACGGCCCCCGAGCCGACCGCCTCCGCGATGCGGACGGCCGTCTCGTACGGCGTGAGGGCGCCGTTGTCGACGAGGTGGGCGTCGGCGACGAGCCAGGAGGCGAGGGCGGTGTGGTAGGGCTCGATGTGGTCGCGGGCCCACTGGCCCGCGCGTATCTCGCGCATCGCGCCGTCGGGCGGGTCCGGGGGGACCTCACGGGCGGCCATGCGCGCACGCAGGATCGTTTCAGCCGGGGCGAGCAGGACGTGCCGGACACTGATCCGGCGTGCGGCGAGGCCGCCGAAGATCTCGTCGCGGTACTCCTGGCGCAGCAGGGTCATGGGCACCACGAGGGTGCCGCCCAGCTCGTTCAGCAGCGCGGCCGCGGTGTCGATGACGAGACGGCGCCAGATCGGCAGGTCCTGGAAGTCGCCGACCTCGGCGAGGCGTTTGGCCGGCAGCAGGTGCCCGAGCGCTCCGCCGATGTCCTCGGGGTCGAAGAGCGTGCTGTTCGGAATCAGTTCGATCAGTTCCCGTGCGGTCGTGGACTTTCCCGCACCGAACGCGCCGTTGATCCAAACGACGGTCACGTGTCCCCCTCTTCTGTTGGCCCCCTGTGGCTTGCCCGCTTCACCCTGCCACGGAAACCAGCCCCTGCTGAGGGCACACAAGCGGAAGCGCCGGTGCCCCTTCACGGGGACCGGCGCCTCGGGGTGCGGGGTGAGTCCTGGGTCAGTTCTCCCGCGCGCCGGGGGCGGGGGCGTCGTCCGGCTGCGGCGTGTCGGCGGCGGCGACCGCCCCGTCGAGCGACCCGAGCGCCTGACCGGCCCCGATGCCGTCCGGACGCTGGTCCACGCTGTGGGAGGGGCTGATCGCGGCGACGACGAACCCGGTGGCGAGTGAGGCGATGGCGAGCATGCTGCGCTTCTTCATGCCCCACTCAACGGCCGGCGCCGCCCGGGGGTCACGCAGGGCCGCGCGGGGAAACCACCCACCGGATGCCCACCACTGCCCACACTCACCACCGCTCATCGCCCGACCCCCCGTACCGCCCGACGGACCGCCCCGCCCGCCCCCTGCTCAGGCTCCCCGGGACCGGCGCACAACCCCACCGCCCCTCTCACACCCCCGCCGCCCGCACGCGCCCCCTCCGCCCCGTCAGGGCCGCGGCCGCCGCGCCCACCAGCCCGGCGTCCGTGCTCATCTGGGCCGGGGCCACGGTCAGGCGCCGTACGAAGGAGAGGGTCGCGTAGTCGGCGAGGGCCTCGCGCAGGGGGGCGAAGAGGACGTCGCCCGCCTTGCCGACGCCGCCGCCGATGACGGCGATGTCGATCTCGACCAGGGTCGCGGTGGCCGCGATGCCGGCGGCGAGGGCCCGGGCGGCGCGTTCGAAGGAGGCGACGGCGACCGGGTCGCCCGCGCGGGCGGCGGCGGCCACCGCGGCGGCGGACGTGTCGCCGCCCGGGCCGGGCAGCCAGCCGTCCTCCAGCGCGCGCCGCGCGATGTTGGGACCGCTGGCGATGCGCTCCACGCAGCCGCGTCCCCCGCACGGACACGGGTCGCCGTCGAGGTCGACGCTGATGTGGCCGATGTGGCCCGCGTTGCCCGTC
Source organism: Streptomyces sp. NPDC006610 (assembly GCF_040611575.1). NCBI lineage: Bacteria > Bacillati > Actinomycetota > Actinomycetes > Kitasatosporales > Streptomycetaceae > Streptomyces > Streptomyces sp. NPDC006610. The sequence continues at coordinate 95,028 of NZ_JBEXOP010000014.1, forward strand.
GGGCCGGGATGCAGCCGTCCGTCGAGGACCAGCCCGCCCCCGACTCCCGTCGACACGACCATGCACAGCGCGTTGTCGTGGCCGCGCGCCGCGCCCTGCCAGTGCTCGGCCGCCGTGATGGCCACGCCGTCGCCGATCAGCTCGACGGGCAGCCCGCCGGTCGCCGCCCGGACCCTCTCGACCAGCGGATACTCCCGCCAGCCGGGCACGTTGACCGGGCTGACGGTGCCCGCCGAGGCGTCCACCGGGCCGGCGCTGCCGATGCCGACGGCGTCCGCCCGTCCCCACAGGGGCGAGGCGCTCAGCTCGCCGATCACCTCTTCGACGGCCCGCATCACGGTGTCGCCGTCCTGCCGGGCGGGCGTGGGGCGCTGGGCGCGCGCCAGGATCCGGCCGCCGTCGTCCACCAGCGCGCCCGCGATCTTGGTGCCGCCGATGTCCAGCGCGGCCACGAGGTCGGTGTGCATCAGTGTGAAATCTCCCCGTCAGCCATCGGTCACATCGGAAAACCTAGGCAGTGTCCCCGCTTTTGACAACGTTGTCCAGTCGTCCAGGCCCTATGCTCGACGCCACATCCCCACGGGAAAGGCGCCACCTCCCCGGGAACCCGCAGGACCCACGCAGAAGGACAGGATCCCCACCGTGCCCGAGAGCCACCGCCGAGCAGACCGCCCCACCGGGACCCGCTACGGCAACCGGCCGACCATGAAGGACGTCGCGGCGCGCGCCGGGGTCGGCCTGAAGACGGTCTCCCGGGTGGTGAACGGTGAGCCGGGCGTCACGCCCGAGACGGAACGCCGCGTGCAGGAGGCCATCGAGGCCCTCGGTTTCCGCCGCAACGACAGCGCCCGCGTGCTGCGCAAGGGCCGCACCGCCAGCATCGGGCTGGTCCTCGAGGACCTGGCGGACCCGTTCTACGGCCCCCTCAGCCGCGCGGTGGAGGAGGTGGCCCGCGCGCACGGCGCCCTGCTGATCAACGGCTCCAGCGCCGAGGATCCCGAGCGCGAGCAGGAACTGGTGCTGGCACTGTGCGCGCGGCGGGTGGACGGGCTGCTCGTCATCCCCGCCGGCGGCGACCACCGCTATCTGGAGCCCGAGCTGAAGGCGGGTGTCGCCACGGTGTTCGTGGACCGCCCGGCCGGGATGATCGAGGCGGACACGGTGCTCTCGGACAACTTCGGCGGCGCCCGCGACGGCGTGGCCCATCTGATCGCTCACGGGCACCGCCGGATCGGGTTCATCGGCGACATGCCCCGCATCCACACCGCCGCCGAGCGGCTGCGCGGCTACCGGGCGGCCCTGGAGGACGCCGGCATCCGGGCGGAGGCCTCCTGGACGTCGCTCGGCGCCACGAACCCGCAGCGGGTGCGGCGGGCAGCCGAGGAGATGCTGTCCGGGCCCGCCCCCGTCACCGCAGTCTTCGCGGGGAACAACCGGGTGACGGTCACGGTGATCCGGGTGCTCGCCGAGCACACCCGCCCGGTGGCCCTCGTCGGTTTCGACGACATCGAACTGGCCGACCTGCTCCGGCCGGGCGTGACCGTGGTCGCCCAGGACGCGGCGACGCTCGGCCGCACCGCCGCCGAGCGTCTCTTCCGTCAGCTGGACGGCTCCCTGACGGCCCCGGACCGCATCGAGCTGCCGACCCGGCTGATCACCCGCGGCTCCGGTGAGCTGCCACCGGCGGACTGACGGGTCCACCCGTGGACGACCGCACGGACGAGGACCGCACGCTGGAGGCCCTCGGACGGGCCGTGGTGCCGCGTGAGGCGCCGCCGGCCTGCCCGGGCGCCCGGCCGCCGGATGCTGCCCTGCTGGACGGCGACCGGCTGCTGCCGCTGGACCGCCCGGTGCACGAGGGCCGGGGGCCCGTGCTCGCCGTCGGGTCGAACGCCTCCCCCGCTCAACTGCGTCACAAGCCGGCCGAGTTCGGCGCCATCTCCCGCGTGCCGATGGTGAAGGCGCGGGTGACCGGCGTCGACGTGGGCGTCTCGGCGCACGTGAGCCTCATGGGGTACGTCTCGGCGTCGCCGGTCCGCGCACGACGCCGTACGGGAGTTGTTCGTGCTGTGGCTGGAGGCCGAGCAGCTCACGGTGCTCGACGCGAGCGAGGGCATGCCGCTCACGCGCGGCGCCTTCCGCCGGGCGTGGCTGCCTTCGCCCGACGTCGGGGCCGAGGTCGCCCAAGGCCGGGTGTCACCGGGCGGGTTCGCGTGCGTCGACCGGCACGGCGTCCTGCAACGACGGCGCCGCCGGTGCGCCCCGCAGGCACACTGGCGACGGCGCGTCCTGATCGGTGAACTCCTCGTCGCCCTCCCGCGGTTGGGCGAGCTGTTCGGGGACACGCCGGAGGCGTTCTGCGCGCGGGCGCGCGCCGACCGGGGGCTGTGCGACCGGGGCACCCGGCTGTTCGCCGGGGAGGGGCTGTGACGGCCTGCGGCCCGGAGCGGTACGTCCGCGCCCGCGAGCCGGGAGGCGCCTGCCGAGGGCCTCCCGCGCGGGCTCGCCGGACGGACGCGGCGGGCCTCGGTCTCACCGCACGGACGGATCAGGTCGCCGTCGGGTTCCGGCGCCGGGGGGCCGCGAAGGCCTCCAGGTCGGCGCGGGTCAGACCGCTGTGCCGGGCGACCTCGGCGACGTCCAGGGCGCCGCAGTCCAAGCCGCGCAGCAGATGGCCGCTGAGCGCCTTGGCGGTGGCGGGTTCGTCCATGATGTCGCCGCCGGCCCGCTCGGCGTAGCGGGCGAGTCGCCCGGCGGCCTGGGCGAAGCCCTCGCGGTAGAAGGCGAACACGGCGGCGTAGCGGGTGGGGAGGTGGCCGGGGTGCATGTCCCAGCCCTGGTAGTAGGCGCGGGCCAGGGCCCGCCGGGTGAGTCCGTAGTGCAGCCGCCAGGCCGCGTGGACCTGCTCGGTGGGGCCGACCGGCAGGACGTTGGTGGAGCCGTCCGAGAGGCGTACGCCGGTCCCGGCGGCGGCGACCTGCATGACCGCCTTGGCGTGGTCGGCGGCCGGATGGTCACTGGCCTGGTGCGCCGCGGAGACGCCGAGGCAGGCGCTGTAGTCGAAGGTGCCGTAGTGCAGTCCCGTGGCGCGGCCCTCGGCGGCCTGGATCAACCGGGCGACGGTGGCGGTGCCGTCGGCGGCGAGGATGGCCTGGCTGGTCTCGATCTGGATCTCGAAGCCGAGCCGGCCGGACGGGAGGCCGTGCGCCTTCTCGAACGCCTCCAGGAGCCGGACCATGGCGGTGACCTGCTCGGGGCAGGTGACCTTGGGCAGGGTGAGCAGCAGCCCGTCGGGCAGTCCGCCGGCCCGCATCAGGCCGGTGAGGAAGATGTCGAGGGTGCGGATGCCGCGGTCGCGCACCGGGGCCTCCATGCACTTCATGCGGATGCCCGTGTACGGGGGCGCGGTGCCGTCCGCGTGCGCCTCGGCGACGAGCCGGGCGGCCCGGGCGGCGGTCTCGTCCTCCTCGGCGTCGGGGGGTGGGCCGTAGCCGTCCTCGAAGTCGATGCGGAGGTCTTCCACCGGCTCCCGTTCCAGTTTGGCGCGGACCCGGTCGTGGACGGCCTCGGCCAGGTCGTCGGCCAGGCCGAGGACGGCGGCGAAGGAGGCGGCGTCGGGCGCGTGGTCGTCGAGGGCGGCGAGCGCCCGGTCGCCCCAGGAGCGGACGGTGCCGGCGGCGAAGGCGTCGCCGGGCACGTAGACGGTGTGGACGGGCTGGCGGGTGCCGGGGTCGCCGGGGTAGCGGCGCGCCAGTTCGGCGTCGACGGGGGCGAGGAAGGCGCCGATCTCCTCGGCGACCGTGTCGGCGAGGCTCGTCGCCACCTGCTCCTGCTGGCCCTGACCCATCCCGAACCCTCCATTTTCCGCTTTACGGAATCAGTAATCCGTAAAACGAAGTTATCCGGGACCCCCACGCCGGTCAACGCCGCTTCCCGACCGGGCCACTCCGGGCTCTCGGCATGTTCACTCTCATCTCATCCGGCGCGGGAAGACTCTCGACGAGCGCACCTCCACCGCACCGCGTCCGCCTCGTCAGCCGCGTCCGAAGGAGCCCCCGTGCCGAACCACAGCCGCCTCACGCGCCGCCTGGGCCTGCAGACCGCGTTGGCGGCGGCCGCCGCCCTGCCTCTGTCCAGTACAGCACTGTCCGCCGCGCCCGCGTCGGCCGCCGAAGCGGCGGGCGACGCGCTGCGGGTCATGTCGTTCAACCTGCGGTTCGCGAGCACGGCCGAGCCGAACAGCTGGGCCGTGCGCAGGCCGGTGACGCGCGAGCTGCTGCGCCGCGAGCGGCCCCACGTCCTCGGCACCCAGGAGGGCCTCTACCAGCAGCTGCGGGACATCGACGCCGACCTCGGGCCGCACTACGACTGGATCGGCACGGGCCGCGCGGGCGGCAGCCGCGACGAGTTCATGGCCGTGTTCTACGACACCCGGCGGCTCGCCCCGGTGGAGTACGACCACTTCTGGCTCTCCGACACCCCGGACGTCATCGGATCCAACACCTGGGGCGGCGGCTCCATCCGGATGGTCACCCGGGTCCGGTTCCGGGATCTCGCCGACGGCGGACGGGAGTTCGGCGTCCTCAACACCCACCTGGACAACCGCAGCCAGGACGCACGCGCGCGTGCCGCCCAGCTGATCGCCCGGCGGATCGCCGCACTCGGCCCGGCGCTGCCGCTGCTGGTGACCGGCGACTTCAACGTCGCCGCGCACCGCAACCCGGTCTACGACACGATGCTGGCCGCAGGGCTCACCGACACCTGGGACACGGCCGCCGAACGCGGCCCGCTGTACGCCACGTTCCACGGCTACCGGCCGCTGACGCCCGGCGGCGACCGCATCGACTGGATCCTCGCCACGCCGGGGGTCGCCGTCCACCGGGCGGAGATCAACACCTTCTCCGTGGACGGCCGGTTCCCGAGCGACCACCTGCCCGTGCAGGCGACGCTGACCCTGGGATGAGACGAGGCCCCCGTGACCGGTGCGGTCACGGGGGCCTCGTACGGCCCGGGCCGGGCGCGTCGATCAGCCCTTGCGGGCCTTGATCTCCTCGGTGAGCTGCGGGACGACGTCGAACAGGTCGCCGACGACGCCGTAGTCGACCAGGTCGAAGATCGGGGCCTCGGGGTCCTTGTTGATGGCCACGATGGTCTTCGAGGTCTGCATGCCCGCGCGGTGCTGGATCGCGCCGGAGATGCCGGAGGCGATGTACAGCTGCGGCGAGACCGACTTGCCGGTCTGGCCGACCTGGTTGGTGTGCGGGTACCAACCGGCGTCCACCGCGGCGCGGGAGGCGCCGACGGCCGCGCCGAGGGAGTCGGCGAGCGCCTCGATGATCGCGAAGTTCTCGGCGCCGTTGACGCCTCGGCCGCCGGAGACGACGATCGCGGCCTCGGTCAGCTCCGGGCGGCCCGTGGACTCGCGCGGGGTGCGGCCGGTGACCTTGGTGCCGGTGGCCAGCTCGCCGAAGGAGACCTCCAGCGCCTCGACCGCGCCGGCGGCCGGGGCGGCCTCGACGGCGGCGCTGTTGGGCTTGACGGTGATGACCGGGGTGCCCTTGATCACGCGGGACTTGGTGGTGAAGGCGGCAGCGAACACCGACTGGGTGGCCACCGGGCCCTCGTCGCCGGCCTCGAGGTCGACGGCGTCGGTGATGATGCCGGAGCCGATGCGCAGCGCCAGACGGGCGGCGATCTCCTTGCCCTCGGCGGAGGACGGCACCAGCACGGCGGCCGGGGAGACGGCCTCGTACGCGGCCTGCAGGGCGTCCACCTTCGGGACGACCAGGTAGTCGGCGTACTCGGCGGCGTCGTGGGTCAGCACCTTCACGGCGCCGTACTCGGCCAGCGTGGCGGCGGTGTCGGCGGCGCCGCCTCCGAGGGCCACGGCGACCGGCTCGCCGATGCGGCGGGCCAGGGTCAGCAGCTCCAGGGTGGGCTTGCGGACGGCGCCGTCCACGTGGTCGACGTAGACGAGGACTTCAGCCATGGGAATGCTCTCCTGCTTGCGAAAGTGTGAGGGGGCGGTCGGCGAATGCGGGGCTCGGATGAACTTCCGGCCCGCGAGGCTGCGTCAGACGAACTTTCGCTCCGCGAGGAAGGCGGCGAGCTGCTTGCCGCCCTCGCCCTCGTCCTTGACGATCGTGCCGGCCGTGCGGGCCGGGCGCTCGGTCGCGGACTCGACCTTGGTGAAGGCGCCGTCGAGGCCGACCTCCTCCGCGTCGATGTCCAGGTCGTCCAGGTCCCAGGACTGCACCGGCTTCTTCTTGGCCGCCATGATGCCCTTGAAGGACGGGTAGCGCGCCTCGCCCGACTGGTCGGTGACCGACACGACCGCGGGCAGCGTGGCCTCGAGCTGCTCGGAGGCGGCGTCGCCGTCGCGGCGGCCCTTGACCGTGCCGTCCTCGACGGAGACCTCGGAGAGCAGGGTGACCTGCGGGACGCCCAGGCGCTCGGCGACCAGCGCGGGGACGACGCCCATGGTGCCGTCGGTGGAGGCCATGCCGGAGATGACCAGGTCGTAGCCGGCCTTCTCGATCGCCTTGGCCAGCACCAGGGAGGTGCCGATGGCGTCGGTGCCGTGCAGGTCGTCGTCCTCGACGTGGACGGCCTTGTCGGCGCCCATCGACAGGGCCTTGCGCAGGGCGTCCTTGGCGTCCTCGGGGCCGACCGTCAGCACGGTGACCTCGGCGTCGTCGGCGGCCTCCGCGATCTGCAGCGCCTGCTCGACCGCGTACTCGTCCAGTTCGGAGAGCAGACCGTCCACATCGTCGCGGTCGACGGTCAGGTCATCGGCGAAGTGCCGGTCGCCAGTGGCGTCGGGCACGTACTTCACAGTGACAACGATCCTCAAGCTCACGCCGGCTCTCCTACTGCATCGTCATTTCTCGGCTGCCTGCTTGCAGGCAGCATAGGCGCCCTCAAGCGGCCGATCCCATCGGAGCGACCCACGCCCCGAGCGAGATATTACTCGTCAGTACATCCAGTTCATGCCCGCTAAGCAAGCGCTTTGAACTGTGACCTTCGCAACGCAGCGTAACCGGAACCGGCCCGCTCCGCACACACGGACGGACCGTGATCAATCGCGCAGCGCGGTGAACCGCCCCTGGTGGTAGAGGAGCGGGCGGCCGGCGCCGTCCGGGTCGCCCGAGACGATCTCCGCGACGACGATCCGGTGGTCGCCGACGGGCACGCGCGCGTGGACGCGGCACACCAGCCAGGCCTGCACACCGTCGAGGACCGGAACGCCCTCGGGCCCCTCGCGCCACACGGTGGGCGCGGCGAACCGGTCGGCGCCGCTGCGGGCGAAGGTGGCGGCCAGCTCCCGCTGATGCTCGCCGAGGATGTGCACCCCGACGTACTCGGCAGCCGAGACGGCGGGCCAGCTGGAGGAGCCGACGGCGATGCCGAAGGAGAGCATCGGCGGTTCGGCGGAGACGGAGGTGAGGGAGGTGGCGGTGAATCCGACCGGGCCGTGCTCGTCCCGCGCGGTGATCACCGCGACGCCCGCCGCGTGCCGCCGGAACGCGGCACGGAGCAGTTCGGACGCGGTGAGCCGAGGGCTGGCGAGTTCGGTGCCGGCGGTCATGAAGGGCCTTCTCCTGGGGTGGGCGGGCCAAAGCAGGCTGACGATATCCGTGCGATGCAGTCAAGGCCGCGCCCGTTTGCGCGGGCGGCCCCACGCGGGTCCGCACGGCCTGCGCGCGGCGGTCCGCCGGTCCTCATAGCGCCTCCCCCAGGGCCGCGAGGACGTCCGCCCTGCGGGGCTGTCCGGCGGCCCGGCGCACGATCCGCCCGTCGGCGTCGAGGACCAGCACGGTGGGGGTCCGCCGGATGTCCAGGGCGCGTACGAGGGTCAGCCGGGCCTCGGCGTCGATCTCGACGTGGACCACGCCGGGGACCAGGGCCGCCACGTCGGCGAGGACGCGGCGGGTCGCCCGGCAGGGGGCGCAGAAGGCCGTGGAGAACTGGACCAGCGTGGCCCGCTCCCCGAGGCCGGCGCCGAGTTCCGCCGGGCCCAGCCGCCCGTCCTCGTCCTGTGCGCGCACGCGCGACCTCCCACCACGGGTCGGGTTCTTCCTGCCATCCCCTGGCCAACCGGTCCAGGGACCGCAAACATTCCCGGCTCCCGCAAGGGTTTCCCCCGAGGAACGCTCGACGCATGGCCAAGGAAGGGAAAAAGCCCGAGGTGGGCACAGGGCCGACGTGACGAGGATCTCTCCGCGCGCGGGCACCAGGGCTGGCTACCCGTCCGTTCTTGGGGCACGATCTGCGAGATGCCGTAAACCTACGGCAGCGTAGCTTTCCGGCCGGGAACCTCCCCAGGCAGAGCAGGAAGGGTCCGTCGCGCCCATGGCAGAACTCGTCTACCGTCCCGTCGTCGGTCTCGCGCTCACCTTGTTCAAGGCATGGGACCTCAAGATCGACTGCAAGGGGTCGGAGAACATTCCGCGCTCGGGCGGCGCCGTGCTGGTGAGCAATCACATCAGCTATCTCGACTTCATCTTCAACGGCCTGGCGGCGCTGCCGCAGAAGCGTCTGGTGCGCTTCATGGCGAAGGAGTCGGTCTTCCGGCACAAGGTCTCCGGTCCGCTGATGCGGGGCATGAAGCACATCCCGGTGGACCGCACACAGGGCGAGGCGGCCTACGCGCACGCGCTGGACGCGCTGCGTTCGGGCGAGGTGGTGGGCGTGTTCCCCGAGGCCACGATCTCGGAGTCGTTCACGCTCAAGAGCTTCAAGTCGGGCGCGGCGCGCCTGGCGCAGGAAGCGGGCGTCCCGCTGATCCCGATGGCCGTATGGGGCACGCAGCGGCTGTGGACCAAGGGTCACCCGCGCAACTTCAAGCGCAGCCACACGCCGGTGACCATCCGCGTCGGCGAGCCCGTCGAGGCCCCCTGCGACCAGTACGCGGGCGCGATCACCCGGCGGCTGCGCGACCGCGTGCAGGAGCTTCTGGAGGCGGCGCAGCGCGCCTATCCGACCCGGCCCCGGGACGCGGACGACACCTGGTGGCTGCCGGCCCACCTCGGCGGCACGGCGCCCACGCCCGAGCAGGTCCGCGAGGCCGAGAAGCGCTGACTCCGGCGCCGCCCGAAAGCCGCCCCGCCCCGCCCGGAAGCGTCCCGCGCCGTCCGGGAACTCCCCGCCGCCTCAGAGCCGCCGCCTCAGAGCGCGGTGGGGAGCGTCGCCCACAGGGCCGGACGGTCGGGCGCCGCCCGCAGGGCCCGGAGCACGGCCGGACGAGGGCGGGCGTAGAGGACCGGGTGATCCTCCTCCCCGGCCTCGGGGTCGGGGGTGAACGCCAGCCGTTCGCCGTCCAGGGAGAACCGCGCGTCCACGCCGGGCTTGTTGCCGCGCGGGTCCTGGCGGTGCCAGGCGCCGTTGAACCGCACGGCGACCAGGCCGTGCAGCACGTCGAACCGCTGGTAGCACAGCGCCGTCGGGATGTCCTCGGCGCGCAGCAGCGCGGCGAGCGCGTGGGCCTTGGCGTAACAGATGCCGGTGCGCTGCTCGAGGACGTCGGAGGCGCGCCAGGTGACACGGAGGTCGCCGACGTCGTGGGAGTGCGGTATCTCGTCGCGCACGAACTCGAATGCGGCCCGTGCATATTCATACGAGTCGGCGACCCCGCGGGCCAGCCGCGCGGCGGTCTCCACGACGAGCGGGTGATGGTGGTCAATCGCCTCGTCGGCGGCTAGGTAGGCGGAGAGGTCGGCCGTCTCCTGGATGAGCTGCATGGCATCGGAGCATAGGTATGCGGCCGATCGAGAGTCAATGCATTTCCGATCAACCGCATACCTATGCATCCCTTGGCGCGTCGGCGCGGCTAGCGGGCCATCTCTTCCTTCAGGGCGGCCACGAACGCGTCGACGTCGTCCTCGGTCGTGTCGAAGGCGCACATCCAGCGGACGTCACCCGCGGCCTCGTCCCAGAAGTAGAAGCGGAACCGCTTCTGCAGGCGCTCGCTCACATCGTGCGGGAGCCGGGCGAAGACGGCGTTGGCCTGCACCGGGTGGAGGATCTCCACGCCGTGCACGGCGCGCACGCCCTCGGCCAGGCGCTGGGCCATCTCGTTGGCGTGCCGGGCGTTGCGCAGCCACAGGTCCTTCGCCAGCAGGGCCTCCAGCTGCACCGAGACGAAGCGCATCTTGGAGGCGAGCTGCATGGACATCTTGCGCAGGTGCTTCATCCGGCGGACGGCGTCCTGGTTGATGACGACGACCGCCTCGCCGAACAGGGCGCCGTTCTTGGTGCCGCCGAGGGAGAGGATGTCGACGCCGGCCGCGTTGGTGAACGCCCGCATGGGGACGTCCAGGGACGCGGCGGCGTTGGCAATCCGCGAGCCGTCCAGGTGGACCTTCATGCCGTGGGCGTGGGCGTGGTCGCAGATCGCGCGTATCTCGTCGGGCGTGTAGAGGGTGCCCAGCTCCGTGGCCTGGGTGATCGAGACGGCCTGCGGCATGGCCCGGTGCTCGTCCTCCCAGCCGTACGCCTGCCGGTCGATCAGCTCGGGGGTGAGCTTGCCGTCCGGGGTGGGCACGGTGAGCAGTTTCAGCCCGCCCATGCGCTCGGGGGCGCCGCCCTCGTCGACGTTGATGTGCGCGCTCTCGGCGCAGATCACCGCGCCCCAGCGGTCGGTGACCGCCTGAAGCGCGACGACGTTGGCGCCGGTGCCGTTGAAGACCGGGAACGCCTCGGCGGTGGCGCCGAAGTGGCTGCGCACGATCCGCTGGAGGTTCTCCGTGTACGCGTCCTCGCCGTACGCCACCTGATGCCCGCCGTTGGCGAGGGCGAGCGCGGCGAGCACCTCCGGGTGGGCCCCGGCGTAGTTGTCGCTGGCGAACCCCCGGCTGTCCGGGTCGTGGTGGCGGCGCGCGTCGGTCTTCGGAGGGTTCACGGCTTCTCGGTCAGCCACAGACGGTTTCCGTTCACTTCGGCGGCGGGCTTGTCCCAGACTCCGGCGATGGCCTCGGCCAGGTCCTTGACGTCGGTGAAGCCCGCGAACTTCGCGTTGGGTCGCTCGGCGCGCATCGCGTCGTGCACCAGCGCCTTCACCACCAGGATGGCAGCCGCCGAGGTCGGCCCCTGCTCGCCCCCCGCCTTGCGGAAGTAGTCCGCGAGGGCGAGCGTCCACGCCTCCGCGGCGGCCTTGCCGGCGGCGTACGCGGCGTTGCCCGCCGTCGGCCTCGTCGCGCCGGCGGCGCTGATCAGGACGTAGCGGCCCCGGTCACTGCGCTGCAGCGCCTCGTGGAAGGCGAGGGAGGTGTGCTGCACGGTGCGGATCAGCAGCAGCTCCAGGAAGTCCCAGTCGTCGAGGCTGGTCTTGGTGAAGGTCTCGCTGCCGCGCCAGCCGCCGACCAGGTGGACCAGCCCGTCGACGCGCCCGAACTCCTTCTCGGTGCGCGTCGCCCAGTCGCGGGTGGTGTCCAGGTCGAGCAGGTCCACGGTCTCGCCGGTGACGGTCGAGCCGCCGGCGGCGTACCGCGCGGCGTCGACGGCCTCGGCGAGCCGCTCCGGGTCGTTGTCCGCGCCGACGACCGTGGCGCCCGCCTCGGCCAGCCGCAGCAGCGTCGCCCGTCCTGCCGGTCCCCCCGCGCCGGCCACCGCGATCACCGCACCGCTGAGAGCCCCGCCGTTACCCATGTCCGTCTCCTCCTGAGCAGTGTCCTCGGTACGGCGGTCGCTCACGCGGCCGTCCGCTCGGCGCCGTCCGCCGTGATGCCCTTGGTGGAAGCGATCACGTTCTTCAGCTTCTTGGACAGGGCCTCGTAGAACATGCTCAGCGGAAACTCGTCCGGAAGCACGTCGTCCACCAGCTTGCGCGGCGGCTGGGTCAGGTCCAGGGCGTCGGGGCCCTTGGCCCACTTGGAGCCGGGGTGCGGGGCGAGGTAGGTGGAGACCAGTTCGTAGCCGGCGAACCAGTGGACCAGCTTGGGACGGTCGATTCCGTCGCGGTACAGCTTCTCGATCTCGGCGCACAGCTGGTTGGTGACGTGCGGGGCGCGCTGCCAGTCGATGAACAGCTTGTTGTCGGTCCAGCGAACGACGTCGTGCCGGTGCAGGTAGGCGAAGAGCAGCTGGCCGCCGAGACCGTCGTAGTTGCGGACCCGCTCGCCGGTGACCGGGAAGCGGAACATCCGGTCGAACAGCACCGCGTACTGCACGTCACGGGCCTGCGGGACGCCGTCGGCCTCCAGCTTCACGGCCTCCTTGAAGGCGGTGAGGTCGCAGCGCAGCTCCTCCAGGCCGTACATCCAGAACGGCTGGCGCTGCTTGATCATGAACGGGTCGAAGGGCAGGTCGCCGTGGCTGTGGGTGCGGTCGTGGACCATGTCCCACAGCACGAATGCCTCCTCGCACCGCTTCTGGTCGTGGACCATCGCGGCGATGTCCTCGGGGAGCTCCAGGCCGAGGATGCCGACGGCGGCTTCGGTGACCCGGCGGAAGCGGGCGGCCTCGCGGTCGCAGAAGATGCCGCCCCAGGTGAAGCGCTCGGGGGCCTCGCGCACGGCGATGGTCTCGGGGAACAGGACGGCGGAGTTGGTGTCGTAGCCGGCCGTGAAGTCCTCGAACTTGATGCCGCAGAACAGCGGGTTGTCGTAGCGGGTGCGCTCGAGTTCGGCCAGCCAGTCGGGCCAGACCATGCGCAGCACGACCGCTTCGAGGTTGCGGTCCGGATTGCCGTTCTGCGTGTACATCGGGAAGACGACCAGGTGCTGCAGACCGTCCCGCCGGTTGGCGGCGGGCTGGAAGGCCAGCAGCGAGTCCAGGAAGTCGGGTACGCCGAAGCCGTCGTCCGCCCAGCGGCGCAGGTCGGCCACGAGGGCGGCGTGGTAGGCGGCGTCGTCCGGGAGCAGCGGGGACAGCTCCGTCACGGCGTCGGCGACGCGGCGCACGGCACGCTCGGCCTCCGCGCGGCCGGGGGCGCCCTCGGCGTCGAAGTCGATGGACCCGTCCTTGGACTGCCATGGCCGGATCTGCTCCACGGCATCCTTGAGCACGGGCCACGCCGGGTGGTCCACCACCCTGTCCGCCGGAGGAATCCGCTCCCCAGCACCCGCCTGCACAAGAATTTCCGTCATGTCCCATCCTCCACGCGAGAACCTCTCGTACGCAGACCGTATACGTGCGGGGTTTCTCCCAGCAAGGGGACCCTCGGGAAATTATCCTTCCCCAACCCCACCTTCACCGCATTTTTTCCTGTCGGTCACCGGCGTGAACGCGGGCGCTTCCCGACTCCGTCGCTGCCGAGGCAGTCGGCCATGACGATCCGGGCTGTCGGCCGGGGGGTGAACACGCAGTGCGGCCGGCGCGCTCCCTGGAGCTGGACGGCGTGACCGCCGACCAGCCGGGGATCGAGCGCACCGGCCGCTTCACCGCGTGAGGCTCAGACCAGGTCCTTCACCAGCAGTTCGAACTCCAGCCCGGCGCGGAGCGGAACGCCGAAGCGCTCGTCGCCGTACGGGAACGGGCTGGTGCGGCCCGTACGGCGGTAGCCGCGCCGCTCGTACCAGGCGATGAGGTCCTCGCGCACCGAGATCACGGTCATGTGCATCTGCGTGGCGCCCCAGGCCAGCCGGGCCTGCCGCTCCGCCTCCGCGATGATCCGCTTGCCGAGGCCGGCGCCCTGCAGCCGGGGGCTGACCGCGAACATGCCGAAGTAGGCGTGGTCGCCGCGGTGTTCCAGCTGGCAGCAGGCGACGACGGCGCCGTCCCGCTCCACCGTCAGCAGCCGGCTGTCCGGCGCCTCGATGACCGCGAGCACGCCCTCGGGGTCGGTGCGCTGCCCTTCCAGGATGTCCGCCTCGGTGGTCCACCCGGCCCTGCTCGCCTCACCCCGGTACGCCGACTCGATCAGCGCGACCAGCGTGCCGACGTCGGCGGCGGTGGCGTCCCGGAAGGTCAGGTCGGCGGCGGGGCCTGCGGTCGCGGTGGTTCCGGCGGTCTCGGCTGTGGACATCTGTCGGCTCTCCGGTTCTCGTGCGCGCGGCTCGGCAGCGACGAGCCTAACGCTGCCGCTACCCTGCGGATGCATGGTGCACGTACTCAGCAGCCGTACCCTGCTCCGCCCCACCGACCCCGAGCGCTCGCGCGCCTTCTACGGCGGGCAGCTCGGCCTCTGCGTCCATCGGGAGTTCGGCACGGGGCCGCAGCGCGGGACCGTCTACTTCCTCGGCGGCGGCTTCCTCGAGCTGTCCGGCCGCTCCGAGACGCCGCCCGACCCGTCCGTGCGGCTGTGGCTCCAGGTGAAGGACGTCGCCGCGGCCCAGGAGGAGCTGCTGGCCGCGGGCGTGGAGATCGCCCGGCCGCCGGTGCGGGAGCCGTGGGGACTGATCGAGATGTGGATCGCGGATCCGGACGGGACGCCGATCGTGCTGGTGGAGGTGCCGGCGGACCATCCGATGCGGTACCGGCCGGGCATCTGAGACCGGCGGGGCTCGGGACCGCTCCGGCTCAGGTGCGCGGGGCACCCGGGCGGTTCTCCAGCCGCCCGAGCAACGTGCCGAGCAGCACGGCCAGTTCCCCCTGTGCCGCCGGGCCGAGACCGGACAGGACGGCGCTCTCGTAGGCGAGCTGGTCGGGCAGGACGCCGTCGACCAGGTCGCGTCCGGCGTCCGTGAGGCGCAGATGGGCCACCCTGCGGTCGCGGTCGTCGCCGCGCCGCTCCACCAGGCCGCGTTCGGTGAGGTGCTTGACGCGCTTGGTGACGGCGGCGCCGGAGGAGTAGGTCTCGCGGGCCAGTTCGCCGGGGGTCAGCTCGCAGCCGGTTCGGCGCAGCGCGCCGAGCAGGTCGAACTCGGGCCTGCTGAGCCCGGCGCGGCGCAGCGGAGCGTCCTCGGCCTGCTGGAGGAGGGCGGCACAGCGGTTGACGCGGCCGATGATCTCGATCGGCCCGGTGTCGAGGTCGGGCCGCACGGCCCGCCACTGCCGCACGACGGCGGCGACGGTGTCGCCGCCGGTCCCCGCGCGAGCCGCGTCCGGCCCGTCGTCCCCGTTCTCCCCGGGCCCGGGGCCCGGGTTCGTCGCCGTCATGGCCGTGCGTCCTCCGTCGTCGTGCCCGTCTCCCGGTCCAGGAGCGGCCCTGCGTCGTGCCGTCGCGGTGAGCGTACGGCGTCCGCGGGCTTCGGCCGGCACGACCCGCTTCCGGGGCAGCGGTCCTGCCCCGCTCGCCGGACGCCGCGTCCGCCGCGGCTGCCTGGCCGGTCGGCGCGGCGGCGAGCGCCTGGCGAGCGGGCCGCGGGACCGGCCGGGGCGGGAGGCGGTGCGGCCGGAAGCGGATGCGGTACGGCGAGGAAGTGGATGACGTGCTGTGCGGCATTCCCGCCACCGCCGCCCCGGCGCGCTCTGCGGCCCCGCCGTCATCCCGACCCGACGTGCCCCGCCGCCTCGCCGCCGCCCGCCCCGGCGCACTCGCAGTGCGCCGTGCACCGGATACACCCTGTGCACCCCTGCGCGCTCGCGTGGGCGCCGCCGGGCACGGGCAGCCACTGAGCGTCGGCCGACGCGGCCCTGTCGCGCGGCCGCCGAGCGGGGAGGAGCGGCACGTGCACGGACCGGCTGCGTCCGGCTGGCTGCTGGTGGCGCTGTGCACGGCCACCGGCGCCTACTGTCTGCTGCGGCTGCGCAGCGGCGTGGAGGAGCAGCGGCGGACGGCCGGGGGCGAGGCCCTGATGGGGTTCGGCATGGCCGCGATGGCCGTGCCGGCGGCGGCCTTCACCCCGCCGCCGTGGGCATGGGGCGTCTACGCGGCGGTGTTCGGCGCGGCCGGGCTGCACGCCCTGTGGGCGGCCAGGACGAGCCGGCACCATCTGCACCATCTGGTGGGCGCCCTGGCCATGGTCCACATGTCCCTGGTGATGATGTCCGCCCCGGCCTCCGGGGCAGGGCACCAAGGCCACGGCGGCTCGGGCGTCCCGCTGCTGACCGGCGCCCTCTTCCTCTACTTCACCGGGTACGTCCTGCTCTGCGGCGCCCGGCTGATACCGGTCCCCGCCGTCGCGGGCGTCTCGCGGCGGGCGGGCTGGGCGGACCGGCCGGAGTTGGTGCGGGCGTGCCGGCTGTCGATGGGGATCGGGATGGTGGCGATGCTGCTCACCGTGTGAGAAACCGTGTGACAAAACGGACGACGAAACCGTGGCGTGCGTCACTTGGTCGCCGAGCCCGGCCTCGGAGCGGCCCGGCGCTCATAGGCTGTGGCCATGATGGTCCCCGCGGCACTGTTGCTGCTCGGCGTGCTGACCGCCGTGCTCGCCCCGCGGCTGCTCGCCCGGGCCGACTGGCCGGACCGCGAACCGGTGATCGCCCTGTGGATGTGGCAGTGCGTCGTGGCCGCGGTGCTGCTGTGCTGCGCGCTGTCGATGGCGCTGAGCGCGTCGGCCGCCTGGCACGCGGTGCGCGGCCGGCTGTTCGCGCCGGCGCCGAGCGCGGTCGTGGACGCCTACGCCTTCGGCCCGACCGGACCCTGGGCGGCGACGATCGCGGTGGCGCTCGCGGGCGGCGCGGTGTGGAGTGCGGCCATGCTGGTGCGGGAGGTCGTACGGGCCCGTGCGCGGCGTCGGCGGCGCCGGGCGGAACTGCTGCGGCGTGCCCCGGAGTTGCCCGGTGAGCAGCCGGGCGGTCGACTGGTGGTGCTGGAGAGTGAGCGGCCCGACGCCTGGTGGCTGTCCGGCTCCGAGCCCCGGCTGGTCGTCACGACGGCCGCGCTGCGCCGGCTCAAGGGACGGCAGCTGGACGCCGTACTCGCGCACGAGCAGGGGCATGCGCGGGCGCGGCACGACTGGCTGCTGCACTGTTCGCAGGCGCTGGCCGGCGGGTTCCCGCAGGTGCCGGTGTTCGCCGCGTTCCGGGACGAGATGCACCGGCTCGTCGAACTCGCCGCCGACGACATGGCCTCGCGCCGTTTCGGCCGGCTCACCACCGCGCTGGCGCTGGTGGAACTGAACGAGGACCGCGGGGTGTTCGGCCCCTCCCCCGCTTCGCAGGCGCACGTCCCGCAGCGGGTGCACCGCCTGCTCACACCGCCGAACCGGCTCACCGTGGCCCGCAGGCTGCGGCTGACCGCGACGGCCGCGCTGGTGCCCGTGGTGCCGGTGCTGGTGACGTTCGTGCCGGCGCTGCGCGCCCTCGGGTAGCCCTTACCCCGGGCCGGGTGGCCCTTTCCCCGCGCGGGGTTGGCCTCGGACCCGGCTCGTCGGCGAGGATCGAACCATGCAGACCCCCGCCGTCGACTCCCCGCCCCGGCCGGCCCCGCAGCGCCCGGCCGTCCGCCTCGCGGTCCCCCTCGCCTTGTGCTCGCTGCTGCTGCTCGCCCTGGTCGCCGCCGAGTGGCGGCTGCTGGTCGACTGGGACGGCGACGTCGCGCGCACCACCCACCGCTGGGCGGTGGACGAGCCGGGGCTGACGCACGCGTTCCGGATCCTCACCGACTGGGTGTGGGACCCGCAGACGATGCGTGTGCTGGCCGGCGTGACGGCGGTGTGGCTGTGGTGGCGGCGCGGAGCCCGCTGGACGGCCGTCTGGCTCGTCGCCACCTGCGCGCTGGCCACGGTGGTCCAGCAGTCCCTGAAGGCCGCCGTGGGGCGGGAGCGCCCGCACTGGCCCGACCCCGTCGACTCCGCGCACTACGCGGCGTTCCCCTCCGGACACGCCATGACCGCCACGGTGGTGCTGGGCGTGCTCCTGTGGCTGCTGCACCGGCACGGCGCCGGGCGGGCGGTGCGGCACACGGCGGCCGCGGTGGCGGCGGTGTCCGTGGCGGGGGTGGGCCTGACCCGGATCTGGCTCGGGGTGCACTGGGCCACCGACGTCATCGGCGGCTGGCTGCTGGGCGCCACGCTGGTCGCCCTGGCCGTCGCGGCCCACCAGCGGTGGCGGCCGTGACCGCCGGCGCCCGCGCCGGCCTGCGACATCGCCGCCGAAGAACAGCGCTGCCCGCCTCGGACGATCCCCCGCGTCGCCCGAGACGGACAGCAAACCCGGACCCGACCCGCAAGGGGTCGCGCCGGATGCCCTGAGTATAGTTGGCTGGCAGCCAGTCAACGCAGGAGTTACAGCATGACCCCCCGTAGCGCCTCGGTCAATGAAGAGTTGCGGAGGCGTTCCCGGGAGCGGCTCCTGCAAGCGGCGATCGAGCTGGTCAACGAGCGGGGATACGAGTCCACGACGCTCGGCGACATCGCCGACCGGGCCGGGTCGGCACGCGGTCTGGTGTCGTACTACTTCCCCGGCAAGCGCCAGCTGGTGCAGTCGGCCGTGCACCGGCTGATGCACCGCACGCTGGAGGAGGCACTGGAGCGGGAGCCGCGCACCGAGGACGGGCGGGAACGGATGGCGCGGGCCATCGACGCCGTCCTGGGCCTGGCCCGCGACCGTACCGTGCTGATGCGTCAGCACATGGCGGGGCTGCTCCAGGACGTCGGGTTCGTGCAGTGCCCGGAGCAGCAGCGGCTCGCGGAACTGCTGCGGGACACCTGCGCACGGCACGGCTCGACGGACCTCGCCACCGACTATCCGATGCTGCGGGCGCTGCTGATGGGCGCGGTCTACGCGATGGTGCTGCCGAACGTGGGGATGCCGATCGCGCCGCTGCGCGCGGAGCTGTTCCGCCGCTACCGGCTGGACTGGGAGCAGGGCTCCCCGCCGGACGCCGAGGCGCCCGGCGGGGAGCGCGAGGAACCGCTGTCACGGTTCTTCGCGACGGGTGAGGGTCAGTCGAAGTAGTCCGGCTGCGTCTGGACGTTGAGCTCGCGCAGCCGCACCCGCTCGGCCGGTGCGGTGCGCCGGTCGTGGAGCCTGAGCACGTCGAAGCCCTTGACGATGTCGTTCGAGTAGATGTGGCCGTTGTGGTAGTACGCCGACCAGGAACCGCCGCCCGTGAGCGTGTCGGTGCTCAGCGGGCCGCGCTCGAAGTAGGCGATCTCCTTCGGGCGGTCGGAGTCGGTGAAGTCCCAGACGGAGACGCCTCCCTGGTACCAGGCTTGGACCATGAGGTCCTTGCCCTTGACCGGGATCAGCGAGCCGTTGTGGGCGACGCAGTTCTCGGTGTCGGCCTGGTGGCGCGGGATCTTGAAGTAGCTGCGGAAGACCAGCTTGCGGTGGTCGCCCCGGCCGACGATGTCGTAGATGCCGTCGGCGCCGCGGTTCGGGCCGACCTCGGCGTTGCAGGTGGCCGCCCCGCCGCCGCCGAGTTCGTCGGTGAAGACGACCTTGTCCGCCTTCTGGTTGAAGGTCGCCGAGTGCCAGAACGCGAAGTTCACGTTGTCCTGGACCTGGTCGATGACCTTCGGGCGCTCCGGGTCCTCGATGGAGAACAGGATGCCGTCGCCCATGCAGGCGCCCGCGGCGAGGTCCTTGGAGGGCAGCACGGTGATGTCGTGGCAGCCGGTGGTCTTGGACACGCCCGGGTTGACCGGGCCGCCGGGGTTGCCGCCGCCGTCGGGGCCCTCGCCGGGGAAGAGGACCGGGAAGCCGACGACCGCCGCCTTCTCGGGGGCGTGCCGCGGCACCTTGATCACGGAGATGCCGTCGTGCGGCGGCCGGCAGTCGGGATAGGCGGCGTCCGGGGAGTACGAGGAGACGTAGACGTAGACGTTGCGGCGCTCGGGCACCAGCGTGTGGGTGTGCGAGCCGCAGGCGGTCTCGACGGCGGCGACGTACTCGGGGTTGCGCTTGTCGCTGATGTCGAAGACCTTCACGCCCTCCCAGGAGGACTTCTCGGTCACCGGCTGCGTGGTGCTGTTGCAACTGTCGTCGCTGCGCGAGGAGTCGGTGGACAGGAACAGCAGGTCGCCGGAGACGGAGATGTCGTTCTGCGACCCGGGGCAGAGCACCTGGGCGACCGTCTCGGGCTCCGCGGGGTCGCTGATGTCGAAGATGCGGAAGCCGTCGTAGTTGCCGGCGAAGGCGTACCTGCCCTGGAAGGCGAGGTCCGTGTTGGCGCCGGGCAGCAGGTCCTTGGGGACGTTGGTGAGGTGTTCGATGTTGGCGGAGTGGACGATCTCGTCCTTGCCGGGTATCTCCCCGGCCTCGATGGCCTCGCGCACCTCGGCCTCGGTGCCGCGGGACACCTCTCGCCCGGTCGCCGGCGCGTCCCCCGGGTCGGGGGTGGCGAGTGCCGGATGGGCCGTCAGCAGGGCGGCCAGGAGTCCGGCCGCGGCCGCGGTGACTCCCAAACCTCTGCGCCGCGTTCGGGGATCGTTGAACAGGGTCACTGTTTCCTCCCTTGTGCCGTTCGCCAGGGAACGGTTCACGAACCCCCGCAGTATGGTCTTGGGCATGCGCAGATCAACAGGGCGCAACGAACTTGTCATGAAGGTTTTCGGTGGGGCGTGCGCGGAAGAGTCCTAGGACCGTCACCGGCACTCACGAGGTGCCTTCCGCGTCCCGCCTGCCACAGGAGGCTGTCGTGCTCTTCCGCCGCGCGTCGCTCGCCACGGTCGCCCTGACCGCGCTGGCCACGCTGGGACTCGGGGCCTGCGAGTCCGGTTCGGACGGCGCTCCGGACCGGGCGGACGGCACGGGCGGCCCCTCGGTGCTGGCGCCCGGCAGGCCCGGCGAGGGCAACCGCACCCTGTCCGCCGACGAGGCCGCACGGCACCGCGCCGACGACGACAGCCCCAACTCGGCCGACGTGGACTACGCGCGCATGATGATCGCGCACCACTCCCAGGCCCTGGAGATGACCGAACTCGCCCCGCAGCGTGCCGACTCGGCACGGCTGAAGAAGCTCGCCGAGCGGATCGAGGCCGCGCAGCAGCCCGAAGTCGGCGCCATGCGCGGCTGGTTGAAGGAGCACGGCAAGGGGGAACAGGGCGGGCGCCACGACCACGCCACCATGCCCGGCATGGCCACCGAGGCGCAGCTGAAGCAGCTCCGCGCGGCCGAGGGGAAGGCCTTCGACCGGCTCTTCCTGCGCCTGATGATCACGCACCACGAGGGGGCGATCGCGATGGCCACGGACGTGAAGGCGCAGGGCAACAACGTCCGCGTGGAGGAAATGGCCGACGACGTGATCGCCCAGCAGACGAGCGAGATCACCCGGATGCGCCGGATGCTGTGAGGGCGCGTCCGCGCGGCCCGTGCCCGGTCCCCTGACAGCGGGGCGCGGCGGTGCGATGCTGGAGTCGGAGCGATCTCCTGCGGTCCGCCCGGGTAAGGAGTTCCACCGTGCTGCGTGTCGCCGTCGTGGGTTCCGGCCCGAGCGGGGTCTACACCGCCCAGGGCCTCGTCCAGCAGGACGCCGCCGTGCTCGTCGACGTCCTGGACCGGCTGCCGTGCCCGTACGGGCTGGTGCGCTACGGCGTGGCGCCGGACCACGAGAAGATCAAGTCGCTGCAGGGCAGTCTGCGCACGGTGCTGGAGCACGAGCGGGTGCGGTTCCTCGGCGGCGTCCAGGTGGGCGGCGGCGGAGTGCCGGCCGCGCGGCTGCGGGAGCTGTACCACGCGGTCGTGTACTGCGTGGGCGCGGCCACCGACCGGCATCTGGGCATCCCCGGCGAGGACCTGCCGGGCAGCTTCTCGGCAACCGCGTTCGTCTCCTGGTACAGCGCCCATCCGGACGCCGCCGCGGACGGGTTCGTGCCCGGCGCCCGGTCGGCCGTGGTGATCGGCGTCGGCAACGTCGCCGTGGACGTCACCCGGATCCTGGCCCGCGGCGCGGCCGAGCTGAGCCCCACCGACATGCCGCAGGCGGCCCTCACCGCGCTGGCGGCGAGCCGGGTGACCGACATCCACATGGTGGGCCGGCGCGGGCCCTCGCAGGCCCGGTTCACCACCAAGGAGCTGCGCGAGCTGGGCGGACTGCCGGACGCCGAGGTGATCGTCGACCCGCGGGAGACGGCGCTGGATCCGGCGTGGGCCGACCCGTCCGGTCTGCCCGCGGCGCAGCGCCGCAACGTGGAGGTGTTGCGCGACTGGGCCGAGCACCCGGTGCGGGGGGCCGCGCGGCGGATCCGGCCGCGGTTCTTCCTGCGCCCGGTGGAGGTGCTCGCCGACGGAGGGCGGGTGGGCGGGGTGCGGTTCGAGCGGACGCGGCCCGACGGCCGGGGCGGGGTGACCGGGACGGGCCGGTTCGAGGAGATCGGGGCCCAGCTCGTGCTGCGGTCGGTGGGCTATCGCGGGGTGCCGCTGGAAGGGCTGCCGTTCGACGCGGCCACCGGCACGGTCCCGCATCTGGCCGGCCGGGTGGTGCGAGGCGGGGTCGTCGCGCCGGGCGAGTACGTGGCGGGCTGGATCAAGCGGGGCCCGACCGGCGTCATCGGCACCAACCGGCCGTGTGCCAAGGAGACCGTGGCGTCGCTGCTGGAGGACGCGGACGTGCTCGCGCGCAAGGAGGTCCCGGCCGACCCCCTCGCGGCGCTCCGGGCCACGGGCGCCGAGCCGGTGGAGTGGGCCGGGTGGCGGGCCATCGAGCGGGCCGAGGCCGAACTGGGGGCGCGGCTCGGGCGGGGCGGCGTGGTCAAACTCCCCGACTGGGAGTCGCTGCTGGCGGCGGCGAGGACCGGCGCGTAGGCCATGCCGGGAACCGTTGCACGAGACGCACATCGGCAGGGCGGTTCGGCGTGCGGCCCAGCGGCCCGGACCGACAGGCCGCGTGGAGTCGGCCCCAGGGGCCGTCCGCTCCCTGCCGGCGCCGGCATGCCCGGTCGCAGGTACGGCTGCGGGGCGGCGGGTCAGCTGCCGAGCCGGGTGAGCGTCCGCTCCAGTCGCGGCAGCGTCCGCTGGCCCGCCAGCGCCAGCGCGATGGCCGCGAGGACGCCCGCCCAGGCGACGGGACCGAGGGGCGTGCAGCCGAACAGCCGGCTCACCCCGGGCGTCTCGACCAGCGCGACCAGGGCGAGGGCGGAGCCCAGGGCGGTCACCTGGACCAGAGGGCTGTCCCGGCGGTCGGCGAGGGTCTGGGCGAGCTGGGTGCCGACCACGGCGCACAGGGCCATCGTGGTGGTGCGGCCCGCCGTGCCCGGGGTGAAGCGGCCGATCAGCCAGGCCGCCACCGCGCCCAGACAGGTGGTGAGCGCCCGGTGCCGGATCTGCCGCAGCAACGGGGCGCCCAGCAGCGACGTCCCGAGGGGTGCGTCGCCCGGACCCTCGCCCTCGCCTCCGGCGTCCTTCGTCGGCGTGACCGCCACCGCCATCGCCGGGAACAGGTCCGTGAAGAGGTTGACCAGCAGCATCTGACGGGTGGACAGCGGGGCCGCGCCGCCCAGCACGGTGCCCAGGATGCCGAAGCCGACCTCGCCCGCGTTGCCGCCGATGAGGATGGCGACGGCGTCGGCGACGCTGTGCCACAGGGCACGGCCCTCACGGACCGCCTCGACCAGCACCGTCATGTCGTCGTCGGTGAGCACCAGGTCGGCGGCGTTGCGGGCCGCCGCCGAACCGCGGGCGTTGATGCCGACGCCGATGTCGGCGGCGCGGATGGCCGCCGCGTCGTTCGCCCCGTCGCCGACCATCCCGACGACCCGGCCGGAGTCCATCAGCGCCTCCACGACCTGGAGCTTCTGCTCGGGCGCCACCCGGGCGACCACGCCCGCGTCGTGGAGCATCCGGGCGCGCTCGGAGCGGTCCGCGGCGGCGAGTTCGTCGCCGGTGACCACGGGCGTGTCCTCGGGCCAGCCCAGGTCGAGGGCGATCGCCCGCGCGGTCTGCGGATGGTCGCCGGTCAGCATGACGGGCCGCACGCCCGCCTCGCGCAGCCCGTGCACCAGTGCCGTGGACGACTCGCGCGCCACGTCGGCCAGCGCCAGCAGCCCCATGAACTCCAGCCCCTCCAAGGGCTCCTCGCCGGCCTCCTCGTCCTTCTCCCCGTCGGCCAGGCGGCGTTGGGCGACCGCGAGGACCCGCAGTCCGTCGCCGGCCAGCTCCTGGGCCTGGCGGGAGGCGTGGTCGGGCAGGTCGCGGCAGGCCGGCAGGACCGTCTCCGGCGCGCCCTTGACCACGAACACCCGGCCCTCGCCGTTGTGGCCCACGGCGCCCGCGTACCCGCGGCCCGCCTCGAACTCCCGGCCCACGGTCTGCACCCACTCCGGGTCGCGCCCGGCAGCGGCCAGCACGGCCTCGTCGGTGGCGTGCACCAGCCGGTGCGGCCCCTCCTCCGGCTGCGGGCAGGCCCGTACCGCGACCCTCAGCGTCTCGGTGTCCTTCGCCTCGTCCGGCGTGCGGGCCGTGCCCTCGGCGTCGGTCACCCGCACCAGACGCAGCTTGTTCTCGGTGAGCGTGCCCGTCTTGTCGAAGCAGACGGTGTCCATCCGGCCCAGCGCCTCCAGCGTGCGCGGGGTACGGACCAGCACGCCCCGCGCGCTCAGCCGGCGCGCGGCGGCGAGCTGCGCCACGGTGGCGACCAGCGGCAGCCCTTCGGGCACGGCGGCCACCGCGACGGCCACGCCGCCGCTGACGGCTTCCCGGATCGGGGTGCCGCGCAGCAGGGAGATACTGGTCACCGCGGCGCCGCCCGCCATCGTCAACGGCAGGGCCTTGCGGGTCAGTTCCTGCAGCCGCGCCTGCACGCCCGCAGACGGCGGCGTGCGGGCGGCCAGGTGGACGGCACGGGCCGCCTCGGTGCGCTCGCCCGTCTCCACGACCACCGCCCTGGCCTGTCCCGCCACCACGGTCGTGCCCTCGAACACCATGCAGCGGCGGTCCGGCACCGGCGCGCGCGGCGTCGGGTCGAGCTGCTTGTCCACCGGCAGGGACTCCCCGGTGAGCGCCGACTCGTCCACCTCGAGGCCGTCCACCCACAGCAGGCGGGCGTCGGCGGGCACGACGTCGTCGGCCTTCAGCTCGATCACGTCGCCGGGCCTGAGCCGGGCGGCGTCCACGGTGCGCGGCCCGTCGGTGTCGCCGTCGCCCTCGCCCGTCACCCGCGCCTTCTGCTTCTGCTCGGCGAGCAGCCCGGACAGCGCCCGCTCGGCCCGCAGCCGCTGGACGCCCCCGACCAGCGCGTTGAGGTCCAGGGCGCCGACGACCAGCAGGGCGTCCACGACCGACCCGAGGATCGCGGAGGCGGCCGAGCCGACCGCCAGGACCGGGGTGAGCGGGTCGTCCAGTTCGCCCCGCACGGCACGGCCGAGCTGCAGCGACCAGCGGGCCGGTGCCATCGCGGGCGTCCGGCCGAGCGCGCCGGCCGTCCTGGCCAGCCTGCCCTTGACCTCCTCGACCGGCGTCGGTTCGGACGCCCTCGCGCGGCTGATCCGTTCGCGGACCTCGCCGGCCTTCAGGGCGTGCCAGGCCACCCGGGCCCGCGGATGCGGGGCGCGGGCGCGGGCCACGCCGACCGCGGCGCGCACCCCGTCCAGCAGGGCGAGGGCGGCGCCGACGTCGACGGGGGCGTGCCGCAGTCCGACCATCGGGATGGGGCTGCGCCCGGACTCGCCGACGGCCACCATCAGGCCGGACAGCGCGGCGCCGGAGCGGGCCAGGACCTGGGAGCGCCGGCCGACCGCGCGGGCCGCCGGCACCGCGGCGAGAACCCGCCACACATCGGCCAGCCCGCCCGTGGCGACCAGGTCCGCGCCCCAGGCGACGGCCGCCTCGCCGTCGGCGAGCGAGACCGCCACGTCACCGGCGAGCAGCCCGGCCAGCACGTCGTGGTCGTCGGCCGACGCCGGCCGGGCCACCGTGAGCACTCCCCCGCCCTCGCGCAGTCCGGCCACGACCTCGCCCGCGGGCCGGTCCGGGGAGACGATGTGGTCGGCGAGGGCGGTGAACTCGCCGAGCGCGGGGTCGTCCACCACGACCACCCGCAGCCCGGCCCGGCGGGCCGCGTCCAGCACGGACTCCGCCCAGGGGTCGGCGTCGCCCTCGGGCGTGTGCAGAGCGCTCGGATGCAGGAACACCGTCTCGGCCGTCTCCAGCAGGCGCAGCCGCTCCATGTCGCGCATCAGCACCCCGCCGCGGGCCAGCGCGCAGCCCAGCACCGCGTGGAAGGCGGCGGGCCCGTAGCGGGCGGCCTTCGGGGAGCCGGCGAGCACGGCCTCGGCGGCCTCGGCCCCGCTGTGCTTGACCAGCAGGGTGGCGGCGGCGCCCGCGATGCTGCCGGTCTCCGCGTGCACGGCGTAGTCGTGGGCGGGGGTGGTGCGCAGCGGAGGGCGCGGGAACCGGTGCGCGGCCACGGTCTCCCGGTCGGGGCGGCACACCTGGTCGTGCAGGGTCTCGAAGGCGCCGCCGCGCGCGAGGGTCTCGGTGAGCTGGAGCGAGCGCAGGGCGGCGTCGAGCACCAGCGAGGTCGGGGTCTGTCCGGCGCCGTGGACGGCGGCGTTGGCCACCGCGAGGACCAGGTCCGTGCGGGCGGCCCCGAACCGGGACCGCATCCAGCGCCGGAAACGCGGGTTCTCGCGCAGCAGGGTCGCGGCGGCGGTGACGAAGCGCGGGGAGGCGGGCCAGCGCAGGGCGGAGCCGGTCACGGCGGCGGCGACGCCCGCCGCGTCGGCCACCAGCGCGGCGGTCGTGGTGCGCACCTCGCCCCGGTCGCCGGGGTGCGCGCACGCCTCCTCCACGTCGTCGTCCGCGGGCACCAGGCCGTGGCGCGCGGCGAGGTCGGACGCCTTGTCCAGCAGCCGGTCGGACAGTACGGCCTCGCTGGCGGCGATCACCAGCCGGGACAGCCCGCCGTCCCAGTAGGCGTAGGCGACATCCGGCCGTTCGGCCAGCGCCGCGGCCACCCGGCGCGCCGCCCGCGCCGTTTCGCCGGCGATCCGTGCCCGGTCCGGCGCGGCGAGCCGCAGCGCGAGGTGCGCCCGTCCGGGCGAGCGCCAGTCGCGTCCGGCGCCCGGCAGCGCGCCGCGGGCGACCCGTGCGGCCCGGGCCACGGCGTCCGCGCCGCGCACGCCCGCGCGTGCAGTGCCCGCCACGGCGCCGGCCGCCGCACCCACGGTGGGCGCGGCGCCCCGTGTCAGCAGCCGCGGACCGGCGAGTACGACGCCGGAGACGGCCGCGGTCGAACCCGTCAGCAACCCAAGCCCCATCTCATGCCCTCAGCTCGTGATCGAAGTCCGGAGGGCCGGGCGCGGGCCGGGCGTGACGCACCCGGTCCGCCCGTCGCCCGGCCCCGCTCTAGGCTCTCGTGCCCGCCTTGCGCCGGCTGCCCGTCGACGTGCCGCTCCTGGAGGTCGTCCCGCGCTTCGTGGCCGTGGATGCGGCGGCCGACTTGGCGGTGGACTTGGCGGTCTTGGCGGTCTTGGCGGTCTTGGCGGCGGTTCCGGCTGTCCCGGCGGCGGACTTCGACTTGCCGGGTTTCCGGGTCCCGCCCGGTCCGCTCGCGGCCGCCTTGGCGCTCCGTCCGGCGGGTGACGTCCTGCGGCCCGATCCGGCGGACGCCGACTTGGCGCTCCGCCCGGCCGTGGCCGTCTTCGCGCTGCCGGCCGTGGCCTTCTTGGCGCTGCCGGTCGAGGCCGTCTTCGTGTCGTCCGCCGAAGCCGTCGGTCGTCCGGCCGACGACGCCGTCCTGGCGCCTGCGGTCCGTTCCTGTCCGGTCTTCCGTGTCTCCCCGGAGGCCTCGCCCCGCGACCGGGTCAGCCAGGCCACGCCCGCCGCGGTGAGCGCCACGGGCCACTCCACGACGCCCGCGACGCCGAGCACTCCGGCGCCGGTGTAGACGGCGACGCGCCGGCCGCGCGGCGACATGCCGGCGACGGAGCCCAGCGCGCCCTCGGCGGCCCTGGTCACGGTGCCGACACCGGGTGCCCTGCGGACGATTCCGGCGCCGGGCGCCTTCCCCAGGGCCGAGACGGTGGCGCGCAGCGGCTGCGGGAGATGGGGCGGCGGTTTCTGTGCGGTCATGACTTCCACGCCTCCCTGACGGGTCCGCTCTCTTTCACCCGCCGTGTTCCCCGGGATACGTGGGCTCACCCGCGTGAACGCGGGAAACGCGGGTGGCCGCGGAGGACTGAGCCGGCCACCCGCGCGCGGGCCCCGGCTCAGCCGGTCGCGCAGGCCGTGCCGTTGAGCGTGAAGCCGGACGGCGCCTTGCTGTCGCCGGTGTGGGTGGCCTGGTAGCCGAGTCCGACGCTCGCGCCGGGCGCGATCGTCCCGTTGTACGAGGCGTTCGTCGCCGTCACGTTCCCGGACGCGGGGGCGTACGAGGCGCCCCAGCCACCGGTGACGGTCTGGCCGCTGGGCAGGGCGAAGCCCAGTTTCCAGCCGCTGACGGGTGCGGTGCCGGTGTTGGTGATCGTGACGGAGGCCGTCAGGCCGGTGTTCCAGGCGTTGGTGGTCACGGTCACCTTGCAGGCGCCGGGCTGGGGCTGCGGACCGGGGCCGCCGCCGCTGTCCAGGCCGAAGAAGGCGAGCACGCGGGCGCCCATGCCCTGGGTGTAGAGGTTGTGGCCGACGCCCTGGAGGCTGATCGCCTCGACGGGCGCGCGGTCACCGGTGCCGCCGTAGCGGGTGCGGGTCCAGCCGGAGGCGGGCGAGTCGCTGGCGGCCGGGGTCTGGCCGAGGCCGTGGACGTTGGTCCACTGTTTGATCTCCTCCCCGAAGTTCGGGTAGCGCAGGATGTCGTCCTGGGTGCCGTGCCACAGCTGCATCCGGGGCCTGGGGCCGGTGTAGCCCGGGTACGCGGCGCGGACCAGGTCGCCCCAGGCGGCCGGGGTGCGGGTCACGGTGCCGTTGGCGCAGGCGCTGTTCCACTCGGAGCCGTCGGTGGTGGCGAAGCAGCCGAAGGGCACGCCCGCGAAGGCGGCGCCGGCGGCGAACACGTCCGGGTAGACGCCGAGCAGGACGTTGGTCATCATCGCGCCGGAGGAGATGCCGGTGACGAAGACCCGGCTCGGGTCGGCGTCGTAGTTCGTCTTCACCCAGTCGACCATGGACTTGATGCCGACCGGGTCGCTGCCGCCACCGCGGCGCAGCGCCTGGGGCGAGGCGACGTCGAAGCACTTGCTGGAGCGGGTGACCGACGGGTACACGACGATGAAGCCGTGGCGGTCGGCGAGCGAGGCGTACTCGGTCCCGGAGTACATCGCAGGGCCGGACCCGGTGCAGTAGTGGACGGCCACGAGCACCGCCGGGTCCGGGGCGACGTTGGCGGGGACGTAGAGGTACATCTGCAGGTTGCTCGGGTTGCTGCCGAAGCCGGTGACCTCGGTGAGCGTCGCGGTGGGCACCGCGTCGGCGGCCTGCTGGCGGGCGGCGGCCTGCGGTGCGGCCAGGAGCAGGGCGGCGAGCATCGGCAGGAGCGCGCCGAGGAGCGTGAGGAGCGGGGTGCGCGGCTTTCCGCGCGCGGTGGTGCCGGAGACGGTGACGGGCACGTGGTCGTCCCTTCGTGATCGCGGCTCGTGGGCCGTCGGCGCGGGGAAGGAGCACCGACGGTGCATCGCTGAGAGGGAGGAGCAACCGCATGGTGACATGTCCACAGCCGCGCATGGAAGCGCTCCCACGGAGGCACGGATTCTGTCGGAACCGTTGACCAGAAAGCGCTTGCCCTCTACCTTCCGTTCAGAGATGTGACCGATTGAGACCCATCGAGGGAGGAAATCGCGCCGCATCACGCCTGCAGCGTTCAGAAACACGAACCTTGTTCACGTACCAGGGCCGAGCCGCAACGACCCCATCGACCCCACAGGCCCTGGACCCACCCGGAAGGAACTCGGGACATGACCGCACTGACAGGCCCCCGCCGGGGCCGCGCCGCGCGGCGGCGCGCGCTGGCCGGCGGGCTCGCCGCGCTCGGCGTCACGGTTGGCATGATCACCACAGGCCAGGTGCCCGCGGCGAACGCCGCCACCTGGCCGACCGCCAACGGCAGCCAGGCCGTCTCCTCCACCATCTCCCTGTCCGGCACCCACGACTACGGGATGAAGCGCCTGTACGGCTCCGGCGCCCTGGGCAGCGACGGGCAGGACGAGGACCAGGGCCCGATCCTGAAGCTGGCCGCCGGGACCGTCCTGAAGAACGTCATCATCGGCGCCCCGGCCGCGGACGGCATCCACTGCCAGGGCAGCTGCACGCTGCAGAACGTCTGGTGGGAGGACGTCGGCGAGGACGCGGCGACCTTCAAGGGCACCTCCTCGTCCAGCGTCTACACCATCACCGGCGGCGGCGCGAAGGAAGCCAGCGACAAGGTGTTCCAGTTCAACGGCGCCGGCACGCTGAACGTCTCCAACTTCGCGGTGAAGAACTTCGGCACGTTCATCCGCTCCTGCGGCAACTGCTCCACGCAGTACAAGCGGACGATCAACCTGAACACCGTCGAGGTCACCTACAAGGGCAGCCGCATCGTCGGCATCAACACCAACTACGGCGACAGCGCGACCCTGCGCAACATCACCATCGTCGGGGACACCGGCAGGAAGATCGTCCCCTGCCAGAAGTACATCGGCAACGACGACGGCGACGAGCCCACGACCAACGGCTCCGGCCCCGACGGCACCTACTGCAAGTACTCCGCCTCGGACATCACCTACCGGTAGACCGACCCGGCGGGAAACGGCCGTACGAAACGGACCCCACAGCGTTTCGTACGGCCGTCCGTCATCTCCGGCGATACCGGCCGGCCTCCCCTGACCTGCGACGACACTCCGTGCGGAGGTGACTGTCAGTGGTGGGGTGCAGACTGGCCGGTGTCTGAGACGAAGATGTCGCGGAGGTGATCGGCATGACCGAGGTACTGCTCGCCGTGGGCACGCGCAAAGGCCTGTTCATCGGACGCCGGCGCGGTGGCGCCTGGGAGTTCGACGAAAGCCCCTACTTCAACGCACAGGCCGTGTACTCGGTCGCCATCGACACCCGCGGCTCCGCCCCGCGGCTGCTGGCCGGGGGCGACAGCGCGCACTGGGGGCCGTCGGTGTTCCACTCCGACGACCTCGGCCGCACCTGGACGGAACCGGCCCGGCCCGCCGTGAAGTTCCCCCAGGACACGGGCGCCTCCCTGGAGAGGGTGTGGCAGCTGCACCCGGCCGCCGCCGAGCCCGACGTGGTCTACGCGGGCACCGAACCCGCCGCGCTGTACCGCTCGGAGGACCGCGGCGAGAGCTTCGAGCTGGTCCGGCCGCTGTGGGAGCACCCGACACGCTCGCGGTGGGTGCCGGGCGGCGGCGGCGAGGGCCTGCACACGGTGCTCACCGACGCGCGCGATCCACGGTCCGTGACGGTCGCCGTCTCCACGGCCGGCGTGTTCCGCACCACGGACGGCGGGCAGAGCTGGACGCCCTCCAACTCCGGCGTCTCCGCGGTGTTCCTGCCGGACCCCAACCCGGAGTTCGGCCAGTGCGTGCACAAGGTCGCACGGGACGCCTCGACACCGGACCGTCTGTACCTGCAGAACCACTGGGGCGTCTACCGCAGCGACGACGCGGGCGCGCACTGGACCGACATCGGCGAGGGCCTGCCGTCCACCTTCGGCTTCGCCGCGGCCACCCACCCGCGCCGAGGGGACACGGCCTACGTCTTCCCCATCACCGCGGACTCCGACCGCGTCCCGGCCGACCGGCGCTGCCGCGTCTACCGCACGGCGGACGCGGGCCGGTCCTGGGAACCGCTCACGGCGGGGCTGCCGAGCGAGGACCACTACGGCACGGTGCTGCGCGACGCGCTGTGCACGGACGACGCGGACCCGGCCGGCGTGTACTTCGGCAACCGCAACGGCGAGGTGTTCGCCTCGGCCGACGACGGCGACAGCTGGCGGCAGTTGGCGTCGCACCTGCCGGACGTGCTGTGCGTGCGCGCCGCGGTCGTGGGATGAGGCGGAACCGCCCCGGCCACCGGTTGATCGCCGCCCGCCGCCCGGCAGTAGGGTGACGCCCGTGGCACCACGACCCTTGCATGAAATCGTCGAACCGGGCTGGGCGAAGGCCCTGGAACCCGTGGCCGGGCGGATCGCCGAGATGGGTGACTTCCTGCGCGCGGAGATCGCCGCCGGACGCACCTACCTCCCGGCCGGGCCGAACGTCCTGCGGGCCTTCCAGCAACCGTTCGACGAGGTACGCGTTCTGATCGTCGGTCAGGACCCGTACCCCACGCCCGGACACGCGGTGGGCCTGTCGTTCTCGGTCGCGCCCGACGTGCGCCCGCTGCCCGGCAGCCTGATCAACATATTCCGGGAACTGACCACCGACCTGGGCGTCCCCCAGCCCTCCAACGGCGATCTGACGCCGTGGACGCAACAGGGCGTGCTGCTGCTCAACAGGGCGCTCACCACGGCCCCGCGCAAACCCGCGGCCCACCGCGGCAAGGGGTGGGAGGAGGTCACCGAGCAGGCCATCCGCGCCCTCGCCGCGCGCGGCAAGCCGCTGGTGTCCATCCTCTGGGGTCGGGACGCCCGCAACCTGCGCCCGCTGCTGGGTGACCTGCCTTCGGTGGAGTCCGCGCACCCCTCGCCCATGTCGGCCGACCGCGGCTTCTTCGGCTCCCGCCCGTTCAGCCGGGCCAACGACCTGCTCATGCGGCAGGGCGGACAGCCGGTGGACTGGCGTCTGCCGTGAGCGGCCCGGCGGCGGGCGGCGGCACCCCGGGTGACGGGACGGCCGGCGGTTTCGTCGCCGTGGACTCGGGCGGCTCCGGACTGCGGGTCGCCGTCGGCGCCGTGGAGCGCGGGGTGCTCGGCGTGCGGGAGTCGCGCGAACCGGTGCGCACGGGGGCGCGGGGCATCGACGCCGGGCATCTGATGGATCAGCTGGCGCCGATGGCCCGGGCGCTGATGGCCGACACCGGAGTCGCGGCTCCGGGCACGGCGGTGGTCGGCGCCGCCGGGTTCGGGACGCTGGGCGCCGCTCTGCGTGCGGAACTTCCCGGCGCGCTGCGGCGGGAGTGGGGCGTGCGGTGCGTCGCCCTGGCCGCCGACGCCGTCACGGCGTACGTCGGCGCGCTGGGCGTCCGGCCCGGTGCGGTGGTCGCCGCGGGCACCGGGCTGATCGCGATCGGCACCGACCTGACGGGCTGGCGGCGCGCGGACGGCTGGGGGCATCTGCTGGGCGACTGCGGCGGCGGGGCGTGGATCGGCCGGGCCGGTCTGGAGGCGGCGCTGCGGGCCCACGACGGCCGGGACGGCGGCTCCGGCCGGCTGCTGGCGTGCGCGCGGGAGCGGTTCGGGGCGCCGCCCGGTCTGCCGGGGCAGCTGTACCCGCGCGAGGACCGCGCCGCGGTGCTCGCGTCGTTCGCGCCCCTGGTCGCCGACTGCGCCGCGGCCGGTGATCCCGTCGCCGCGGAGATCCTGCGGGCGGCGGCCCGGCACATGGCCGACTCGGCCGCCGCGGTGTGCCCCACGACGGGCGAGCCGCCGGTCGCGCTCACGGGCGGACTGCTGAGAACGGGCCCGCCTCTTCTCGTTCCCCTGGAGGAGGAACTGTCGAGGCGGCTGCCGCACGCCCGCCGGGTCCCGGCCGACGGCGACCCGTTGCACGGGGCGGTCCGCATCGCCACCGGACTGGCCGCCGGAAGAAGGGAGTTGCCCGAACAGGAGGCTCTGCTCCAAGTGGTGACCGCGCCCGGAGGGTGAGGCCGATACCGGCCGCGGGCGGTCATCCCGGGCAAAGGCGCCGATCACTTCCGATCGGTACGTAACTCATCAGACAAAACCGGACGGATACCGCTCACCTGCACCCTCCCCGAACAGGGGAGCCCAGGAAACCAGTAACATGCGGCGCCATGAGCTCCCCCACTGGGCCCGCGTCCGGCCTGCCAGTACGAATGCCGCGCCCCCGCCAGCCCGGGCGGCACCGCCGACCCGAGCCCCTGGCGGCTCCCGAGGGCGCGCCCGCGCTCGTCCTCGCGGTCCCGGGCACGCCCAGCGCCGCCACGCGCAGCCTCGCCGAGGAGGTCGTGAGCATCGCCCGCTCCGAGCTGCCCGGCCTCGACGCCCGCATCGGGTTCGTGGACGGCGACGACGCGGAGTTCCCCACGCTCCAGTCGGTGCTGTCCGGCGCGGCCGACCAGCGCACCGCCCGCTACGAGCAGGCACTGGCCGCCGGCGTGGAGACCAAGGAGCCCGAGGGCCCGGTCGCCGTCGTGGTGCCCCTGCTGGCCGGCCCGGACAGCGCGCTGCTGCGCCAGATCCGCCTGGCCGTCATGGACAGCCGGGTCGCCGCCGAGCTGACCGACGTGCTCGGCCCGCATCCGCTGCTGGCCGAGGCCCTGCACGTGCGGCTGTCGGAGGCGGGTCTGGCCCGCGCCGACCGGGCCCGGCTGTTCACCGTGGCGACCGCTGCGGACGGCATCATCCTGGCCGCCGTGGGCGGCGAGGAGGCCGTGCAGGCGGCCGGGATCACGGGCATGCTGCTGGCCGCGCGGCTCGCCGTGCCGGTGATGGCGGCGGCCCTGGACCAGGACGGCTCGATCGCCTCCGTCGCCGAGCAGCTGCGCTCGTCCGGCTCGCAGCAGCTGGCGCTGGCCCCGTACCTGATCGGCCCCGAGGTCGACGCGTCGGTGCTCGAGGACGCCTCCCGCGAGGCGGGCTGCTCCGCCTCCGAGTCCCTCGGCGCGTACCCGGCCATCGGCAAGCTGACCCTGGCCAAGTACACGACGGCCCTGGGTATCGCCCCGCAGCCCCAGGGCGTGCCGGCCCGCTGAACCCACCCGCACGACGAGGGCCCGCTCCGAGACGCCGGAGCGGGCCCTTCTGCGCAGGTGAGCCGCCTCGGGGGCTCAGCCGAACACCACGCACGAAGCCGCCGGCACCGCCACCGCCCCGGCACGCCGGGGCAGCCCCGTGTCCGGGTCCACGGCGAACCACGTCACGTCGCCCGAGTGCTCGTTCGCGGCGTACAGGAACCCGCCTCGCAGGGCGAGCGCGCGGGGCCAGCGTCCGCCGCACGGCACCGTCGCCGTGAGCCGCAGCTCGTCGCCCGCGACGGCGAACACGGACAGCACGTCCTCGCCGCGTGTGGCGGTCCACACGAAACGGCCGTCGGGCGAGGCGACGATGCCCGAGGGGTAGGCGTCGCCGGCCGGGGCGCCGTGCAGCACCGGCGTCTCGGCGAGCGGCTTGAGGGAGCCCTCCGAGCCGTCCCAGCGGCAGACCGTGACCGTGGGGGTCAGCTCGTTGACCACGTAGGCGTGCCGGCCGGCCGGGTGGAAGGCGAGGTGGCGGGGACCGGAACCGGGGCGCAGGGCGGTCTCGCGGTGCAGGACGAGTCCGCCGTCCGCCAGGGCGCACGCGCGCACCGAGTCGGTGCCGAGGTCCACGCTGACGACCCACCGTCCGCTCGGGTCGGGCTGCACCTGGTGGGCGTGCGGCCCCTGCTGGCGGGGCGTGTACGGTCCCGCGCCGGTGTGCCGGAGCACCGCGGCATCGCCGCCCGCCAGGGTGCCGTCGGGGCGCAGCGGCAGGGCGCTGACGCTGCCGGAGCCGTAGTTGGCGGTGAGGACGTGACCGTCGAACACGCACAGATGCGTCGGCCCGCTGCCCCGCACGGGGACCGGCGGTCCGGCCGGTTCGGGCGCGTCCCCGGACACGCGGTACGCGGCGACCGCGCCGTCGGCGGTCTCGCTGACCGCGTAGAGCATGTCCCCGCCCGGCGACAGGGTCAGGTAGGAGGGATCGGGAACGCCGCCCGTGCTGCCGAGGACCGTCAGTGCGCCGCTCGTCGCGTCCACGGCCGCCGTGACCACTCCGGGGCCGCCCGCCGCCGTGAACGACCCGATGAACGCCCGCCCGCCGTCTGCCACCGCTGTCCCCTCTCGGTCCATGGCTGTCGCAGGCGACGGTAGCAGTCGATCATGCGCGGTCTAGACCAAGCGGGGAATCGTGCCTCGACGCGCCCACCGGCGAGGGGCCGAAGTGGCCGCGCAGGGGCGTGGCGAGTTCGGCGAGGGCGCGTTCCAGGCCGTGCAGATGGGCGAGGGCCGGTTCGGTCGCCGCGGGCGGCTGCGGGGTGGGGACGACGGGCGTGCCGTCGCCGTCGGTGAGCGCCTCGACGGCCGCCTCGACCCGCCAGCAGGCGGCGGCCAGCCGAGCGTCGTGGGAGGCCTCCGGGTCGGCGGCCACGGCGACCAGTCCGCGGATCTCCCGGGCGCAGTCGTCCAGCAGGGCCAGCACGCGCCGGGCCCGCCGCTTGCGGACGAGCATCGGGTTGAGCGGGTGCACCAGCGGGGCGACGGCGAGCCGGACGCGGCCGAGGAGCTGCTCCAGTTCCGCCACGCGCCGCGCGGGGTCGGCGTCCGGCGTTCCCGCGAGGCGGGCGGCGGCCTCCGCGGTGCAGGCGTGGACGCAGCGCAGGGCGCGCTGGATCCAGGCGTCGGTGACGGTGTGGGTGGTGACGGGGAGCACGAACAGCACGGCCAGCGCCGCGCCCAGCGCGCCGACGCCGGTCTCGGCCAGCCGCAGGGCGAGCAGGGCGGGGTGCAGCACGTCCAGGAGGCCGTAGAGCAGCTCGGCGAGCAGGGTGACGCAGAGCATCATCCAGGTGTAGGAGACGGCGGCCGTGTAGAAGATGCCGAACACGCATACGGCGGCCAGGACGGCCGAGGGGATGGGCGAGCCGTCCACCGGCACGGCGACGAGCAGACCGAGGCCGATGCCGATCACCGTGCCGAGCAGCCGCCGGAAGCCGCGGACCAGGGTCTCGCCGCGCGAGGTGGTGTTCACGAAGATCCACCAGGTCGCGCCGACGGCCCAGTACCACCGCTCGCCGGAGACGAGCTGGCCCACGACGAGAGCGAAGCCGGAGCCGGCGGTCGCCTGGATCGCCTGCCGGGTGGTGATCCGGTCGAGACCGGAGCCGTCCGGCGGGGCGATCGCCGGGGCCGGGGGCGTACGGCGTTCGTAGCACCACAGCCCGAAGCGGACGACCGCGGCGGCGGCCACGGACAGCAGCACGGCGGCGGACAGCTCGGGGAGCTGCCCCGGGGTGGCCCGCAGGAACTGCGCGATGAAGAAGGTCATGAACGCGAACACGCCGAGGCTGTGGCCGCGAGGGCCCCAGCGGCGGGCGTAGACGCCTGCGCCGACGACGGCGAGGAACGTCAGGTCGCGGGCCACCGGCTGGTCGTGCAGCTCGGCCGCGGCGGCCAGGACGGGCAGGCCGACCACGGGCAGCAGGGCGGTGGTGACGGCCTGCTGCCGCACGCTCGGGTCCGTGACCGTGAACAGGGCGAGCAGCGCGGCGAGGCCGCCCGTGACGGCGGCGGCGAGGGAGTGCCCGGCGAGGCCGCAGACGACGACCGCCAGACCGATGCCGAGGACGGCCCGCGCGGCGAAACGCAGCCGCGCCCGCCCCGGGTCCGGAGCCACGAACATCCTCTTCAGCACTGTCTTCCGCCCCCTTGCCGCGAACGTGTGACGGCCGGTCCGACACCCGGCACGAAAAAGGCGCCGCGGGATCCGCAGCGCCATCGACACCTCTATGACAACACTCATGCCACCAGTGGCTCAAGTGGCGTCTCCTCCACTGAACCATTGGCACAGCACAGTGGGGAAGGACTCGGCCATCGACGAGCCAACGGATCAGATCCGGCGGCCCAGCCCGGCCGTGTTCGAGTGCGCCATTGGTACGGTCGACGGTGATCACAGCCGACCGGCGACACCGAGGAGGACGGCCGCCATGACCGTCGACGAGCTCGACACCCGCATCCTGCGGCTACTGCTGGAGCAGCCGCGCACCAGCGTGCGGGAGTACGCCCGGATTCTCGGTGTCGCCCGGGGCACGCTCCAGGCCCGCCTCGACCGCCTGGAGCGGGAGGGCGTGATCACCGGCACCGCCCCTGCCCTCTCCCCCGCCGCGCTCGGCCATCCGGTCCTGGCGTTCGTGCACATCGAGGTCACCCAGGGCCACCTGGACGACGTGGGCGACGCGCTGGCCGTCGTACCGGAGATCGTGGAGGCGTTCTCGATCACGGGCGGCGGCGATCTGCTCACCCGGGTCGTCGCGCGGGACAACGCGCACCTGGAGGACGTGATCCAGAAGCTGATCAGCCTCCCCGGCGTGGTGCGCACCCGCACCGAGGTGGCGCTGCGGGAACGCGTGCCCCACCGGCTGCTGCCGCTGGTGGAGTCGATCGGACGGTCGGTCCGGAAGTGACACCGGGCCGCGGCCGAACCCGCCGGTACCGTTGACGCGCCCCCACCCCGTCTCTACCGTCCGGTCGACCTTTCGCACAATGTTCGACATATCGCACCACCACCTCGGCCAGTGGCCCCGTGGAGGCGCACCATGGCACAGCCCTTCTCCCGACGGACCCTCCTGCAGTCGGCGATCGCCGCAGCCGCAGCGCCCCCACTCGCCGGGACAGCGGCGGCGCGGGCGTCCGCCGCCGTGCCCGCACCGCCCGCGCCGCCCGCGTGCTGGGCTCTGCACCCCTTCTCCTCGGCGAGGTGAAACTGGGCGAGAGCCTGTTCGCCGCGAAACGGCAGCTGATGCTCGACCACGCCCGCGGCTACGCCGTCGACCGGCTGGTGCAGGTCTTCCGCGCCAACGCGGGCCTGTCCACCCGGGGTGCGGTGGCACCCGGCGGCTGGGAGGGACTGGACGGCGAGGCCAACGGCAATCTGCGCGGGCACTACACCGGCCACTTCCTCACCATGCTGTCCCAGGCGTACGCGAGCACCGGCGACGAGGTGTACGCGGACCGCATCCGCACCGTGATCACGGCGCTGGAGGAGGTGCGCGAGGCGCTGCGCGCGGAACCGGCCGTGCTCAGCGTCGCGGGGAGGTTCGGGACCGCCGTCGAGCACGACCGAGCACCTCGACGTCGCCCTGTACGGCAACGCCGCCCTCTCCGGCGATCTGCTGCCCTCGCTCACGCCGGTACCGGGCGAACCGCTCCACTTCACGCTGCACGGCATCCTGTTCGCGCCGTTCTTCGAGGGTGTCGAGGAGCCGACGCACGCCTGCTCCGGCGCGTCGAACCGCGCGTGGTCCTCGGCGGCGCGGACTCGGGAGTCGCCAATCCGGGTCGGGCCGACGGCACGACGCTGCTGGACGAGGTGTGGGCGGGGCACCGTTCACCGGGAAGGGCGCGCTGGTGACGCGGGTGCGGTCGACCGTGGAGGCGTGGACAGCGGCAGGGCTGCTGGGTCGGGCGGACGGGGAGGCGGTGGTGAACACCGCGCGGCGGGCGGTGTACGTGCGCTGAGAGGCCGGGCCGGCCGAGCCCCGCGGCGGGTCAGGAGCGGCGACGCGGCTTGCCTCGCTTGGCTCCGGTCCTGGGTGCCCCGGCCTTCGGGGAGCCGCCCGACCGGCCGCGCGGATTCTTCCCGCCGGCGGACTTGCCCGGCGTCGGCTTCCGCCGGGCGGGATTCTCGTCGCGCCGCTGCTGCTCCGGCCGGGGCTGGGACCGGCCGCGGGTGCTGTTGACGGTGCGGCCCCGCACGATGCCGATGAACTCCTCGACCAGGTCGGTCGTCGCGTCCTCGGGCCAGGACAGGGCCACGCTCGACTGGGGTGCGTCCACGACCGGGCGGTAGGTCAGGTCGCGCCGATGGTGGAGCCGGGCCAGCGACTGGGGCACGACGAGGACGCCGACGCCCGCGGCGACCAGTTCGACGGCGTCGGCGGTGGTGGCCGGGCGCTCGACGGCCGGGCGGCCCGGCAGCCGCTCCCACTCCAGCACGTCGTCGAGGGGGTGGAAGACGACGTCGTCGGCGAGATCGGCCGTCGTCACCTCGTCCGCGACGGTGATCAGGTGGTCCTTGGGCACGACCACGACCGTCGCCTCCGTATAGAGGGGGATGGCGCTGAAGACCTCGCGATCGACCGGCAGCCGGAGGACGCCCGCGTCCGCGCGGCCCTCGCGCAGGACGTCGGGGGCCTCGGCGGCGGTCACCGACAGGAGGGTCAGGGGAACCTCGGGCAGGCGCTCGTTCCAGATCCGCACCCACTTGCCGGGTGTCGTCCCAGGGACGTACGCGAGCCGGAACGTGGGCGGTGCTTCCGAGCCTGTCACCCCGCCAGGTTACCGGCTGTGGTCGGGGGCCCCGTGACCGGCGGATAGTCTGGACGGCATGACGTCGCACCAGAGCGCCCAGACGATGAAGCCCGCGACCGCGGCGAAGAAGCTGGGCGTGTACCTCCCCGCCACCCCCGCCGAGTTCCAGGAGGGCGTGGTCTCCCGCGCCGAGCTGAACGAGCTCCAGGCCAACCCGCCCGAGTGGCTGCGGGAACTGCGACGCACCGGCCCGCACCCCCGCCCCGTGGTCGCGGCCAGGCTCGGCGTGTCCATCGCCGGCCTCGCCCGCGGCGGCGTCACGGAGCCGCTCACGACCGAGCAGATCGAGGCGCTGAAGCAGGAACGGCCCGAGTGGCTGCGCAAGGAGCAGGAGACCCAGGCCGAGGTCCGCAAGGAGGCGGCCCGCCTCAAGGAGCGGGACGCGGAGCGGGCGCGGCAGGACTGAGGCCGGCGGCTCACGTCGTGCCTCCGGGCTCGTGACCAGGGCGGACCGTCCGCGTCATGCCGTCACGTTCGTCGTCCGAGGCCGGCTGGCGCCTCGCGTCACGCCGCCCGTTGCGTGATTCTCGGCGCCCCGGCGCAGACGCCGGTGTTCCCGCACTCGGCGCGGTGGCGCCGAGTGATGGCGTCCAGGTCGAGGTGGCGGCCGAACGCTGGGTGCGCCGTCAGTCGGCGGGCGTAGTCCCACAGACGGGTGTGCGCGGCGATCCGCCGCGCCGCGGCGCCGTCCAGATGCCGGCCGTGCACGGTGTCGAGCCACACCAGCGTGACCCAGACCTGCACGTCCGCGGCGGTGGGTCCGCCACCGCAGCCGAGGACGTACGCACGGCCGGCGAGCCGCCGTTCCAAGCCGTCGAGGGCGGTGAGCAGATCGGTGAGCGCGGCGTCCCGGGTCTCGGCGTCGGCGTCCGCTCGTCCGGCACGGTGGGCGGACGCGGTGACGCCCCGCTCGCAGAGCCGGTCGACCGTCTCGGTCTCCTCCTGCGCCTCGCACGGGCGGAGTGCCGCGCCCGGTCCGCCGAACCATCGGGCCAGGTCCCGCAGGATGTCGGGGGCGTGCGTGCTGACGATGCGTCCGGTCCAGTCGTCGCCGAGCACGGGGGCCAGGGCCGGTCCCGGGTGGCGGTGCGATCCGGCCTCGTACAGGGGGCGCAGCGCCCCGTGGCCGCCGTCGGCCGTGTCGGGCAGGGCCGGCAGCAGGGTGACGGGGAGGGTGTCGCCGATGCCGAGCAGGTCGTGGGTGACGGCGATGCGCAGACACTCCGGACAGGACGGGGTGAGATACAGGCGGTAGCGGTGTGGGACGGCGTGATAGCCGCTGCGGGGATCCTGGCCGATCCTGCCGCGGAAGGCCGGAACGGGGTCGGGGTGTGTGGCGAGCATGCGTCTCCCTCGGAAAGGCGCGGGCGTGGCGGGGCGGACCGCGACGGCGCCGGCGCGGCGGCGTACTCGTGGGGGGACTTGGTGCGGCGTACTCGTGAGGGCGCGCCTCGGGGCGGCGTACTCGTGGAGGGCCCCGGACGCGACGGGCTTTGTCGGGCGCGAGCCGTGTCAGGCCCGGGGGTCCGCGCTGCCGGCGGGCGCCGGGTGGACCTGGCGGCGGGAGATCGGCGGGGGCGGCGGGTGGACCATTCGTTTTCCCTCCCTGTTCCAGAGGACGCCGAGGTTCACGACGAGGCCGGCTCGCACGGGAGTCGACGGCTCAGGGCAGTGTGAAGGGCGGGTGGGTGCCGTTGAGGTGGTAGTCGCCGGCCTCGCGGAGCCGGGAGGAGACGGGGGTGCGCAGGGTGTGCGTACGCGCGTTGCGCCAGAAACGGTCGAGGCCGTAGCGGGTGGATGCGGCGCGTGCTCCGATGACGTCGAGGGCCCGGGTGGTGATCTCCTGCGCGGCACGGGAGGCGGCGGCCTCGGCGGCGCCGGCCAGGACGGTGATCTCCGCGCCTTCGTCGTCGTCGAGTTCCTCGCCCCGCGCCAGTCCGCGCATCAGCGCGTCGACGGCCTGGTCGGCGAGGGCGGCGGCGGAGCGGGCGGTGACGGCGAGTTCGCCGTAGGCGCCGAGCACGTACGGATCCTGTGCCGGGCTCACCGGCCAGTGCGGGGCGCCGGACAGCACCGGCCAGTGCAGCGGGTCGGACGGCTGCCCTGACGCGGTCGCGGGCCGGCTGAGCTCGCGCGCCTCGGCGAGCAGTCCTTCCGCTGCGCCCAGACAGACCTGGGCCGAGACCAGCCGGGCGGTCGGCGCGGCCAGCCCGGCGAAGGGCGACAGCACTCCGTCGTCCGCGGAGAGGGAGCCGAACACGTCGTCGGCCGTCACGGGCACGGAGTCGAACGCCACGCTGCCGCCGGCCGCCGGCCGCTGCCCGAAGGTCTCGCCGCCGGTCCCCCGGACGACGCCCGGGTGAGAGGGGTCGACCACCACGGCCAGCGGCTCGCCGGTGTCGGTGCGGGAGGCGCGGACCAGCAGCCGGTCGGCGACGCCCGCGCCGACGGCACAGCTCAGCCTGCCGTCCAGCAGATGCCCGTTCGCGCCGGGGTTGAGCATGAGCGACGGCTGGTCGGAGGCGATGCCTCCGCTCCAGCACCAACGCCCGGCCGCCGACTCCCGCTCGACGCGCTCGGCGCGGGCGGGCCCCGCGAAGAACCGGGCGCCCGAGGACAGGAAGTAATGCACGCCGAGCAGTTCACCGATCGCGGCGTCGGCGGCGGAGATCGTGCGGACGACCGCGTAGGCGGTGCGCCAGTCCGCGCCGCCCCCACCATGAGCGGTGGCCGCGAGCAGGGTCAGCAGGCCCGCCTCGCGCAGCCGTTCCACCTCGTCCAGGGGCGGTTTGCCGGCCCGCTCGCGCTCCACGGCGTCCGTGGCGAGATCGTCGGCCAGTTCCCGGGCGACGTGCAGCCAGTGCGCGTGGCCGGCGTCCGTCTGTGAGGCCGGGGCCGGAGCCGCTGGTGCGATGGTCACGATGTCATCCTCACTCGCCCGGTCTGGGAGCGTCAACGCTTTCCTAGTAATTCGATAGGGAAACTAGGGAAAAACCGGCCGCCGCGCCACCCCCCGTCCGCCATGTGGCCGATCCGCGTCGGCCCGCACGGCCCGAACCAGCGGGAATTGCCCCCTCACAGGGCGTGTGAGAACGTGGAACGGAGCCCGATCAGTGGCTCCCGGACGAGGGGTGCCGTACCCGGCGTGCGACAAGACGGCCCGTTTGAGGGCAGTCATGTCGTGGATCATCCTCGTTCTCTCGGGCGTTCTGGAAGCCGTGTGGGCGACCGCGCTGGGCAGGTCCAAAGGGCTGAGCCGCCTCGTCCCGTCCCTGGTCTTCGTCGTCGGCCTCGGCGCGAGCATGGCCGGACTGGCGTACGCGACACGCGATCTGCCGGTCGGCACGGCCTACGCGGTGTGGGTCGGCATCGGTGCGGTGCTCACGATCCTGTATGCGATGCTCACCGGCCAGGAGTCGGTGAGCACGCTCAAAATCGTGTTCCTGACGCTGATCGTCGGCAGCGTGATCGGGCTCAAACTCGCCCACTGACGCCCGGCGTCCCCGTCACACCTGCGTCACACCTGCGTCACACCTGGCCGGACTCCGGCGTGCCCTTGAGGCGTTCCACGTCGGCGGCGCGCACCTGGATGGCCACGACGGCGATCAGCGCCGCCAGGACAGCGAAGATCGCCGCCATGATGAAGGCCGCCGAGACCCCGGCGGTGAGGACCTCGTGGCTCCAGGGCGGCGGAAGCTCACCGGTGCTCTCGAACCGCGCCCGCTCGGCCGGGGTCGCCTGGGCGAGGAACGCCGGAATCCGGCGCCCGGCCTCGTCGTTGCTCGCGGTGCCGAACACGGTGACCAGGATGGACAGCCCCAGCGAACCGCCCACCTGCTGCGTCGCGTTGAGCAGCCCGGAGGCCGCGCCGGTCTCCCGCGCCGACACGTTGGACAGCGCCATCAGCGTCAGCGACACGAACTCCATGCCCATGCCCAGGCTGAACACCAGCATCGGCCCGAGAACGCTGCCCGCGTAGGTGGAGTGGACGTCCGTGAGGGTCAGCCAGGCCAGTCCGGCCGCCGCCAGGATCGCGCCGATCACCATGAACGGCTTGGGGCCGTAGCGGGGCAGGAACTGCGAGGCCAGCCCTGCGCCGACCGTGATGACCGCGCTGACCGGCAGGAAGGCCAGTCCCGCCTGCATCGGGCTGAAGTCCAGCACGTTCTGCACGAACAGGGTGAGGAAGAAGAACATCCCGAACATGGCGGCGGCGAGGCACAGCATGATCCCGTACGTGCCCGCACGGTTGCGGTCGGCGAACATGTGCAGCGGCGTGATCGGCTGCCGGGACCGCCGTTCCACCAGGAGGAAGACCGCGAGGATCACCACGGCCGCGGCGAACGACGCCAGCGTCAGCGCGTCCCGCCAGCCGTCCTGGGCGGCCCGGATGAAGCCGTACACCAGCAGCACCATGCCCACCGTGGAGGTCAGCGCCCCGGCGACGTCGAAGCGGCCGGGATGACGTTCCGACTCCTTGATCCAGCGGGGCGTGGCCAACGCGATGAGCAGCCCGATGGGCACGTTGACGAACAGGACCCACCGCCAGTTGAGCCACTCGACGAGCACCCCGCCGGCGAGCAGCCCGATCGCGCCGCCGCCCGCCGAGACCGCCGCGAAGACGCCGAACGCCCGGTTGCGCTCCGGGCCTTCACGGAAGGTCGTGCTGATCAGGGACAGCGCCGTCGGGGAAGCGATGGCGCCACCGACGCCCTGGAGGGCTCGTGCGGCCAGCAACTGACCGGCGTTCTGGGCGAGCCCGCCGAGCAGCGAGGCCAGCACGAAGAGCAGCACGCCGAAGACGAACACCCGCCGTCTGCCGAGGATGTCCCCGACCCGGCCGCCGAGCAGCAGCAGACCGCCGAAGGTCAGGGTGTAGGCGTTGACGACCCACGACAGGCTGGTGGTGGAGAACTCCAGGGAACGCTGGATGTCCGGCAGGGCGATGTTCACGATGGTGATGTCCAGCACCACCATCAGCTGGCACGAGGCGATCACCAGCAGAGCCATCCCGTTCCCGCCCCCGCCGCGGGAACGGGCGGTGGTCTGCGGGGCGGACGTCGGCTGCGGGCTGCTGGTCATGACATGTCGCCCTCTCGGGGGCAGGCCCTCACGA
This sequence comes from Streptomyces sp. NPDC006610, assembly GCF_040611575.1. NCBI lineage: Bacteria > Bacillati > Actinomycetota > Actinomycetes > Kitasatosporales > Streptomycetaceae > Streptomyces > Streptomyces sp. NPDC006610. Next base: position 139,999 of record NZ_JBEXOP010000014.1, read on the forward strand.
GAGTCAGTGAACGCCCTTGCTGAGGGCGGTGAACGGTTCCGTCCACTGACGGTTCACCGTTCGACCGTACGCCCGCGCCCCGGCGGCCACCACTCGAAGGCGCGGGGCCGAGGGGCCCCACGGCCCCGCGCTCCTCGGCCCCGCACCGCGCGGTCCCGCGGTCCCCGTGCGCCGCGCGGTCGCGCGCCGGGTCAGCCGAGGAACGACAGCCGGACCTTGCGGTGGGTGTTGTCCTTGTTGGTGTCCACCAGGCACACCGACTGCCAGGTGCCCAGTTCCAGCCGCCCGTCGATCACGGGCAGGGTCGCGTGCGGGGGCACGAACGCGGGGAGGACGTGGTCGCGGCCGTGACCGGGGCTGCCGTGGCGGTGCTGCCAGCGGTCGTCGGCGGGGAGCAGGGTGTGCAGGGCGGCGAGCAGGTCGTCGTCACTGCCGGAACCGGTCTCGATGATCGCCACCCCGGCGGTGGCGTGCGGGACGAAGACGTTGAGCAGTCCGTCCCGGCCCGCCGCGGCCTCGCGCAGGAAGGACTCGCAGTCGCCGGTGATGTCGACGACGCGCTCCGCGGAGCCGGTGGCGATGTTCAGGACGCGGGTGGTGAACGCATCTGCCATGCCACCATCCTGACGCATGGGACCGGCCGTGCCCGGCAGCGGCCGACCAGTGGATGACACACCGGTCCACTCTGCGAGACACCCATTGACCGTGACTCCGCCGTCTGGCTACTTTCTGCCGCATGTTGCGTTCAGCCCTGCTCACCACGCGCGGTCACATCGACCTGCTGCGGGTGGCCTCCGCCGCCTGTCGCCGCGGCTGCTGACGCCCTCTCCCCCTCTTCGCTTCGGCTCTTCCCCGCGTCTTCCGGCGTGTTTCCCGCCTTCGGTTCCGCCTTGGCCCGCTCGAGATCTGTCCGCGGGTCGTGGGCCATGGACCCGCCTCGGCGGTCGTACGGCCCGCTTCGACGGTCGTACGGGCGCTGACGGCTCCTGAACCTCCGGCGTGGCAGTGCCGGGACACGCGCCCACCACGCGTCGCTCTTGTCCTCGTGGAGCCCTCATGACCATCAGCCATGCCCCACCCAGCCCCGTTCAGCTGGATATTTCCGATATATCGCGCACGTCGACAGTGCCGGCCGACCACCGGACCGCCCGTGTCCCGCGCTGGCTGCGCCGCACCACCGGGCCCGTCCTGCTGCTCGGGCTGTGGCAACTCCTCAGCTCGACGGGCGTCCTGGCCGCCGAGGTCCTCGCCTCACCCGGGCGGATCGCCCAGGTCGCCGGTGATCTGCTGGCCGACGGGTCGCTGCCCGCGGCCATGGGCACCTCGCTCCAGCGGGTCGCCGCCGGCCTGCTGCTCGGCACGGTCGTCGGCACCGGTCTCGCCCTGGTCTCGGGCCTGTTCAGAATCGGCGAGGACCTGGTGGACGCCTCCGTGCAGATGCTGCGCACGGTGCCGTTCGTGGGGCTGATCCCGCTGTTCATCATCTGGTTCGGCATCGGCGAGGCCCCGAAGATCGCCGTCATCACCCTCGGCGTGACCTTCCCGCTCTACCTCAACGTCTACGCCGGTATTCGCGGTGTGGACGCCCAGTTGATCGAGGCCGGGGAGTCGCTCGGCCTGTCGCGGTGGGGACTCGTGCGGCACGTCGTCCTGCCCGGCGCACTGCCCGGTGCGCTGACCGGCCTGCGCTACTCGCTCGGCATCGCCTGGCTCGCGCTGGTGTTCGCGGAGCAGATCAACGCCGACGCCGGCATCGGGTTCCTCATGGTGCAGGCACGGGACTTCCTGCGGACCGACGTGATCGTGGTCTGCCTCATCGTCTACGCCTTCCTCGGCCTGCTCGCCGACTTCATCGTCCGCTCGCTCGAAAGGCTGCTGCTGCAATGGCGACCGACATTCACCGGCCGGTGACCCCGCAGGCCGTGCACGTGGCCGGGCTGACCCGCTCCTTCGGCGGCCGGGCGGTGATCGAGAACCTCGAACTCGACATCCGACCAGGCGAGTTCGTGGCCCTGCTCGGCCGCAGTGGCTGCGGCAAGTCCACGCTGCTGCGCATCCTCGCCGGCCTCGACCGCGAGATCGAGGGCACGGTGCTGGTGCCGCGCCGCAAGGCCGTCGCCTTCCAGGCGCCGCGGCTGATGCCGTGGAAGAAGGTCTGGCGCAACGTCCTGCTGGGACTGCCGGGCAGGACCGAACGGGCCGTCGCCGCGCGGGCGCTGGACGAGGTCGGCCTCGGTCACCGCGCCGACGCCTGGCCCAAGACGCTGTCCGGCGGCGAGGCCCAGCGCGCCTCGCTGGCCCGCGCCCTGGTGCGCGAGCCCGATCTGCTGCTCCTGGACGAGCCTTTCGGGGCGCTGGACGCGCTCACCCGCATCAACGCCCAGCGCCTGGTCGGCGAGTTGTGGCAGCGGCGCGGCTGCGCCGTGCTGCTGGTCACGCACGACGTCGAGGAGGCCGTTCTGCTCGCCGACCGGGTCCTGGTCATGGACCACGGGGTCATCGCCCACGAACAGCACATCGGCCTCGACCGGCCGCGCGACCTCGCCGACCCGCGGTTCGCCGCACTGCGCGCCGGACTCCTGGAACGCCTCGGCGTCGGCACCGGCACCCAGGCCGCCTGAATCCCCGCGCCCCGAACCGACCTCCCCGACCTGCTTCTGCGCACCCGGGCCCGCCGACCACACCTCACCTGTCCGGCCCGGCCCTTCCGCACCCGCACCCGACCCCGACCCCGACCCCGACGAACGGAACCACCATGCGACGACGCCATCTCCCCGCGGCCCTGCTCCTCCCCCTCGCCCTGGCCCTCACCGCATGCGGCGGGACCTCGGCAGCCGACTCCTCGTCCGGCGTCGACGGCAAGGGCTCCCTCACGCTCAACGTCGGTGACCAGAAAGGGGGTTCCGAAGCGGTCCTGCGCGCCGCCGGGGAACTCGACGACCTCGACTACAAGATCAAGTGGTCCACCTTCACCTCCGGACCGCCCTTGCTGGAGGCCGTCAACGCCAAGGCCGTCGACATCGGTGGCGTCGGCAACACGCCACCGGTGTTCGCGGCGGGCGCCGGCTCCAGGATCACGGTCGTGGCCGCGTGGCACGGCACGTCCAAGGGCGACACCATCCTCGTGCCGCACGGCTCCGAGCTGTCCGGCACGCAGCAACTCAAGGGCAGGTCGGTCGCCGTGGCGCAGGGCTCGTCGGCGCACTACCAACTCGTCGCCTCACTGCGGAAGGCGGGCCTCTCGCCGAGCGACGTCAAGGTGAAGTACCTCCAGCCGGCCGACGCGCTCGCCGCGTTCACCAGCGGCAAGGTCGACGCATGGGCGGTGTGGGACCCGTACACCTCCCAGGTGCTGGGGGCGAAGCAGGGCCGCGTCCTCACCACCGGCGACGGCGTGACCAACGGCCTCACCTTCCAGGTCGCCGCGCCGCACGCCCTCGCGGACGAGGAGAAGTCCGCGGCCATCGAGGACTACCTGGACCGGCTGCGGCGGGCTCAGGACTGGGTGTACGACCATCCCGAGGAATGGGCCGAGGTGTGGGCCAAGGACACCGGTCTGCCCTACGAGGTGGCGCTGGCCTCGGTGAAGCGCACCAACGGCACGCGGGTCCCGGTCGCCGTCGACGATGCGGCCATCGCGTCCGAGCAGGAGATCGTCGACACCTTCGCCGAACTGAAGCTGATCCCCGAGAAGGTCGACTTCGCCGATTTCGTCGACACCCGCTACAACGGCGGCCTTCCGCCGTCCACCACCGCTCCCCGCGTCTACAAGGAGTCTTGACATGACCGTCCGTCTCCACTGGTTCCTGCCCACGGGCGGCGACGGCCGCACCCTGGTGGACCGGCACGCCTACGCCCCGAACGACCTCGGCGCGCCCCGCGCGGTCGGCGGCGTGCGCGCCCCGGACATCGAGTACCTCGCCCAGATCGCCAAGGCCGCCGAGCAACTGGGGTTCGAGGCGGTGCTCACGCCGACCGGCACCTGGTGCGAGGACGCCTGGCTGACCACGGTGGCGCTCGCCCAGCACACCGAGCGGCTGAAGTTCCTGGTGGCGTTCCGGCCGGGGCTGCTCTCGCCGACGCTGGCCGCGCAGATGGCGGCGACGTACCAGCGCCTCACCCGCGGACGGCTGCTGCTGAACGTGGTCACCGGCGGCGACTCCGACGAGCAGCGCCGCTTCGGCGACCGTCTCGGCCACGACCAGCGCTACGCCCGCACCGACGAGTTCCTCTCGGTCGTCCGCGGGGTCTGGCAGGGGCTGCCGTACGACTTCCACGGCAGCCACTACCGGATCGACGGCGGGCTGACCGCGCTGCCCCCGGAGCCGGTGCCGCCGTTGTTCTTCGGTGGTTCGTCGGCGGCGGCCGGTCCGGTCGCGGCACGGCACGCGGACGTGTATCTGACCTGGGGCGAGCCTCCCGCGCAGGTCAAGGAGAAGATCGACTGGATCCGCTCGCTCGCCGAGCGGGAGGGCCGCGAGGTGCGCTTCGGCGTCCGGCTGCACACCATCTCGCGCGACTCGTCGGCCGAGGCGTGGGCGGCCGCGGACCGGCTGCTCGACGATCTCGACCCGGACACGATCGCCGCCGCACAGGCCGCGCTGGGGCGCAGCGAGTCCGTGGGGCAGCGACGGATGCTCGCGCTGCACGGCGGCTCGCGCAAGGACCTGGAGATCCACCCCAACCTGTGGGCGGGTGTGGGGCTGGTCCGCGGCGGTGCGGGGACCGCGCTGGTCGGCAGCCATGGCGAGGTGGCGGAACGGATCGAGGAGTATCACGCCCTGGGCGTCGAGCACTTCGTGCTGTCCGGCTATCCGCACCTGGAGGAGGCGTACTGGTTCGGCGAGGGGGTGATTCCCGAGCTGGCCGCCCGGGGGCTGCTGACGCATGCGCCGGGCGGTCCGGCCGGTGCGCCGCTGCTGGTGGCGAGCGGGCGCTGACCTCGCGGGAAGATCCACGGCCCCACGGGGGTTGGGGGAAGCGTGGACAGTGTGCGCGAGGTCGAGGTGGTCGTCATCGGCGCCGGTCAGGCCGGACTGGCCGGCGCCTATCACCTGCGGCGGTCCGGTCTCGAGCCGGACCGCGACTTCGTCGTCCTGGACCGCTCCCCCGCGCCGGGCGGCGCCTGGCAGTTCCGCTGGCCCTCGCTGACGTACGGCAAGGTGCACGGCATGCACGCGCTGCCCGGCATGGAACTGACGGACGCCGATCCGGCACGGCCGTCGTCCGAGGTCGTCGGCGCCTACTTCGCGGCGTACGAGGAGACCTTCGGCCTGCGTGTACGGCGTCCCGTGGACGTGCGTGCCGTGCGGGAGGGACCGGGCGGGCGGCTGCTCGTGGAGACCTCGGCGGGCGTCTGGTCGGCGCGGGCGCTGATCAACGCGACGGGGACCTGGGACCGGCCGTTCTGGCCGCGCTACCCGGGCCAGGAGACCTTCCGCGGGTGGCAGCTGCACACCGCGCAGTATCCCGGTCCGCAGGCGTTCGCCGGGCAGCGGGTCGTCGTGGTGGGCGGCGGCGCGTCCGGGACGCAGCATCTGCTGGAGATCGCGCCGGTGGCCGCGGCCACGACCTGGGTGACGCGCCGGCCGCCCGTCTTCCGCGAGGGGCCGTTCGACGAGGAGGCGGGCCGGGCCGCGGTCGCGCTCGTGGAGGAACGGGTGCGGCAGGGGCTGCCGCCGCGCAGCGTCGTCTCCGTCACCGGGCTGCCGCTGAACGACGCCCTCCGGCAGGGTCTCGCGAGCGGTGTGCTCGACCGCCGGCCGATGTTCGACCGGATCACGACGGACGGCGTGGAGTGGCGGGACGGGCAGCGCGTGGCCGCCGACGCCATTCTGTGGGCGACGGGGTTCCGGGCAGCCATCGGGCATCTCGCACCGCTGGGTCTGCGCGAGCCGGGCGGCGGCATCCGGGTCGACGGAACGCGTGCGGTGGCCGACCCGCGGATCCATCTCGTCGGGTACGGCCCCTCCGCCAGCACCATCGGCGCCAACCGGGCCGGGCGGGCGGCCGTACGGGACATACGACGGCTCCTGGCCCGGGAGGCGCTCGCCGCCTGACCGGGCGCCGGCTCAGCGCGCCGGGCTCTGTCCGGGCCGGCGCTGTGCGTTGAACGCGGCCACGTTGCGCTGGTGCTCGGCGTAGTCGGCCGTGAAGCGGGTGTCGCCCGGTTTGACCGTGACGAAGTACAGCCAGTCGCCCGGCGTCGGGCGGATGGCGGCGCGCATCGCGTCCGCGCCCGGGTTGGCGATGGGCGTAGGCGGCAGGCCCATGCGCTGGTACGAGTTGTAGGGACTGTCGATGCGGGTGTCGCTGAGCGTGGTGTTCGGCGTCCTGCGGTTGAGCGCGTAATGGATGGTGGAGTCCATCTGGAGCGGCATCCCGCGCTCCAGCCGGTTGAAGACGACCCGGGCCACCTTTCCCATGTCGGCCTTGGTGGCCGCTTCCGCCTGGACGATGCTGGCGATGGTGACCGCCTGGTAGACGTTCATTGCGTTGCGCTGCGCCCCGGCGGCGACCGGGGCGGCGTTGAACTTCTTGGTGGCGGTGTCGACCATGACCTTCAGCAGCAACCGGGGGGTCGACTTGTCGTCGAGCGGATATGTCGCCGGGTAGAGATAGCCCTCCGGGTTGCCCTCGGCGTCGTTCGGCAATGTCAGACCCGCCGTGGGCACCGCCTTCTTCGTGGTGCCGGGCGGCAGGGCGAGGGCCTTGTCGACGGCCGCGTAGACCTGGGTGGCGCGCCAGCCCTCCGGGATCACCAGGGCGGGCTTCGGGTCCTCCTCGCCCTGGAGAGTCAGCAGCGGCACCGCCACGGCGGTGCCGGCCACGACGGCTCCGGTCGCGATGAGGGCGACCCGGCCCCGGCGCGTCAGTCGAATCGTGTTCCGTGGCGGAGTGTTGGTCTGCATGCGGGCACGGTAACCCGCAGGTGCGGGCAAACCCGGCATATCTTCAGCCGGTCGGCTCCAGTCGGGCGTCCCTGCGGACCAGGGCGGCGTACCGGCCGTCGCGCCCCAGCAGTTCCTGGTGCGTGCCCCGTTCCACCGCGCGTCCGCCGTCGAGGACGACGATCTGGTGGGCGCCCCGGACGGTGGACAGACGGTGCGCGATCGTGAGCGTCGTCCGGTTCGCCGACAGCCGGTCGATCGCCTCCTGGACGGCCTGCTCGGTGCGGGTGTCCAGGGCGCTGGTCGCCTCGTCGAGGATCAGCACGGGCGGGTCGCGCAGGATGGTGCGGGCGATGGCCAGGCGCTGTTTCTCCCCGCCGGAGAAGCGGTGGCCGCGCTCGCCGACGACGGTGTCGTAGCCGTCGGGCAGCGAGGCGATGTGGTCGTGGATCTGGGCGGCCCGCGCGGCGGCGTGCAGTTCCTCGTCCGTGGCATCGGGCTTGGCGAAGCGCAGGTTGTCGGCGATCGAGGCGTGGAAGAGGTACGTCTCCTGGGAGACGACGCCGACCGCGCGGGCGAGTGTGTCGAAGTCGAGGTCGCGGACGTCGACGCCGTCGAGGGTGACCCGGCCGCCCGTCACGTCGTACAGCCGTGGCACCAGGTAGCCCAGCGTGGACTTCCCGGCGCCGGTCGGGCCGACGATCGCGAGGCTGCCGCCGGCGGGGACGGTGAGGTCGATGCCGTCGAGGACCGGACCGCTCCTGTCGTCGTAGTGGAACCGGACGTTCTCGAAGGCGACCTCCCCCTTGATCCTCTCCAGACGGACGGGGCGCTCGGGTTCGGTGATGTCGACGGGCAGGTCGAGGTACTCGAAGATGCGCTGGAAGAGCGCGAGGGAGGCCTGGATCTGCACGCCGGTGCCGAGCAGGCTCACAGCCGGGCGGAACAGGCCCTGCTGGAGCGAGACGAACGCGACGATCGTGCCGAGGGAGACCTCCGGTCCGCCCATATGGAGAGCGAGCCCGGCGGTCCAGTAGATGACGGCGGGCATCGCGGCCATCACGATCGTGACGACCGCCATCCGCCACCGGCCGGCCATGTTCGCCCGCACCTCGAGGTCGACCAGGGCCTCCGACTCGTCGGCGAAGGACTTCGTCAGCGAGTCGGCACGGCCCATGGTGCGGCCGAGCAGGATGCCGCTGACGGAGAGCGACTCGGTGACGGTGGCGGCCATCGCGGCCATCTGCTTCTGGCGCCGGGTGGTGATCCGCCGCCGCTCGTCGCCGACCCGTCTGCTGATCCACACGAAGACCGGCAGCAGGAGCAGCGAGACGACCGTCAGCCGCCAGTCGAGGACGAGCATGGCGATGATCGTGGCGACGACGCTGGTGAAGTTGGAGACGAGCGACGTCGCGGTGGAGGTGACGGTGGCCTGCATCCCGCCGATGTCGTTGGCGATGCGGGACTGGACCTCGCCGGTGCGCGTGCGCGTGAAGAAGGCCAGGGACATGCGCTGGAGGCGGCCGTAGACGGCGGTGCGCAGGTCGTGCATGACCCGCTGGCCGACGGTCGTGGAGATCAGTGTCTGCAGCACGCCGAAGACGCTGGTCAGCACGGCGCTGAGGATCATGCCGAGGGCGAGCAGGGTGAGCAGGCCGGTGCGGCCCTCGGGGAGGGCGACGTCGAGGATCGCCTTCAGCAGGAACGGCGAGGCGACCGTGACCAGCGAGGCGGCGCCGACGAGCAGGGCGACGACCAGGAGACGGCCGCGGTAGGGACGGAACAGCGCGAGGATGCGCCGCGTCTGCCGGGGTCCCTCCCCGTCGTCGGCGGGCGGCTTCCAGGTCGGTTCTTGGTCGGGGTGCATGGGCTCCTCATGGAGGGGTGGACGCGGCTCCGCACGAGGGGAGGGCCGACCGCAGGGGATCGAGCGGATCGTAGCTCATTGTTACCTATACTCACAATGAATGGCATCCTGATATTGTTCCCGCATGACCACCCCCGATCCGGACGGTTTGCTGGCCGAGCAACTGCTGCGGCTCACCCGCCGGGTGCACCGCATCCAGAAGCGTCATCTGGAGCAGCGCGCGCTCGGCATCACGCCGGCCCAGTCGCGGCTGCTGCGCACGCTCGCCCACTACGGTTCGCCGCCGCGCATGGCCGACCTGGCCGAGCGCCTCGAGGTGGTGCCGCGTGCCGTGACGACGCTGGTCGACGGTCTGGAGGCGAGCGGCATGGTCCGGCGCGCGCCCGACCGCGTCAACCGGCGGGTGATCCGCATCGAACTCACCGAGGACGGCCGCAAGGCTTTGCGCGAGCTGCGCGGCGCCCGCCGCTCGGCCGCTGACGAGATCCTGGCGCCCCTGACGCAGGAACAACGCCGTGTCCTGGGCGGGCTGCTGGACACACTGATCGACGGGGCGCCGCTGGAGGGCCCGTACTGAGGACCTCGTCCGCCGCGCGCGGGAGTACCAAGGCGTGGCCGGCACCGGGCGGGGGCCGGATCCGGGCGGGTGTGGGGACACGAAGGCGTGGCCGGATGTGAGTGCCCGCGAGGGTGCGAAGACGTAGCCGGATCCGTGCGGCCACGGGGAAAACGGGTTGCTTTCGACCACGCGTTGACGCGAACCTTTCACGGCCTGCTGCCGCCGTTCGCGGCCCTTCGTGCTGCGCAACGGCATGTCGTCCGTCATCGACTTCTCGTCCTCCCACGTCTTCTCCTCCCGGCTCGCCCGCTCCTCTCGTCGCTCTCGCTCCTTACCCTGACCCGCTCGCCACTCGCCCCGCCCGTCGACACCTAGCCACTGGGACGTCATGCAGATCCAAGACCTTCCGTATCCCGACCCCGGCGTGCCGGACGCACGCTCGGGACCGCGATTGCTGTGGTGGCTGGGCCGGAACCAACTTCGCGGTCAGCTCAAGTCGCTGGCCTGGGGACTGCTCCACTTCGTGGCGGTCTCCTCGCTGCCGTTCTGCGTCGGCTTCGCCGTCCAGGCCGTCGTCGACCGCTCCGGCGGCCGGCTCGCCCTCGCGGGCGGAATGCTGGCCCTGGCCTGCGCCGGCACCGCCGTCGGCGACACCTTCCTGCACCGGGCCGCCGTCACCAACTGGATCACGGCTGCCGCCCGCCTCCAGCAACTCCTGGCCCGCAAGGCCGCCCACCTCGGCTCCGCGCTGACCCGGCGGGTCGCGGCGGGCGAGGTGGTGGCCGTGTCCACGGGCGACGTCGAACGCATCGGCTGGTTCGTGGAGGCCATCTCCCGCTTCAGCGCCGCGGCCGTCACCGCGGTGCTCGTCTGCGTCGGTCTGGTCGTCTACCAGCCGGCCCTCGGCGTCGTCGTCGCGGTCGGCCTGCCGGTGCTGGCGGTGGCGGTCCTGCCGTTGCTGCCCCGCGCCACTCGGCGCGCCGACGTCCAGCGAGAGAAGGCCGGTCGCGCCACCGAACTGGCCTCGGACACCGTCGCCGGCCTGCGCGTGCTCCGCGGCATCGGCGGCGAGGAACTGTTCCTCGACCGCTACCGCAGGGCCTCGCAGGAGGTCCGGCACGCCGCCGTGCGCAGCGCCCGCATGTGGGCGCTGATCTCCGCGATCCAGGTGCTGCTGCCGGGAGTGCTGCTCATCGTGGTCGTCTGGTACGGCGTCCATCTGACCCGCGAAGGCCGTGTCACCGTCGGCGAACTCGTCACCGTCTACAGCTCCGTCATGATCCTCACCTACCCGTTGCGGCACTTCGAGGAGATCGCCATGGCGTACTCCTTCTCCCGCCCCGCCGCCCGGCGGGCCGCCGCGGTGCTGTCACTGGAACGGGCCACCGACACGGACGGCTCCCGCGCGGCCGACCTGCCGAGCGGCGATCTGTACGACCCCGCCACCGGTCTGCTCGCCCCCGCCGGACGCCTCACCGCCGTGGTGTGCGGCGACCCGGACGCCGCCGGACGGCTGGCGGAACGTCTCGGCGGACACCCCTCCGAGGAGGGCGTCTCCGTGCGGCTGGGCGGCGTCCCGCTGGACGAACTGCCCCTGGACAGCGCCCGCACCGCCGTCCTGGTCCAGGACAAGGACCCGGTCCTGCTGTCCGGCACCCTGCGAGAACTGCTCGACGTACCCGCCTCCGGGGGCGTCGAACCGGCGGAGGCGCTGGCCGCCGCCCAGTGCGACGACGTCCTGGCGGCGCTCGCCCAGGGCTCCCTGCACGCCGACGACCCGATGGACGCGCGGATCACCGAACGCGGGCGCTCTCTGTCGGGCGGCCAGCGCCAGCGGCTGGCTCTCGCCCGCTCCCTGATCACCGACCCGGAGGTGCTGGTCCTGGACGAGCCGACCTCTGCCGTCGACTCCCACACCGAGGCGCGGATCGCCGAGGGCGTGCGTGGACTGCGCAGCGGCCGCACCACAGTCGTCTTCACCTCCTCCCCGCTGCTGCTGGACCGCGCGGACCGGGTGGTGCTCGTCCACGAGGGCGAGGTCGCCGCGGTCGGCGTCCACCGGGACCTGGTGCACAAGGAGCCCCGGTACCGGGCCGTGGTGACCCGCGAGACCGAGGAGGAGACCGCCACGGGCGGCCCCCACGGTGACCCGGACGGCCTGAACCACATGAAGAACATGAACAACATGGACGACCTGCACGACCTGGACGACCTGGAAGAGATCGAGGAGACCGCATGATCGGCCTCGCGCCGCCGGACCACGACCCGGCGGCCCCGACGACGGCCCACACGCTGCCGGTCGGCGCTCCCGCGACCGTGCGCGCCTATGTGGCCGAGCTGTTCCGCAGGCACCGCCGGGCCTTTCTCCTCCTCATCACCGTCAACACGATCGCCGTGATCGCCTCGATGGTCGGCCCCTACCTGCTCGGCGGGCTCGTCGAGCGGGTGTCGCAGGGCGCACGGGAGCTCCATCTCGGACTCACCGTCACCCTGTTCGCGGTGGCGCTGATCGTGCAGGCCGGTTTCGTGCGCGAGGTACGGCTGCGCGGCGCCGTACTCGGTGAGCGGATGCTGGCCGACCTGCGTGAAGATTTCCTCGTCCGGTCGGTAGGACTGCCGCCCGGTGTCCTCGAACGGGCCGGCACGGGCGATCTGCTGTCCCGGATCACCACGGACGTCGACCGGCTCGCCAACGCCATGCGGGAGGCCGTGCCGCAACTGGCGATCGGCGTCGTCTGGGTGGTGCTGCTGCTGGGCGGTCTCGTCGTCACCGCGCCCCCGCTGGCCGCTGCCGTGCTGCTCGCGCTGCCGCTGCTGATCGTCGGCTGCCGCTGGTACTTCCGGCGCGCGCCGTCCGCCTACCGCTCGGAGTCCGCCGGGTACGCCGCCGTCGCCGCCGCTCTCGCGGAGACCGTCGACGCCGGGCACACCGTCGAGGCGCACCGCCTCGGCGCGCGCCGGGTGGAGCTGTCCGACCGGCGGATCAAGGAGTGGACCGCCTGGGAGCGCTACACGCTCTGGCTGCGGTCGGTGCTCTTCCCGGTCATCAATGTCACGCATGTCACGGTCCTGTCTTCGGTCCTCATGGTCGGCGGGGCGTTCGTCCTGCAGGGCTGGCTCGACGTCGGTCAGCTGACGACCGGCGCGCTGATCGCCCAGATGCTGGTCGACCCGGTCGGGCTGATCCTGCGCTGGTACGACGAGCTGCAGGTCGCCCAGGTGTCGCTGGGCCGGCTGGTCGGCGTCCGGGACATCGAGCCGGCCGCCGGTGACCCCTCGGTGGCGCCCGACGGGCGCGATGTGCACGCCGACCGGGTGCGCTTCGGCTATCTGGACGGCGTGGACGTCCTGCGCAGGGTGTCGCTGGAGGTCGCCCCCGGCACCCGGCTGGCGCTGGTGGGTCCCTCGGGGGCGGGCAAGTCCACGCTGGGCCGTCTGCTCGCCGGCATCTACGCCCCTCGGGAGGGCCGGATCACCCTCGGCGGCGCCGAACTGTCCCGGATGCCCGCGGAACGCGTCCGCTCCCACGTCGCCCTCGTCAACCAGGAGCACCACGTCTTCGTGGGATCCCTGCGCGACAACCTGCTCCTCGCCCTGCCGCCCTCCCGGCTGCGGTCGGGCGAGGGGACACGCGTCGAAGCCGTCGACGCCGAGCTGTGGGCGGCGCTCGCCGCGGTGGACGCGGACGAGTGGGTGCGAGGGCTCGACGACGGCCTGGACACGGAGGTCGGCTCGGGCGGGCTGGCGCTCACCCCCGCACAGGCCCAGCAGATCGCGCTGGCCCGGCTGGTGCTGGCCGACCCGCACACGCTGGTGCTGGACGAGGCCACCTCGTTGCTCGATCCCCGCGCGGCACGCCATCTGGAGCGGTCCCTGGCCCGCGTCCTCGACGGCCGCACGGTCGTCGCCATCGCACACCGCCTCCACACGGCCCACGACGCCGACGTCATAGCCGTCGTCGAGAACGGCCGGATCACCGAGCTGGGCAGCCACGACGAGCTGGTCGCGGCGGACGGCGCGTACGCGGCGCTGTGGCGGTCCTGGCACGGGTGAGACACCGGGGCGGGGCCCGGGCTTGGGCGTACCTGGGCTTAGACCTGGGGTGGACCTGGGCTGCCGGAAGAAGCGGCGGGCCGAACCGGGCTCGGGCCTTGCGCCGGGCGGCACGCCGGCGCAAGGGCCCGTCCCGGAGTCCCGGGCGCGGGATGCCGTCCGGCCCGGGGAGGCGACCTCCGCCCGTCGGAGGCCGGCGGCCGTCGCCCGTGCCGTTGCGCGGGTGCGAAAAGGGGTGGAAGGCTGGAAGACGGCGCAGGCTCGGGGAGCGCCCGTGAACCCGCGTGGCCGACCGCTGCGGGAGCGGCCCCGTCCTGACCACCTGGAGGTACCCGTGAACAGCGCCGACGGATGGGGTGACGACGTCTACCAGCCCGACGCCTCCGAGATTCAGGACGATTCGGGACTGCTCGACGCGGAGGACACCCTGGAGAACGACGGGGTCGACAGTCCTCTGGACCGCGGCTGGTCCCCTCCCGAGAGGCCCTGGGCGGTCGAGCACACCGGCGTCACCGCCGCCGAGCGGCAGGCTGGCGAAACCCTCGACCAGCGGCTGGCCGAGGAACTCCCCGACCTCGCCCCGCCGGACGGAGACGGCATCGGCGACTGCGACGGCACCGACGGCGAGCCCCTCGACAACGAGGTCGGCGCGGCCCGCTCCGGCCGGCTCGTCGCCCCGGACGAAGGTGCGCACGAGGACGAGGAGAGCGCGCTGGTCGCCACCGACGTCGGCATCGACGGCGCCGCCGCCTCCGCGGAGGAGGCAGCCGTGCACATCGTCGACGAGGACAGCCTCTACGGCTGACCCCGGCCGCCGTCCGCATCCGCACCCGGCAACGTCACCGCCACCCCAGGAGCAGCCATGCAGCAGGACAAGCACCCCGAATACCACCCCGTCGTCTTCCGTGACCGGGCCGCCGGGTACGCCTTCCTGACCAGGTCCACCGCGACCAGCGACCAGACGATCGAGTGGGACGACGGCGAGACCTACCCCGTCGTGGACGTCGAGATCTCCTCCGAGAGCCACCCCTTCTACACGGGCAAGGCCCGCACGGTCGACACCGAGGGCCGCGTCGCCCGTTTCGAACGCCGCTACGGCGAGGGAATCCGCCGCGCCTCCGAATGAGACCAGGCGGCTGCCCCGCGGAGGAGGGCGCCTCAGATCACGTTCAGCGCCGCCGCGCCGCCGACTCCGCCGAGCACCATGAACGCCGGCATCAGCACCTTGAGCTCCACCCAGCTGCCCGCCCGGAACCGCATGCCCCTGGGCGGGCCGATCGGATACCAGCGCTTGCGGCCCAGCGGTATCGGCCACAGGATCGGGCAGCCCGACACGGTCAGCGCGTCCCCGATGTCGTGCACCAGCGCGCCCAGCACGATCGGCAGGCCCAGCCACAGGTACTCCTGGCCCGGCTCCGTGAACAGCCAGTCCGCGCCGTTGCCGGGCTGGTCCAGGATCCCGGCGAGGATCCAGGCGCTCGTCGCCGCCAGCAGCCACACCAGCACATCGCTGCTCGAACCACGGGTGGCCCGCCACAGCAGGCCCTCGATGGCCAGCACCAGGTGCACGAAGAGGAGCGCGAGCACCGCCCAGCGCCCTCCGGTGATCGCCAGCACCGAGGCGCCTGCGCCGATCAGGACCGCCCAGAGCCAGGTGTGGGTCAGCGTGCGGTGACCGCCGGAGCGGCGCGGGTCGCCCTGCTTCTTGGTCGCCTTGTACACGGCGTAGGAAAGCTTGTCGACGATCCCGCACAGCCAGCGCGAAAGCGGTCCGAAGGCGCGCGAGATGGTGGCCGCCTTGTGGTCGAGGTCCGGGGCGAGCGCGGCGCCGGCGCAGATCAGGGCGCCGCACAGCAGAACCGGCCAGGGCATCGAGTGCCCCGCCGCCGTCGCGGCCGCTCCGACACCGAGCCAGGCCGCGGCGCCGGAGAGAGAATGCGCTGGTCCCATCATCGCCGTAGCCCGCCCCGTTCCTGGTGTGCCGCTGTGCAGTTGGCGCTGTGCGCCGACGTCGTGCCGGCGACACAGCGTAGCGTTCGCGATCTTCGTGCGGGCATCCGATTCCCTCATCCGACCGCAGGCCAGGCAAGATGGGGGCGTGACCCTCATCGATCAGCTGCCGCAGACCGCCGACCCCGACGCCCTCTACGAAGCCTTCGAGTCGTGGGCCCAGGATCGCGGTCTCACCCTCTACCCCCACCAGGAGGAGGCGCTGATCGAGGTGGTGTCCGGCGCGAACGTGATCGTGTCGACGCCCACCGGATCCGGCAAGAGCATGATCGCCGCGGGCGCCCACTTCGCCGCGCTGGCCCGCGACGAGGTCACCTTCTACACGGCCCCGATCAAGGCGCTCGTCTCGGAGAAGTTCTTCGAGCTGTGCAAGCTGTTCGGCACCGAGAACGTCGGTATGCTCACCGGCGACGCCTCCGTCAACGCCGACGCCCCGGTGATCTGCTGCACCGCCGAGGTCCTCGCGTCGATCGCACTGCGCGACGGCAGGCACGCGGACGTCGGCCAGGTCGTCATGGACGAGTTCCACTTCTACGCCGAGCCGGACCGGGGCTGGGCCTGGCAGATTCCGCTGCTCGAACTGCCGCAGGCGCAGTTCATCCTGATGTCCGCCACCCTCGGCGACGTCTCGATGTTCGAGAAGGACCTCACCCGGCGCACCGGCCGCCCGACCTCGGTGGTCCGCTCGGCGACGCGGCCCGTGCCGCTCTCCTACGAGTACCGCCGCACCCCGCTCACCGAAACGCTGACCGAGCTGCTCGAGACGCGTCAAGCGCCCGTCTACATCGTGCACTTCACCCAGGCCCAGGCCGTGGAACGGGCGCAGGCGCTGATGAGCATCAACATGTGCTCGCGGGAGGAGAAGGACCGGATCGCCGAGCTGATCGGCAACTTCCGCTTCACGACCAAGTTCGGCCGCAACCTCTCCCGGTACGTCCGGCACGGCATCGGCGTGCACCACGCCGGCATGCTGCCGAAGTACCGGCGCCTGGTGGAGAAGCTGGCGCAGGCCGGTCTGCTGAAGGTCATCTGCGGCACCGACACCCTGGGCGTCGGCGTCAACGTGCCCATCCGCACCGTGCTGTTCACGGCGCTGACCAAGTACGACGGCAGCCGGGTGCGCACGCTGCGCGCGCGGGAGTTCCACCAGATCGCCGGGCGGGCCGGGCGGGCGGGCTTCGACACGGAGGGCTTCGTCGTCGCCCAGGCGCCCGAGCACGTCATCGAGAACGAGAAGGCACTCGCCAAGGCGGGCGACGATCCGAAGAAGCGTCGCAAGGTGGTGCGCAAGAAGGCGCCCGAGGGTTTCGTGGCCTGGTCGGAGGACACCTTCGAGAAGCTCATCGCCTCCGAACCGGAGCCGCTGACGTCGCGTTTCCGGGTGACGCACACGATGCTGCTGTCGGTGATCGCCCGTCCCGGCAACGCCTTCGAGGCGATGCGCCATCTGCTGGAGGACAACCACGAGCCGCGAAAGCAGCAGTTGCGGCACATCCGGCGCGCGATCGCCATCTACCGCTCGCTGCTCGACGGCGGCATCGTCGAGAAGCTGGACACGCCCGACGCCGAGGGCCGTATCGTCCGGCTCACGGTGGATCTGCAGCAGGACTTCGCCCTGAACCAGCCGCTGTCGACGTTCGCCCTGGCCGCCTTCGAGCTCCTGGACCCGGAATCGCCGTCGTACGCCCTGGACATGGTGTCCGTCGTGGAGTCCACGCTCGACGACCCGCGCCAGATCCTCGCCGCCCAGCAGAACAAGGCGCGGGGCGAGGCCGTGGCGGCGATGAAGGCGGACGGTGTCGAGTACGAGGAGCGCATGGAGCGGCTCCAGGACATCACCTACCCGAAGCCCTTGGAGGAGTTGCTCTTCCACGCGTACGACACGTACCGCAAGAGCCATCCGTGGGTCGGCGACCATCCGCTGTCGCCGAAGTCCGTCGTCCGGGACATGTACGAGCGCGCGCTGTCCTTCACGGAGCTGGTCTCCGTCTACGAGCTGGCCCGCACCGAGGGCATCGTGCTGCGCTACCTGGCCGGCGCCTACAAGGCCCTCGACCACACCGTCCCGGACGACCTGAAATCGGAGGACCTGGAGGATCTGATCGCCTGGCTGGGCGAGATGGTGCGCCAGGTGGACTCCAGTCTGCTCGACGAGTGGGAGCAGCTCGCCAACCCGGAGGAGATGACCGCCGAGGAGGCCCAGGAGAAGGCCGACCAGGTCAAGCCGGTCACCGCCAACGCACGCGCCTTCCGCGTCCTGGTGCGCAACGCGATGTTCCGCCGGGTCGAGCTGGCCGCCCTGGACCAGGTCGAGGAGCTGGGCGAGCTGGACGGCGAGTCCGGCTGGGACGCGCAGGCCTGGGGTGAGGCGATGGACAAGTACTGGGACGAGTACGACGACCTCGGCACCGGCCCCGACGCCCGCGGCCCGAAGCTGCTGTTGATCGAGGAGGAGCCGGAGCACGGGCTGTGGCGCGTCCGGCAGATCTTCGACGACCCCAATGACGATCATGACTGGGGCATCAGCGCGGAGATCGATCTGGCGGCCTCCGACGCGGAGGGCCGCGCCGTGGTCCGCGTCACCGACGTCGGACAGCTGTGAGCACAGGAGAAAGGCACCCATGACGAACCCGGCCGAGAAGCTCGTCGATCTGCTCGACCTGGAGCCGATCGAGGTCAACATCTTCCGGGGCCGCAGCCCCGAGGAGTCGCTGCAGCGGGTCTTCGGCGGCCAGGTCGCGGGCCAGGCGCTGGTGGCCGCGGGTCGGACCACGGAGGGCGACCGGCCCGTGCACTCGCTGCACGCGTACTTCCTGCGCCCGGGCCGCCCCGGGGTGCCGATCGTGTACCAGGTCGAACGGGTGCGGGACGGGCGGTCGTTCACGACCCGCCGGGTCACCGCTGTGCAGCAGGGCCGCACGATCTTCAATCTCACCGCCTCCTTTCACAAGCCCGAGGAAGGGAGCTTCGAGCATCAGTTGCCGCCGGCCCGAGAGGTTCCCGACCCGGAGTCCCTGCCGACGGTGGTGGACGAGATCCGGGAGCATCTGGGGGAGTTGCCGGAACAGTTGGAGCGGATGGCGCGGCGTCAGCCCTTCGACATCCGTTATGTGGACCGGTTGCGCTGGACGCCCGACGAGATCAAGGGCGCGGACCCGCGCAGCGCGGTATGGATGCGCGCGGTCGGTCCGCTGGGTGACGATCCGCTCGTGCACACCTGCGCGCTGACGTACGCCAGTGACATGACGCTGCTGGACGCGGTCCGCATTCCGGTCGAGCCGTTGTGGGGTCCGCGGGGGTTCGACATGGCGTCGCTGGATCACGCGATGTGGTTCCACCGGCCGTTCCGCGCGGACGAGTGGTTCCTGTACGACCAGGAGTCGCCGATCGCCACGGGCGGGCGAGGGCTCGCCCGAGGCCGGATCTACGACCTTGAGGGCCGGCTGCTGGTGTCGGTCGTCCAGGAAGGGCTGTTCCGGGCGCTGTAGTCAGACGCCTCTGCATCGCCGCAGCCAGTGCAGCAGGCTGCGAGGCCGCTGCGGCTCGGCTGCGTCCCGGCGCGGCTCGGGCAGGGTGTGCACCGGTGCCGACGGGCGGGTGGGACGCGGCGCCTGCCGGTGTTCGCGGGCCTCGGCCAGGGCTGCCGCGAGGTCGGCCCGCAGCCAGTCGATCTCGTCCGCGTCGCTCGCCGTCATGAGCTGCTCGGCGAGCCGCGCGGCCGGTGTTCCGGGGCTGGTGTGGCCGGGCGGTCCCGGCCGGAACCGGTTCAGGTGAGCGCGTTCGTAGGGGTCCTTGACCACGTCGGCGATCAGCGCGGGGTCGAGCAGCGCCGCGAAGGCCCCGGCGCGTTCCCAGGGGTCCTCGGCCTGTCGCAGCATGAATCCGAGGTGGCGTCCGCGCCAGTTGCGGGGGCGCAGGTCGAGCCCTGTGTCCAGTTGCTTCTTCAGCGGCTCGGGCGTGCGCCCGTTGAGCAGCGGGGCGTTCTTCTCGTCCGCGGCGAACTGCCCCACCTCGTCGGCCAGGTAGATCCAGACCAGGGCGCCGTAGCGGTTCACGTAGAAGAGGACCGGCACGATCAGGCCGAGGCGGGCCAGGCGCTTGAACCGCGCCTCGGACACGTCCATGAGTCTGGCCGCCTCGGTGCCGGCCACCGCGCGGACGCCGTCCCGCAGTGTGTCGGGGAAGCCGTCCAGTGAGCGCAGCCGTTCGATCTCGGTACGGGCGACGCGGCGTCCTCCGCCTCCCTCGTCGGTCACGGTGCGGATCCGTCCGAGGTTCACGGCCAGCTCGAACTCACGTCGTTTCAGGCCCAGCTCGCGGGCGGCGTGGCTCGGTGCGAGGCTCGCGCGCCTCGATGCGGTGACGGTGCTGCCTGACATGGTGCCCCCGTGGAGGTTCTGTGCTCACGCTGTGTGCGTTGGCGATGACAGAACCGTAACCGGTCTCGCCGAGATCGCGGCGAGCCTGTGGATAACTCCGCAGGGGTGAAGAACGAGCAGGTCAGGACGGTTCGTTCGGGGTCTGCTGTTCGGGCTTTCGGGCATCGAGCCCGAGGTGCTCGCCGACCCGGTTGACGAGCAGGGTCATCTCGTAGCCGATCTGGCCGATGTCCGCCTGGGCGCCGCTGAGCACGCACAGGCAGCTGCCGCTGCCGGCGGCGGTGACGAAGAGGACCGCCTCGTCGAACTCGACCATCGTCTGGCGCACCTGCCCGGCGCCGAAGTGGCGTCCCGATCCCTTGGCCAGGCTGTGCAGGCCGGACGCCACCGCCGCCAGGTGCTCGGCGTCCTCGCGTCGCAGTCCCGTACTCGCTCCGGTCACCAGCCCGTCGTTGGACAGGACCAGCGCATGCCGCACATGCTCGACGCGCTCGGTCAGGTCGTCCAGCAGCCAGCCCAGTTTCCGGTTCTGCGCCATGGTTCGGTCTCCCCGTGTGCCGACTCCCCCTGGCCGGAGGATCTCTCCGCCAGCCTTCCCCACGACCGGTTCCCGGGCAAGGAGGATGTCGGGCATGGCGGATAAGATGACCGACACCGAGTGGCGCGAGTTCGTCACACACGGCACCCGTACCGCGAAACTGGCCACCGTCCGGGCGGACGGGCGCCCGCACCTCGCCCCCGTCTGGTTCCTGCTCGACGGCGACGAGCTGGTCTTCACCACCGGCAGGGGAACGGTCAAGGGACGCAACCTTGCCCGGGACGGCCGGGTCGCCCTGTGCGTGGACGACGACCGGCCGCCGTTCGCCCATACGGTCCTGGAGGGCCGCGCCCGGATCGTGGAGGATCTGGTGGAGGTCCGGCGCTGGGCGGCCCTCCTCGGCGCGCGGTACATGGGTGAGGAGCGGGCGGAGGAATTCGGCGCCCGCAACGGTGTACCCGGAGAACTCCTCGTCCGGGTGGTGATCGACAAGGTGCCGGCGGAGAAGGGGGTGTCCGACTGAGCCCACTCGCACACGGGTACACCGACGCGTAACTCGCTGGTGGGGGATGATGCGGAACATGAGCGACGACCGCACACACGTCCAGGAGTTCTTCGCGGCCCGTGCGGCCGGCTGGGACGGCAGATTCCCGCACGACGGCCCGGCCTACGCGGCGGCTGTCGCCGAGCTGGGCCTGCGCGCGGGTGACCGGGTCCTCGACGCGGGGTGCGGCACAGGTCGCGCCCTGCCACCACTGCGGGCCGCCGTGGGACCCGCGGGGGTGGTCCTGGGGGTGGATCTGACCGCCGCCATGCTGGACGTCGCGGTACGCGCCGGTCGTGATCGTGACGGGCGGCTCCTGCTCGCCGACGTGGCGGCACTGCCGCTGCGTTCCGGCTCGCTCGACGCGGTGTTCGCGGCGGGCCTGGTCGCACACTTGCCCGAACCATTGGCGAATCTGCGGGAGTTGGCGCGCGTGGTGCGCAGCGGCGGTGTGCTGGCGCTGTTCCACCCCATCGGCCGGGCCGCGCTCGCGGCCCGCCATGGCCGCCGGATCACATCCGACGACCTGCGCGCGGAGCCCAACCTTCGCCCGCTGCTGGCGAAGGCGGGGTGGCGCATGACGTCGTACACCGACGAGGACACCCGCTTCCTCGCCCTGGCCGTCCGGGAAGAGTGATGCCCAGGGGTGGGCTCACTCCGCGGCCGAGCCGTCCCTGGCCGGTCCCTCCGCGTGCCGCACAGGGCACCCGCCGAAGCCGGGAACCGGCCAGGTGCCCAAGTCGTTCACCCGGTAGCCGTTGGGGTAGCCCTTGATCTCGCGGTTCTGCCGGGCGTAGTGGGGTGCGCGGCGTGGCGGCAGGAGCCGTACGGCGCGCCCCCTCAGTCGTACGGCGCGACGGACGAGGGCGCGGGTGGCCGGGCCGGGCGGCGGGTAGCGGAAGGCGCGCAGCAGGGGGTCGTCGAGGAGAGCGAGGGTGGCCGTGCGCAGGAGGGGGGCGAGCGGGCGGGGATACCAGGAGGCCATCAGGTCGAGCGTGGCGTCGGAGACGCGGCGTGCGCCCTCGTCCCACGCGAAGTGCGTCTCCTCGTAGGCGTCGAGGTAGGACTCGAACTCCTCGTAGGAGCCCGGGATGCCCTTGATGCCCATGTACCGGCCGAGGGTGGTGTAGTGGACGGTGGAGGCGATCACCTCGTGCCGCGACAGGCGCCGCCAGCCATAGGCGTCAATCCACCGTTTGGGCATCACGACGAACGTGCAGAGTACATAGCGCATGTCGTCGTCACTGATGTCGTAGGAGCGGTGCATCCCGTTGATGCGGCGGATCGCCGTGCGGCCGAGACCGCTGTCGAAGCCGTGCTCGACGACCGTGTCGAGGAGCAGCGAGGTGTCGTCGTAGCGCTTCTGCGACCGGTCGGTCAGCTCCGCCGTCTCGGCGAGCAGCCCGCCGATGGAGGGCACCGCGTAGGTGCGGTAGAGGGCCAGCTCGAGCGCGCGGGTGTGGTCCCAGGGGAACTCGTACGCCGCGCTGAGCCGGTAGATCTCCGACGCGTCCTTGTGCGGGTCCATCCGCCGGATCTGCTCGAGCCTCTCGAAGCGCCTCACCCTGCCGTCCCCCTTCTGCCGCCGACTCCCTTCAACTCTACGGTGCGTAGCGGTAGATCGACGCTCAGCGAGAGAAGAACTTTCCCGCGACGGCCGAGGGCGCGCCCCAACCGGGGTGCAGGCCGGAGCGTTTCCCCTCCTCCCGCTGGATCACCGCAGCTCCGGCTGGTCCGGGAGGTCGTGACAAGGGGCTCCCGGGCGCATTAGGGTGCGCGCCGTTGGACGAACTCCTGGGGAGGCTGGGATGGCCGGGACGGACGAGGGCGCCGTCGCCGCCGCGGACGATGCGCTCTATGTGCTCACGGCGGTGCTGCTGACGCCGGCGCAGTTCCCAAGCGTGCTGGGCGACGACTACCCGGAGGCTTGCGCGGCGCTCGGTCTCGCGCCGCTCGCCGACGGCTACGGCCTGGTGCTGGGGCAGGACGGGGACGGCGCGCGGTGGACCGTCGTCACGGACGACGTGTCGCTCGTCGCGGTCGCCATCGCCTCCTGGGACTGCGGCATGGAGTACGACCTGTCCCCCGACGAGCGGTCCGTGGTGGCGGCCCTGCCCGGCTGGCCGCTCGCCGTCGCCGTCGCCGCTCCCCACGTGCCCCCGCCGCACGACCCGGGCCCCGAGGTCGTGGACGGTCCCGTGCTGTGTCCGCCGGACACCGCGGGCTGGGGACCCGCCCAGCGGCGCCTGGGCGCGGACGAGATCGCGCTGCAGTGGGCGGCGTGGCGAGGGCAGATCGACGACTCGCAGTTCGTGCCGTCCGGCGGCGGCTCACAGGGCGGCCCGGGCACATCGGACGGCGCCGAGGCTCCCGACGGGTCCCCCGCCGCCTCCGACGCCTCCTCGGACGAGGACGCCGCGCAGCCGACCGGGGGCGAGAGCCGGACCCGGATACGGCGGGTCCTCGCGGAGGCCCGGGGTTATGTGGACTCGCCGCCGCCGCTGGGTCGGGTGCGGTCGTCCTTCGCGCCCGGGGACGCGCGGACGCTGCGCGCCGACGGTCCGGGCTGGTCACTGGTGGCCAGGACCGACGACATCGCGTTCGTGCTGCTCGACGAGGCTCCCGGGGAAGTCCTCCCGGTGGGACGGGGACCCGAGCTGCCGGGGCTGCTGGAGGCACTGGACAGGATGGCCGTCCGGCCCAGTTGATCACCCCGGTCGGACGCCCCGACCGATGAATGTCTTGGGCCACCACGCGCGCACCGTGCGGCATGTGGTGCCACTCCATGGATGACGTGAGCGGAGCACCGCACGATGGGGCAGCCCTCGGCCGTGCGGCCGACGGCTCCCGCCCGCTCCGTCCCGTGTGGAGGCCCCCGATGCGTCCGTCCCGTGGTGTTCCCCTGCTCAGCGCCGCTCTCGTGGCGGCGGCCCTGGCCGGGCCGGCTCCGGCCGCCGCCTCGGACCCCGGTGACGGCCACTGCGCACGGCAGGACCGGGTGCGGGTGCCGGGCGCGGCCTTCCAGCGGACGGCCTGTCTGCCCGATCTGACCACCACCGGTCTGGCCGGTACGCCGTACACCGATCCGGCCGACCAGACGGGGCTCACCGCCCGTGCCACGCACACGCCGTCCGGAGTGCCCGGGGTGCAGATCGACGGCTACTTCCCGGATTCCTCGCGGTTCAACGCCACGCACGGCTGGCGGCACGACGCGCAGTTCGTGATCCGGTTGCCGGATCGCTGGAACGGTGGTCTCGTCGTCACGGGCGCGCCGGGAACCCGGCGTCAGTACGCGACGGACAAGGCCATCTCCGATCAGGTGCTGGCGCGGGGGTTCGCGTACGCCGCGACCGACAAGGGCAACAACGGCACCGACTTCTACCGGGACGGCGCCAGGCCCGGGGACGCGGTCGCCGAGTGGAACATGCGGACGACCCAGCTCACCCGCGCGGCCCGCAGGGCAGTCGCCCAGCGCTACGGGCAGGCGCCGCACCGCACCTATATGACCGGCATCTCCAACGGCGGCTATCTCACCCGGTGGCAGCTGGAGAACCATCCGGAGCTGTACGACGGCGGAGTGGACTGGGAGGGCGCGCTGTGGACGGCGCACGGGCCCAACCTGCTCACCTCCCTGCCCGCCGCGGTGGCCCGGAGCGTGGGCTCGGCCTCGGACGAGGACCTTTACCGGGTCGGCTTCGCGCGCGGTTCGGAGTTCCTCTGGCCGTACCACGAGAAGGCCTACTGGGGCGTCACGCAGAAGACGTACCGCGCCGAGTTCGACCCCGCCTACGACCCGGACTGTCCGGGAGCGTCGGCCGGAAGCACCCTGGACGAGATCCTGGCGCCGTGCGCGTCCGACGCCGCCTACGACTACGCCTCGCGGCCCGCGTCCGTCCGTCGCGCGGTGGCCGAAGTGGCCCTGACCGGCCGCGTCGGCAAGCCGCTGATCACGGTGCACGGCGATCTGGACACCCTGCTGCCGAAGGCCGCCGACTCCGACGTGTACGCGCGCATGGTCGACCGGAGCGGGCGGGGTGCCCTGCACCGCTATTACACGATCGAGGGCGGAACCCATGTCGACGGGCTGTACGACACCCACCCCGACCGGCTCCGGCCGATCCTCCCCTGCTACCTGACGGCCTTCGAGGCGCTGGTGACCTGGGCGGAGCGGGGCGTCCGCCCGCCCGCGGACCGGACCGTCGGCCGGCCCTCGGGCGGTGACGTGGTCAATGCCTGTGCGCTGGACGGCAGCGCCGCCGGGAGCCGGTGACCTTCAGCGGCCGAGTTCCTTGCGGGAGACACGGCGCAGCCGACGCCGCTGCGAGGGGTCGAGCGTGAGGTAGGCGGCGGCCGGGACGCCCAGCACGATCAGCAGCGCTGCCCACAAGGGGAGCCAGATCGTCAGGATGAGCCCGACCGCCACACCCCCTGCGGCGATCTTCGCCTTCTTCGACATGTGTGTCGCCTCCTTCGCGGCCGGTGCCGCTCTCTGTCCGGAAGAACGCGCCCGCGCCTCGGCCGGTTCCGCGTCCGACCCCGAGAGGCACCCTGAGAGATCCCTGACGTCCTCCCCTAGCCCTCCTGCATGTGTCGGACACCACACTCTCAGATCGTCAGCCGACCAGTGAAGCGCTGTATCCTCAGCGACTCCAAGCCGGTAGTCAAATTTGAGGAATCAGTCATCGCTGCGCAGACATTCCCCGCGCCATCCCCCTTTGACATCTCCGAACCGGACCGGTGCCGTGCCGTGTTCCTGCCCGGCGACCCGCCTCGCGCCGGCCGAGTCGCGTTCTGGCACGGCGACGGCACTGCCCCACGGACTCAGGAGACGGGCAGCGCAGAAGAGTTGACCGTCGTCGTGCCGGACGGCGAGACCGTCGAGCCCGTGACCGTGCCGTCCGTCGTGCTGCCGGTACGCGCGGCACTGCCCGTCCTCACGCGCGCGCGTGTGTCCGCGGACGGGCACCGGTCGGCCGTCTTCTGGGGCGCGGCCACCCTGCTCGGCCTGCAGTTCGCCGCGCGCGGCCTGCTGTTGCCCGGCCTTTCGGCGGGCGGCCATGACGCCTGGCGCACGGGTCCCTTGGGCTCGGAGGACGTCGAGGCCGTCCGGCGGCTCGCCGCCGCCATGCCACCGGAGGCGCATGCCACGCCCCTCGGCGGGACCGGCGACACCCAGGCAGCCGGAGCGGACGGCCCCCTCCGGCTGCCCGACCCGGAACTGCTGCTGCGCGCCTTCCTGGACGCGATCGCCGACACGCTGCCCCGCTCCCCGGCGGCCACACTGGTGACCGGCGGTCCCGCCTACGCGGCGACCGAGCCGCAGCACCTGCCCGAACTGCGGGAATGGGCTGCCGACGTCGCGGCGGGCCACGATGCGGGCGTGCGCATCTCGCTGCGCGTCGAGGCGCCCGGCCTGACGGACACCACTCCGCAGGAGTCGGCGCCCGCCTTCCGCGCCGTGCTCCAAGTGCACAGCCTGAGCGATCCCGCTCTGGTCACGGACGCCGCCGAGGTGTGGACCGGGACCAGTGCCGCCGCCCGCGCGTTCGGCGCCCGTGCGCGGATGGACGCCCTGCTGGCGCTGCGGCGCGCCGCACGGGCGTGGCCGCCGCTCACTCCCCTGCTGTCGGCCGCGGTGCCGGACACCGTGGACCTGGCCGACGAGGAGGTCGTCGAACTCCTGGGCGAGGGCGCCGCGGCGCTCGCGGGCGCCGGCGTCGAGGTGCACTGGCCCCGGGAGGCGGCCCGCGGGCTGACCGCGCGGGCAGTCGTCGGTCCCCCGCAGGGGCGAACGCGTCTGCTCTCGGACGGACCGTCGTTCCTTTCCGCCGACGCGCTGTTCGCCTTCGACTGGCGGTTCGCCCTGGGCGACCGGCAACTGACGCGCGAGGAACTGGACCGCCTCGCGGAGGCGAGCCGTCCCCTCGTCCGGCTGCGCGACCAGTGGGTACTGATCGACCCTCGGCAGGTACGCAGTGCCCGCGCCCGGCAGAACCGCAGGATCGCACCCGTGGACGCGCTCGGCGCCGCTCTGACGGGCTCCGCGGAGGTCGACGGCCACCGCGTCGAGGTGGAGCCGACGGGCCGGCTGGCGGAGCTGCGGGAACGGCTCGCGGACCCCGAGGCGCACGAGCCCGTCGAGCAGCCTGCCGCACTCGCCGCCGACCTGCGTGACTATCAGCGGCGTGGACTGAACTGGCTGGCCCGGATGACGTCCCTCGGGCTGGGCTGCTGCCTCGCCGACGACATGGGCCTGGGAAAGACGATCACGCTGATCGCGCTGCACCTGCACCGACAGTGCGACCCGGACTCCGCCGGACCCACCCTGGTGGTGTGTCCGACATCCCTCATGGGCAACTGGCAGCGGGAGATCGAGCGGTTCGCCCCGGGCACGCCGGTGCGCCGTTTCCACGGGGCGGGGCGTGACCTTGAAGGTCTGGCCGACGGGGAGTTCGTGCTCACGACGTACGGCACGATGCGGCTGGACCGGGCCCGGCTGTCCGAGGTGACGTGGGGGCTGGTCGTGGCGGACGAGGCGCAGCACGTCAAGAACCCCTACTCCTCGACCGCGCGGGAGCTGCGTGCCATCGGCGCACGCGCGCGCGTGGCGCTCACGGGCACGCCGGTGGAGAACAACCTGTCGGAACTCTGGGCGATCCTCGACTGGACCACGCCGGGGCTGCTCGGCCGCCTCGGCGCCTTCCGCGCGCGGTACGCGCGGGCGATCGAGGACGACCGCGACCCCGCCGCCGCGGAACGGCTGGCCCGGCTCGTCCGCCCGTTCCTGCTGCGGCGCCGCAAGTCGGACCCCGGGATCGCGCCCGAGCTGCCGCCGAAGACGGAGACCGACCGTGCCGTGTCCCTCACCGACGAGCAGGCGGGGCTGTACGAGGCGGTGGTGCGGGAGACCCTCGCGGCAATCGCCGGTGCCGACGGCATGGAGCGGCGGGGGATGATCATGAAGCTCCTGACCGGGCTGAAGCAGATCTGCAACCATCCGGCGCAGTACCTCAAGGAGGAGCGTCCCAGGATCGCCGGTCGCTCAGGGAAGCTGGAGCTGCTGGACGAGCTGCTCGGCACGATCCTCTCCGAGGACGCGAGCCTACTCGTCTTCACGCAGTACGTGAGCATGGGACGGCTCCTCGAACGGCACCTTGCACAGCTCGGCGTGTCCGCGCAGTTCCTGCACGGCGGGACGTCCGTGGCCGAGCGGGAAGCGATGGTCCGGCGGTTCCAGGACGGTGACGTGCCCGTCTTCCTCCTCTCGCTCAAGGCGGCGGGCACGGGGCTGAACCTCACCCGGGCCGAGCACGTCGTGCACTACGACCGCTGGTGGAACCCGGCCGTCGAGGCACAGGCCACGGACCGCGCGTACCGCATCGGCCAGGACCGGCCCGTGCAGGTGCACCGGCTGATCGCCGAGGGCACCATCGAGGACCGCATCGCCGACATGCTGAGCCGCAAACGGCAGCTTGCCGACGCGGTGCTCGGTTCGGGCGAGGCCGCGCTGACCGAGTTGACGGACGCCGAGCTGGCCGAACTGGTCGAGCTGCGAGGAGGCACGCGATGAACGGGTACCGCGACTGCGGCGGGCGCACCACCGGCCGGCCCGGCGAAGTGGAGCGCACCTTCGCCGCGCTGCCGCCCGCGCGGGGGCGTGGTTTCGCGCTGACCTGGTGGGGCCGGGCGTGGCTGAAGGCGCTGGAGGAGGCGGCGCTGGACGGGGAGCAGGTGAGGACCGGTCGTCGGCTCGCGCGCGCGGGGGCCGTGGGAGCGGTGTCGGTGCGGCCGGGGCGCATCAGCGCCGTCGTGCAGGACCGGGACGGCACGGGGCACCGGGCCGATGTCCTCCTCGCCGAGCTGCCGGCCGAGCAGTGGGACCGTTTCCTGGAGATGACCGCGGAGCGTGCGGGGCATGTCGCCGCGCTGCTCGACGGGGAGATGCCACCGCACCTCGTGGAGGACGCGGCGGCGGCCGGGGTGGACCTGCTGCCGGGGACGGGTGATCTGGAGCCCGAGTGCGACTGCGGCGCCTGGGACCACTGCGGGCACACCGCGGCGCTCTGTTACCAGGTGGCGCGGTTGCTCGACGAGGACCCCCTCGTGCTGCTGCTGATGCGGGGGCGCGGCGGGCGTGCCCTGCTGGCGAACCTCCAGTCACGCGGCGCCGAACCCCGCGAGGAGACCGCGGCACCGCCCGGTGTGGACGCCGGCGAGGCGTACGCGGCCGGTGACATCCTCCCGCCGCTTCCCGCCCTGCCCGAGCTGCCGTCCGAGCCGGGACTCCCGCCGTCGCTCGACACCGGGACGCGGCCCGCACGACCGGTGGATCCGGCGGCGCTGGAGTTCCTGGCGGCCCGGACCGCCGTGGCGGCATACCGGCTGCTGGCCGAGTCCCTGCACGCCGGACCCGGACTGCTGCCCGAGGGCGCGGAACCGACGGTCGGCCAGGATGCCGTGCGGCTGGCCGCCGGTACTCCCGAGCGGGCCGTCGTGGACCGGCTCGCCGAAGGGTCGGGGCGCAGCAGGAAAGAGCTGGCGTCGGCCGTCCGGGCGTGGCGGTACGGAGGCGTCACCGCGCTCCGTGTGCTGGAGGAGGAGTGGGACGTGCGGGGCGAAGCGTGGGCACGCGCGTGTGCGGCCCTGGACGCGGCCTGGGACGAGGGCGAACGGCCCGCGCTGTGTGTGCACGGCAACCGGTGGACGGTCGCCGACGGGTCGGCCCAGCTGCGTCTGGGCCGTGACGGCCGCTGGTGGCCCTACCGCGCGGAGGACGGCCACTGGGTGCCGGCCGGGGGCGGGGCCCACGACCCGGCCACCGCGCTGGCCTCGCTAGGGCGCGACCCCGGGGAGGAAGTGCTCTGAGCCACCGCGGGCCCCCGCGCGGAGGGCGTCGCGGACCTGTTGAGTCCGTGGCGTTCCGCGCGGGGGCGCCGAAGGGTCGGCCGGGCCGACTGCTCAGCCGCGGGCGGCGAGGAGGTGGTCCATCGCGAGCTGGTCCAGACGCTCGAAGGCCATGCCGCGCGCGGCGGCGGCGTCGACGTCGAACTCCTCGAACGAGGCGCGGTCATCGAGCAGCGCCTGCAGACCGTCGTCGGCGGTGGGCCGGGCGAGTTCGTCCAGACGCGCGGCGCGCAGGGCCTCCTGGACCTCCGGGTCCGCGCGGAACGCGGCGGCGCGCTCCTTGAGGATGAGGTAGTTGCGCAT